>CAZYVH010000021.1:0-41277 GCA_964650905.1 uncultured Wenzhouxiangellaceae bacterium | reverse complement strand
GCAAGCCTTTGGGTGGATTTGGCTTGTTTTTCGTGCACTATTGTACCAAAAAATGACTATTTAATCTATATATATCAACATGTTAATACTTTCTGAGCAGGCTCTAATTAGCACAAGTGCACATGCCATTAATATCACAAAGGGCAGCACCCAACTGATATGCCTGGTAAAGACACTTGACCTTATTCCTGATGGTGAACTGACGGATGAAAATCTTGCCGGATTACGTCTTTCGGAAAATATTACCAATGATCTGAATAATGTATTCTCCTCTGGTTGATTCTACCAAATCATTTTTGATCAGTGTCCAAATCCGCATAACATGGTTGCATTAATGAGGCGATGACAGAGACATCCGGCAGCGTGCCAATCTCGTAAATCAGTGTGACAATCCTGTTCAACTTTTCTCTGGCATATCCCAGACCGGAAGATTCTGCGCATTCATAAAACTTTGCAGCACAATCATCGAAGGATATTCTGCCACCGCCGTCATTCATCCTGTTTTCGGTCGTAGCTGCCAGCCGTCTTCCGTCGGCAAGCATCAACTCTACCCTGCCCGACTCAAGACTGCTGGTGCGTGTCATGCTTTGATCCAATTCAGCAACGATCCGCCGAGCAAGATTTCTTGTTTGCTCATCAGCGATCCCCTGTTCGGTAAAATTATTCAGCACAACCTTACCCTGGCATAATGCTGCTGCCACACCCCAGGCAACGCTGAACTGGGAATCGACAATATTACGCGGTTGCTTTTTTGCATCGATAGGTTCGATAACAATTCGTGTACCTTCACCGTGAGATACCTTAACCTCTTTAATATCTTCAGCCTCGAAGCCTCCGCTATCAAACAGTTCCAACGCGGCATCAATGAAAGGGTGCACAATCCCGCAGCACGGATAACGCTTGATACCAACATTAATTCCTTCAAAATAGTTTCCCAATTCAGATAACAACACGCTATCGTCACAGGGATACTTAAAATATTGCCTGTATAAGCCGGCTTCCCCTTCCAACCAGCCAGCTGCACCCGTTACGCCTTCAGCTGCCAGCAATGATGCCATTATCCCACCCCTGACTGCGAATCCCGGACCCAGTCGCTTGGTGAGTGCACCATCTAAGGCACACTGCCCATTCCCCGCGCTCTGGTGATATGCAATTCCCAGTGCATTGTGCATTTGATTTGGTGATAATCGCAGTATATTGCCCGCAACTGCAGCGCTTGCGGGAAACCCAAAGATAGACGTAAAATGCCAGCCGGTCACTGACTTGGGAACATCAGATTGTACTGCCATACCAAGACGGCAAACGAGGTCTGTGCCCATCACTACTGCAGCCAGAAAATCCTCCCCCGTAACCGCTCCGGCCATCTGGGCAACTGCCAGCGCGGCAGGTACTGCAATAACACCTGGGTGCATAAGCGCAGTTGAGTGAACGTCGTCAAAGTCACATGCATGAATCATGCTTGCATTCACCTGTGCTGCATGCGGTGCTGGTAAACACAAATCATAACCAATCACGCTGCTCTCCCTTTTCCCACTCCAGCCTGCGTTAATTTTTACAAGCTCCGGAATACCTGCTGCCCTATTCCCTGCCAGGCCAACACCCATACAGTCCAGGATCTGCACCTTGGCCGCATCTTTTGCTTCTTCTGGAATCGTGACTGCCCGAATATGGGAGCAATAATCCACAAGTTGACCGGTTATTTCCATACAGTATTCACTCCTTCAGTATGTTTTATTAATCCACAAACAACATAGCTTACAAAAAAGTCTATTAGCTGCATTGAACTACTCCGGTTGCCTCGAAAGTTCTTATTTCCGCACCACTCAATCCAAGTTCAGTAAGTAATTCTGCTGTATGGCTGCCCAGTCCAGGAGCCGGTTGTCTTATTGCCGCCGGGGTAGTTGATAACCGTGCCGGAGGCGAGGGCATCGGTAACCAGCCGACATCTTCATCTTCCATCTCCACGAGGATTTCTCTTTCGATAACATGGGGATCACGACACAACTGCTCCACATCATAGACGGGCCCCGCTGTGATGCCATGGGCATCAAAAAATTCCAGATTTTCATCGAGGGTACGGTTCATCATGAAAGCCTCAATAATACAGTCAAGTTCGTCAGCATTTTTCATTCTTGCTTCACTGGTCGCAAACCGGGGATCAGTTATTAGTTCCGACCTGTCGATAGCCGCCAACAATTTTTCAGTCATGGTCTGCGTGGATGCAGACATTGCAACATGGGAATCGTCTTTGGTTCGGTAAAGGTTCCGCGGTGCTGCCACCTGTCCACGGTTGCCCGCCCTGCCCGGTTTTACGCCGGTAACTACAAACTGAGCCGCGTCCGTTGCCAGAAATGCCACCATGGCGTCGAGGATAGACAAGTCTATCACCTGTCCTTTGCCTTCGTTCACTTCCACTTCCCTGAGTGCGACCATTGTAGCAACCGCTCCAGTCAGACCACATACCGTATCCGCAAGCCCCAGGTTGGGCAACAGAGGGGGGCGGTCAGGGAACCCATTTTTTGCGGCAAAACCAGAAAACGCCTCGATCAGGGTACCAAATCCGGGTTTATGTGAATACGGCCCGGTACCTCCCCAGCCTGAGATGCGCACGAAGACAAGTTTTTCATTAAGACTGTGAAGAACTTCAGGGCCCAATCCCATTTTCTCCAGTGTTCCCAGTCGAAAATTTTCCAGCAATACGTCGGCATCCATTACCAGTTTTTTAACCAGTTCAATACCTTCAGGAGTCTTCAGGTTAATAGCGATACTCTTCTTGTTCCTCGAGAGTACTTTCCAGAAAGGTGAGACATGCTCCCTGCCAATTGCACGTAACGGATCACCGGCACCGGGTTGCTCAACCTTGATTACTTCTGCTCCGAAATCAGCCAGATAATAGGAAAGCGAATTACCTGCCATCACTCGACTTAGATCCAGTATGCGTACATTATCAAGAGGACAGTACTTTCCGGTTTCGTATTCTTTTCGATGCATAATGCTCTCACCTCGCCTGTTATTTCAGACAATAATGCTATAAACCATGGCATGGTAAAAAGTTTGAACACCTGAAAAGATAAAAATGTGATTCACCTGTAGATGTGGATCCCATCATAAAAATTCTCAGACAGTCCTGTACGATACGCCTGAAGACAGCACGCAATCATCGGCTGTAGTCCATGGTTTCCGGCAGCCACAGCACCAGTTGCGGAACCATAATGGCCAGCGCAAGCGTGCACAGCATTAACAGCAGAAAGGGTAGTACGCCCTTCAGTACCTCAGTGAATTGCGCATCAGATATTGATTTGATGACATATAAATTAATACCTACTGGTGGCGTCAGCAAACTCATCTCAAGGGTGAGAATCAGAATGACTCCATACCAGATCAGGTTGTAATCAAACGCAACAAGAACAGGAATAATGATCGGTGTAGTAATTAAAGTAACAGACATGCCGTCCATGAGCATTCCGAGAAGCAGGAGGACACACAACAGTAAGGCAAATAATGTGAATCTGCCCAATTCCAGATTCATGGCAATATCAAGCATGGTACCCGGCAGGCCCAGATAGACCAGGACGTGAGAAAAATAGGCTGCACTACCAACTATCAAAAACATCTTAGCACTGGTTCTTGCACTTTCGCGGGCGGCTTCCAGCAGGAAGGCAAAACTATACTTCCGGTATATGACCGCAGCGATTATTGCAGACAGCATGGCCGCGACAACAGCCGCTTCCGTGGCAGTAAACAAACCGCCGTATATCCCCCCCAGGATAACTACCGGCAGAATCAGTATCGGCAATGTTCGCCAGTGATTGTTTGCAGACTGATGGGGCTCTTTGCTTCCTTTGGTCTCGTTGCTTTTGTTGTCATCCTTTCTTGTACGTCTATCTTGTACCATTACATACAGGCAAAAAAAAGTGACCATGACACACGCTGGAACCAATGCTGCGAGGAACAGCGAACCGATAGACACATTAGCGAGGACGCCATACACGATAAGCCCAATTGATGGCGGTATCAGTATACCAAGTGTTCCACCTGCTGCGACCATGCCGAATATCAGCGGACGCGGATAGTTAAAGCGTTGCATTTGTGGGATAGCGACCCCACCCACTGTCAGTGTTGTTGCCATGGAAGAGCCGGAAATTGCCGAAAATGCCGTGCATGAGGCGATGGTTGCCATACCAATTGCTCCGGGTATCCGCCTGACGGCTGCATACAGGGAATTATATAGATCAGTAACTGCTTCGGTGCGCAGGAGTATCTGTGCCATCAGTGCAAAGGCAGGAATGGCAACAAAAAGATAATTGGCAATTCTTGAATAGAATACATCAGCCAGCAGGTTTATGGCATGATTCCCCTCTGCCAGAGTGAAAGGCACCAGGGTTCCCAGGAGCAGGCTGGCAAAAACCGGGACCCGCATAAAGAGCAGGACGAGAATGCAGATGACGATGGAACTAGTCAGCATCAGTCTTATTTTCCCGCTGCTTATTCACTTCAAGGATCAGACGGTGACCGGTTATCAAGGTCATGAATCCTGCACCCAAGAGCAAGCAGATTTCTGCCATCCATGCCGGTACACCCAGAACTCCGGGCATATACATCCCGAAGTCAACTACGAACCAGATCAGATTGAAACTTGAAATCAGCAACATCAGTGAGGCTAGAAAAAGTGCCAATTCCTTTACAAAAAATACGGCTGGAAAGACCTCAATAGCTATATTTCTGTCCTTGACAAACAGTTCTCCCACACACAGCATGACAAACAGCGGTATACAGTAGGTAATCAATTCATCCGGCCAGGACAATGGTTGCCCCAACACGTAACGCCAGATAAACCCAACGACACCGATAATAACCATTATGATAACGACAATTCCCCCTGCCGCATCCAGTAAGGAAGCAATCCGTTCTATGCAACGACTCACCGATTTATCTCTTGTTGTTCGCATCATGTCTGGATCGTCATATTCATGATTGTATGATCCACACTTGAGAGTCCTTCATTATTCATAGCTACCTTTTCACCGAATATTCCAATACTTCGCTGCCTTTCTCACCTGTCAATTCAAGAAAGGTTTCTACCCACGCCGGTTCCATTTTGAGCTTTAATACTTCTATCTCCCGGGCGTCGGGAAAGTAAACGCTCATACCCTTTCCCCGCAGCTGGTCCGGCAGTTCCGCTTCGATCTCGTCTGTCGCCACCATAGCCTGTTGCTCTGCTTTGGAGCTGACCTGAGTGATGACAGACCGGTAGTCATCAGGCAGAGATTGCCACCATTCCAGATTGACGATAATCATGATGTAGGAAGGGAAAAGCGGTGTAACGGTTACCCAGTTAGTCACATCATAGAAACGACGCATGTAGGTCGAATAGGGCGTGGTAAAAGATCCATCGATCATGCCTGTCTGCAAAGCCTGATAAACTTCCGCGCCGCCCAGCGTAATCGGTGATGCACCGACAGAGCGCAGCATGGAATTCACCAGTGGACCTGCACCCCTTATTTTCTTGTGGGTAAAATCCTCTGGCTTGATAACGGGTTGATCTTTGGTTGATATTCCAATCTGGGTTCCCATGACAAGCCAGGCGAGTACTTTGATGCCCTTTTCCTGTATTTTGTTCTCTAAATAAAGACGCAGCCTGGAATGATTAAATGCCAGTAGGCTATCCTTATCGGGAAAATGATAGGGTCTTGACAGGACCGAAATTTCTGGCAAGGTCCGGCCCCAGTAATCAAAATGGACAAACGCGGCATTGATATATTTCCGCGCCACAGCATTGATCTGTTGCTCGGGACTGAATAATTGTGATCCCGGGTAAAGAATTACATCAACATCTCCACGGCTTTGCTTTCGTATGTTAGCGGCCCAGTCACCGGCCACCCTGCCGAGGGGGGTATTCGATGGCATTGCATCGCTGACGTGGAATGTGATGCTTTCACCCGCATACCCGGTGGCGTGATAGGCCAGGAGAAGTACAGTCAGCCATACAGGGACCATCGTGTGATATCCCTTTTTAACCAAGTCCGTTCCTCCAGAAATTTCATTACTGGCTGGCTTAAGACATATGTGCCCAGCATCCCGCATCAAACCTGTCTACAAAGATGTCGCATTATCGTCGTTGCATCATCCAATGCTTCAAGATTCCGGATTAGATCAACGGTCTCCTGCAATCTGTGCTGTGGAATTGACAAGTCTGAAAAATCAGCGCAATCCATGAACTTATTGACAACCTTGTCATAGGCCACGACACCATCCGTTCCCGACATGTAGTTATCCTTGCGGCAACTCAGTGTGGTACCGCCTTTGAGATGCAGATCAAGCCTTCCCGGTTCCAGTCCACCGGCCTGGTTGAGTTCAGGATCAAACTGCGGTGTGATTTTGTTCGAAATAGCAAGTATTTCGGGATCCCTGATTGCAACATTGGTGAATGATGCAGGTGTCACCCGGCCTTTTACCAGAGCCACAGCCACCACCCAGGGGATGCTGAACTGGGTATCGACTGCATTGCGAGGTTCGCGCCTGGCGCTTAATGGCTCCACGAATCCGCGCGACCCATCACCATGCCTGACCGTAATCGATTCCACATCCGCAAGGTCAATCTTATGTTCAGCTACGAGTTCAAGTGCCGCATCAATAAAAGGAAACATCATCCCGCCACAAGGATAGAATTTCACATCAACACGAGTGCCATGAAATTGACTGCCAAGACCGTCAAGAAAGGCATCCATGTCATATTGATCTGTCCTCCCGTAGAGTCTGCAAAGATCATAGTCCCCCTGAAAAATGTCTTCTGCCCCGGTGATACCCCGCTCCGCCATCAATGCAGCAGTCAAACCGCCACGTACTGCGAAACCGGGACCTATCCTCTTGGTTAGCGCACCGCTGGCAACACCCTGGGTATTTCCGGCACACTGGTGGTAAGCAATACCCAGGGCATGGCGTAGTTGCTCTTCATTCAAGCCAAATATCCGGCCCGCAATCATTGCGCTGCTCAGGTAGCCGAGCACCGTCGTCCAGTGCCAACCACTACGAGCCTTGCTGACGTCAGATCGGAGTCCGAGGCCGAGCCGGCAGAATATGTCCGTCCCCATTGCGGCAGTAACCAGCATTTCATGTCCGGTCATACCGCCTGCGCGCTCGGCAGCAGCAAAGACGGCAGGGATTGTGACGACTCCCGTGTGTACGAAAGCACCGGTATGCCCGCCATCATAATCCAGTGCATGCATCATTGCCGCGTTGACGAATGCCGCTGAAGGCGCGGGCAGCATCCCGGCATGACCAATTACGGAACTCTGTGCCGCACCTCCCCATTCACAAACTATTTCGAGCAATTCCTGCATGCCTTCCAAGCCGAAACCGGCAAGCCCAACACCCAGGCTATCAAGTATTTCCACCTTGGCAGCAGTGACCGCTGCTGGAGGTAAATCTTCATATTGGACGGAATGGCAATAAGCAACAAGCTTTGATGTTAGTTCAGACATCACACGTTTATCCAGATGATCAATGTCACAATAATTTTTACCTCGAAAACACCATCAGGTGTTTTCGAGGAAGGCAGATCTATTTTTAATAGTACAACACGCTCACCGCGAGTATGATTTATTGAATTAACGTATCCAGCAGCTTAGTTGAAGTCGTAATTCATCGACAGGCCCCACTCCCGTGGCCTTTCATACATGCGCGAGGTCACACCGAGGTTTCCAAACAGGTGAGTGCCGCCGATGAAGTACTCCTCGTCCGTCAGGTTGGTACCGAACAACGAGAAGGACCAGTTGCTGTTGCTAAGCTGCAGTGTGATACGGCCGTTGAGCAGGCCATAGGCATCCTGCCACAGGAATTCACTGTTGAAGAGATCGAAGTTGGTCCTGGAACGGAAGGAATAGTCTATCCGGCCGGTCAGGGTGCCCCCGCTCTGCAGGGGGAACTCATACTGGCCGGAAACCGAGCCCGTCCATTTCGGTACACCGGGTAACACCATGTCGGTGGTTATACCAACTGTCGGGTCAACATCCTTGTAGGAGGCGTCCGTGTACCCCATGCCCGCCTGCAGGGTGAATCCCTCTGCGGGTATTGCGAGGAGTTCCACTTCAAATCCTTTGATCTCCGCCGCCGAGGCGTTGCCGATGGTTTGGACCGGTTGACCATCGGTCCCGGCGCGCGTCACCTCAACTTGCATATCGGTATAGTCACTGTAGAAGAGCGCCATATTGAACTGCACGCGCCTGTCTAACCACTCGGATTTCAGACCCAGTTCATAGGTCCAGATGGTTTCCGGGTCAAAGGGGACAAAAGCGTTGCTGTCAACATTTTCACCGTTATGACCGCCGCTCTTAAAGCCGCGGGAGGCTGAGAGGTAGGTCATCAAGTTGTCATTCCACTGGTACTGGATGCTGCCCATCGGCGATGTATCGTCCCAGCTATCCTTGGCAGTTTCGTAGGGTGCAATCACGGTATCGGAGAGAACCCAGCGGGATCTTTCACGGCCAAGGGTTTTATCTTCCGAAGTAAAGCGGATTCCAGCCGTGATGTTGAGCCGGTCATTGACCGCGTAGGTACCCTGGCCGAAGACAGCGTAAGACTCAGTGGAAAAGTCCCAACTGCGAATGAAGCCGGCATCCAGGGGCAGCGGTCCCGCGATGGGCGGATAGAAGGCGAGTTCGGTGTAGATATCGAGACGTGCTTCCTCGAATCCCGATTCCTCAAAATAATAAAGACCCGCCACCCACTCCAGCTTGTCGTTAAACGAACTTCCGTGCACTTGGAACTCCTGTGAGAACTGATCCTGGTCCAACGGATTTCTTTTGCTCAGAACCTGGTAGGGAACACCGTCCGGTGAAATATCAACCAGTGATTCCAGGTTCCGGTAGGCGGTGATGGAGACCAGCCGGTAGTCGCCAATATCCCACTCCAGATTCATGGATGCCCCCCAGTTGTCTATGTCTCTCGTGTTGCCCCCGGTATCGTAGTTTGAAAAGTTATCATCCGTGAGGAATGCATCACCGTAGGGAGGATCGGCTAAAATATTGAGAAGACCACAGAGACCACAATGCGGATTGAAGGCCACGACCTTGACACCCTGGCCTTTTTCCCGGACCCTGGCGATGTCAAAAATAAACAGGCCCCGAAAATTATCCTTGGGTGTCCAACTGATGGTTGCCCTACCGGAGATCCGGTTTACATCATTACTGGTATCTATTACCTCGTTGGTGCCATACTCCAGCCGGTCAAAATAACCGTCGCGGTTGCGTTCCGCACCAGAGAGATTGACGGACAGTGCTCCTGGCGAGATGGGCAGGGTTATGGACCCGCCAACATCGATCCGGTCGTAACTGCCTGTCGTGACTTCTGCAGAGGCGGAATATTCATCTCCCGGCCGCTTGCTGACGACATTGACTGCGCCGCCGATCGTGTTCTTGCCGAACAGGGTACCTTGCGGACCACGCAGGACTTCAATCCGTTCCATATCCATGACGTCGAGGTCCACATAATTTACACGCGCCATGTAGACGCCGTCGATATACATGCCGACACCCGGATCCCAGAAGGCAGCGTTCTCTCTCTGGCCCACGCCCCGCATGATCAGGTTGCCGGACCCGTTGCCGCCGGAGTTGGTCTGCATCCAGCTCAGGTTGGGGATCATCATGCCAAGATCCTTCATGTTGGAAACAGACCGGTTTCTCAGGGCAGCGGTCGAAAAGGCGGTTATGGAGATCGGAACTTTCTGCAAGGACTCCTCTCGTTTGCGAGCCGTGACCAACACTTCTTCCAACTCCAGTGAAGTACCTTCTTGTTGTGCGACCACTGGAGCTGGCACAGTCAAAAGGGCAAGTATTAATGCCGCATGTATCGGCTTAGACATATTTTTAAACATTGTTCGCCTCCTGATGAAATGGAGTCTTCTTATTACAATCTTCTTATTACAAAATGAGTAGTCGTTCTGACCGTTGATCCCACATCTTCAAAGGCCTCACGAAAGTCGGATATGAAAGCCTGACTCACCTAGTCTGCTCTATCATAAAGAGGCTCCCAATATCTGGGAAATACTTTGTCTGTATCGGGGCATATTGTTTTAATATCGTGGCTTAAGAGTAAGCAGCATAAAAGCCCTTTTTCATGAATCTGACAAGTACTGAAGCAGTTTTCTACGTCAGCTTTTCACGCTTTACAGTCAGATTGCCGTGAAATCTCACAAAAATGGAGCTACCAGCGCTGGAATCTATCCCATAGCAGCGTTCATTTAGCAAATTTCTGCACCCGGGGCGACAGATATCGCGCCGTTTCCTGTAGGGAATAGCCAGTTTTTCGAAATACCGATTTCACTCCTTCAATCAAACAACCCCGTTACCGGCGGGGCCCGGCATGGTGGCAACTGGGCTGTAACCGCTGTAACCGCTTTCTCATACAGGTGGGCGAGTATCTTGCGGATCACTGCCGGGTCTTCAATACAAGCAATGATTCTGACCTTACCACCGCACTTGTCGCAGGTTTCAATATCGATACCAAAAACCCGCTTCAACCGCTTTGCCCAGAGCCTGCCCCGGACTTGATCCGGGGTCATTGAAGCCCGTTTTTCGGCAGAGGTTTGGTCTGGTGTCCCTTTTTGTATTTTGACCTTATTGCCTTTGCCTCGTTGGGCCGGTGTCACCAGTGCCCGATACTTGCCGTTCGGGGCGGTATGCCATGAAAACGGGTGAGATTAACTCTTGGTTTGGGTATCAGGGAAACCAGCCTGTAAAATTACCTAATGGCACACTTTAAACCACCTGGTCCTCCACCTGATGCCACTGTCCGCGGTTTCTTTGGTGTATTCCGTTATGGCCGCCGCGCCATCGAACTGGTGTGGAGCACCAACCGGCGTCTGACCGTGGCGCTGGCTTTATCGACGTTGCTGGCGGGTGTACTGCCGGCAGCTATGGCCTATATCGGTGCACTGATCATCGACGCGGTCCTGGCAGCCACAAAAATTGCCCGTGACAGCGGCGTCATCGGCATGGCCCGGGTGTTTACGCTGGTGGCCATCGAGGCATTGATCGTCGCGGCACTGGCGGGTGCGCAGCGCGGCATTTCTTTGTGCCAGGCGCTGTTACGTGCGCAACTGGGTCAGCGTGTCAACGTGCTGATCCTGGAAAAAGCCCTCAGCCTCGAACTGGCACAGTTCGAGGATTCCGAGTTCTACGACAAACTCACCCGCGCCCGGCGCGAGGCTTCAAGCCGGCCGTTGTCACTGATCAACCGTACGTTTGGACTGGTGCAAAACATGATCTCGCTCTTCAGTTACGGTGTGCTGCTGGTGCAGTTCTCACCGTGGGCGGTGCTGATACTGGTGCTGGCCGGCTTGCCGGCATTTGTTGCAGAGACCCGTTTTTCGGGCGAAGCCTTCACCCTGTTCCGCTGGCGCTCGCCCGAGACCCGTATGCAGCTTTACCTCGAAACCGTGATCGCACGCGAGGACAACGTCAAGGAGGTCAAGTTGTTCGGTCTCGGTCCGCTGCTGCTGGAACGTTACCGGGATATCTTTCGGCGCCTCTACAAAGCCGACCGATCGCTGGCGATTCGGCGTGACGGCTGGGGTTTTGCGCTCGGCTTGCTCGGCACCCTGGCGCTTTACGGTGCCTATGCCTGGATCGCGGTAGCCACAGTCGCCAGCCGTATCACGCTGGGCCAGATGACAATGTACCTGATGTTGTTCCGCCAGGGCCAGTCGGCGGTCTCAGCCATCCTGTCGGCGATTGGCGGTATGTACGAAGACAACCTGTACCTGTCCACCCTGTATGAATACCTGGAAGCCCCGGCAACACTATCTATGGCCGGTCAAACAAGCGGTCCACATAGCAATGACGGTGTGCGTTTCGAAGGTGTCAGCTTCACCTACCCGGGCGCCAGCCAGCCGGCGCTCAGGGACATCAACCTGCACATACACCCCGGTGAATCGCTGGCATTGGTGGGTGAGAACGGCTCTGGTAAGACAACGTTGATCAAGTTGCTGACACGACTTTATTATCCCGATACCGGGCGTATCCTGCTCGATGGCATGGATCTGAAGGACTGGGACGAAAACGCGCTGCGTCAGCGTGTCGGTGTGATTTTCCAGGATTTCTCGCGTTACCAGTTCCTGGTCGGTGAAAACATCGGCGTGGGCGATGTCGGCCATTTCGAAGACGAGCAACGCTGGCAAGAAGCGGCCGACAAAGGCATGGCAGACGCACTGGTTAAGGGTCTGCCTTCCGGCTACAGGACGCAATTGGGCACGTGGTTCAAGGATGGCCAGGAACTGTCCGGCGGACAATGGCAGAAAATCGCCCTGTCACGCGCCTTCATGCGCAGCGAGGCCGATATCCTGGTGCTGGACGAACCAACCGCAGCCATGGACGCCCGCGCCGAAGCACAGGTGTATGAGCATTTCCGCAAACTGACCCAAAAACGTATCGCCATATTGATTTCGCACCGTTTTTCCACCGTACGTATGGCCAGCCAGATCATCGTCATCGAAAACGGCAGCATCATCGAAAACGGCAGCCACGAGCAGCTGATGAAGCTGGATGGGCATTATGCAAAGTTGTTCTCCCTGCAGGCGGCAGGTTACAGGTAGGTGCACTTTGTACCCGGCCCGGTACCTATCCCGGTCCTGGCGAGTGTGTTCACGGGTGATTCAATTGCTGGCCGGTACCACAATCCTGACGCCACCGGCACCCCCGGCATGGTAGCCATTGCTGCTGATATCAAATTTGATCACGGTGCCACGGATGGTCTCTTTCTCCAGCTTCAAGATGGCGCCACCACTTAACTCCAATGTATCGGTGTCACGCTCGTACGCCATCCTGGGCGCACTCGCTTCCACGGGGCCTGTTTCTGACTGCTTTATTTGAAAGGTCGCGGGAGAACCCTCCAGGATTATTTTATTCGGCTTATCCGGTTGACCGTAGACCGTTGCCCGTTCAGATGCCAATTGCCACTGGTCACTGTGCATGGAGAAATGCCCATGTAAATGCAAAATATCAGGCAATATATCTTCAAAAGCCTCATCTGCCTTGATACTGATGGTATCGAAAGCACCCTCACCCAGCGGTGATGCCAGACTGTTAAAATGTATTGCCGAAAACAATACACCAAAGCAGCACACGATGGTTTTTAACATACAATAGTCCTTGCTGAAGTCATCCGGCTGCCTGATCATATCAATTTGGCGGCATTCATGGTATGAGATGAAGAGACAGACACTACAAATAAAAGCACAAGCGGTGAAATGATTATTGACCGCTACCTGATCCGGGAAGTCGCTCAACCATTCTGGGCCATCTGTCTGACGTTGGTGGTTATATTTATCACCTACAGCCTGAGCCGCTACCTCGTCAGTGCCGATGCCGGCCTGCTACAGCCCGGTGAAGTCGTGCAACTGACCCTGCTTAAATCCATCATTTCGCTTGAATCGTTACTGCCGCTGAGTCTTTACCTGGCCCTGATGACAGGTCTCGGCAGGCTCTATTCAGATTCCGAAATATATGCCATGCGCGCTGGTGGTATTTCCGAAGCACGTCTGTTGCGGCCTGTGATGCGATTGACACTGGTGCTGGCTGTTCTGATTGGTTTATGGTCGGTCCTGGTGCGCCCATGGGCTTATACACAAACCTACGTGGTCCGCTCAAATGCCGAAGCATCTTCCGAAACCGGGCGCATCAAGGAAGCCCGGTTTTATACTTTTGGCGAAAGCCAGCGTACCGTATTTATTGAACACATCGCAGAAAATGGTGAAGACCTGCGAGGAATATTTATCCGCTCACGCAATGGTGATGACTTACAGGTCATCACCGCTGCTGTCGGTGTATTCAGTTATTTTGCAAGGCCCCGATATCACAGGCTGCAATTGAAAGATGCACGAATTTTTAAGAAAGTTGCGGGTGGCACCGATTTTTCCGCACAATTTGGCAGTTTTACCTTGTGGCTGCCGGTTAAAACGCCGCAGCCACCTGGTTACAAGGTAAAATCGACCTCGTCTTTTGAACTGCTGCATTCAACGGACCCTGTAGACAGCGCAGAATTACAATGGCGTCTGTCCACACCACTGTCTGCCTTGTTACTGGCATTATTGGCTATTCCCTTGAGCCGCAGCCGGCCACGCAAGGGCCGCTATGCCAAGATGCTGCTGGCAATCGTGGTTTATGCCATTTACTTCAATATGCTGGACATCAGCCGCAGTTGGGTCCAACAAGGCAGTGCCAACTTCATCTGGTGGGTGCCCGGTGGTCTGGGGGCACTGGTTGTCGCATTTTACTGGCCGGTCAAGTACAGATCATGGAGGCAACGACATGCTCACAATTGACCGGTACATCATGCAACGCTTCATGAGCGGGGTTCTCCTGGTGATGGTATTGCTGTTAGCTTTATTCACCTTCCTGTCCCTGGGCGATGAATTGGGGAATGTTGGAAAGGGCCGCTTCATGCTACCGGATGCACTAATGGTTGTCGTGTTAACCACCCCCAAACGCATGCTTGAACTACTCCCCGTGACCGCGTTGCTCGGTGGTCTGATGGGTCTGGGCGCAATGGCCAATAACCGCGAATTGATCGCCATACGAGCAGTTGGCATGTCAAAGCGTCGAATCTCACTGGCAGTGACCGTGCTGGCCATCATCCTCGGGGCTATCATGGCAATACTGCAATTTACAGTGGTGCCGACCTTTGAACGCAAAGCCAGTCAACTGCGTGGGAAATCGGTACCCGGTACGGAATCAGGTGAGACGGGTACGAGGGCATTCTGGACCCGAAATGGCCGATTGTTCATCCACGTCAATGAGGTACAGTTCGATCGTCGTCTCGCAGACATTGAAATATACACAACCGATGAAAATAACCGCCTGATACAGATTGACAAGGCAGACACTGCGGACTATACCGGCGCAGACAGTTGGCTTTTGAGCGGTGTGCTGCAATCCAAATTACAAAATTCACAGGTATTGGAAACACCTGAAGCCAGTGTGTTGTGGAAGGGTTTGTTGTCAGCAAAACAGGCAGCAGTATTGATGCTACCGCTCGAAGCGCTCGCCCCGGATGATCTTTTTAACACCATTAGCAACATGAGACGCAATAACCTCGATACGCAACGCTATGAGATTGTGTTTTGGCAACAGCTTAGCCTGCTGCCAGGCCTGCTGGCCATGGCGCTGTTGTCCCTGCCTTTCCTGTTGGGTTCGGTTCGTGCGGTTTCGGCGAGCCAGCGGGCCATTTTGGGTGGCTTGATCGGTATCGGTTTTTACCTGGTGCAACAATTGAGTGGACACCTGGCCGGTATCCTGGGACTCAATCCACTGTTGGTCGTCCTCAGCCCGCCATTTGTACTGCTGGCAGTGGCCGTTATCGCCATCCGCCACCACCGGCTCTAGACATTCAACATGATTGAGCCACTGATAGAAGAAATCCGCAGGCGACATGGTGACACATTAATCGCAGTCTTGGTGTATGGCTCCTGGCTGCGCGGCCAACGCGACACAATGCTCGATTTCTATGTCCTGGTGGAAAATTACCACACCCTTGATTCGCGCTGGCAAGGCTGGATGTGTCGTCTGTTGCCGCCCAATGTTTACCAGATACACCACGAGCAAGGCGACCAGGACATACGTGCAAAATGCGCACTACTGACCCTACAGCGTTTTCAGCACGCCATGGTGCATGATTTCCACTCCTATTTCTGGGCACGTTTTGCACAACCATGCGAGATCTTATTCGTGCGTGATGCCGGCGTCGAAGCCCGCCTGCAAGAGGCCTTCGTGCTCGCGACCGCAACGTTCGTAAAACGCGTTCTGCCCATCATGCCAACCTGCTTTGGCAGCAAGGAATTATGGGTCCGGGGGCTCAGGCTCACCTACCGCTGTGAATTGCGGACTGAAAGCAAGCAGCGCGCCGATACGATCTACGCACACAACCCGGGCTACTACGACAACATTACGCGTACATTGGCCGGTTCAGGCGCTACTTACGTCACCAGTTCAGATCATAATGACTATATTAACCAGTGCAGTAACACCACCAGACAATTTTCCAGGGCAGCTTGGTGGTTGCGCCGCTATCAAGGAAAACTGTTATCCATGCTGCGTCTGTTCAAGGCCGCATTTACTTTCAATGATCCGCTTGATTACCTTTTATGGAAAATTAAACGCCACTCCGGTATTTATATTGCACCCACCCTTAGACAACGCAAACATCCGCTGGTCTTTGGCTGGCCATTGTTATGGCGGCTCTATCGCCGGGGCGCATTTCGTTAGTCCGCAAATTTCACCGGTATCCCGGATGATGGCGCTGGACAGTTGCGGCTGAGCGCCGGGCTGGACCGAGAGCCATAGCCGTAGCTACGGCTGGAGGGAAGCTCAAGCTCAGGTGCGCCTGAACAAGCCAGGGCCGGGATAGGTAGCTGGCCGGGTACAAAGTGTACCGCGGGATTATTTGATAAAACTGCCATTTAATTCAACTGAATCCTGTGTATATAGTGAGGCCGGATACCGACTGGTGAAATATGCGGATTAGGCAAGCAGACAAAACATCAGACTGAATCTCTTAATGCAGAAAACGCCTCAACAATGGCGGAGATTTGTTCCGGTGTATGTGCTGCACTGACGCTGCAACGCAGGAAACTGGCACTCCCAGGGGTCGCCGGCGGCACCATCAGGTTGACGTAAATTCCGCCCAGTAACAAGCGGTTCCAGTCCGCCATTGCCTTTTCCTTTTCCTGGATCTTGACGGCGATGACGGGACTGACTTCCGGACCGAGCTCATAACCCAGTGCCTGCAGGCTGTCATATAGATGTCGGGCATTTGCCCACAACCGTTCCCGTAAACCGGGGCGGGTACGCAAGAGGTGCAACGCTGAGCGGGTCGTGGCGATCACCGAAGGACTCGGTGAGGCAGTAAAAATGAACGGCCGGGACACGTAACGGAATAAACCCAGGGCTTTGTGGCAGCTTGCACAAAAACCACCCATGGAGCCCAGACTTTTGCTGAAAGTACCAACAATGAAATCTATCTTGTCCAGAACACCCTGTTGTTCAGCGACACCCCGGCCATGTTCACCGTATACTCCAACTGAATGTGCCTCATCGACCAGCAAGATAGCATCAAAGCGCTCCTTCAATGCCACGATGTCCGCTAAAGGGGCACAATCGCCCAGCACGCTGTACATACCTTCCACCACAATCAGACAACGGCTGGCACGCTCACCGAGACGTACCAGTCTACGTTCAAGACTCACAATGTTATTGTGTTTGAAGCGAAACACATCGGCACCGCTCATACGGCAACCATCATATAAGCTGGCGTGTGCATCAGTGTCCAATAACACGGCATCACCCGGTTCCAGCAACGCTGCCAGGGTGCCGAGGTTGGCCCCGTAACCGGTTGAAAAAACCAGAGCTTCGGGGCACTCAAAAAAATCAGCCAATTCCGCTTCCAGGGCCAGGTGGCCGGCATAACTCCCATTTGCCATACGTGATCCGGTTGTGCCAGAACCCAGTGATTTGAGCGCGTCAATACCGGCTGCAACGCACTGGGGGTCTAAGGTCAGTCCAAGATAATTATTGGTGCCAGCGAGGATGGTATTTCGACCCTTCACAACCCCTTGTGTCGCAGATTTGATCGCATCGAAGACAACCCCTGTAGGGTCTTGCCCTGCTCCGGTCAATCCTGATTTGAGTTGTTTTGCGGCGTCAAATTTAGCGAGTAGTGACATAAGAAACCATTTTCTAATCTGAGTGAGCAGCAATAACCACGGCAGCTAAATCCGTGATGGTATGAGTATCTGAGAGGCTCTCTAAATCAATGGCTACATCAAAGTGGTCTTCCACTTCCAGCATGTACTCCATGACCTGAAAGGAATCCAGCTGAAGTTCCGTAACCATGTTGGTGTTAGCCGTTATATTGCGATATTTTGCCGGAACCTGACCCCAGTTGTCACTGAGATACCTGGTCAGGATTTGTGCGAGCGCTTCGCTCACGGATTCGATCGAATGTTGCAAAAAACTCTCCACCCGGTTGCTCATGCATGGTGGGGTGATTGTATCGCAGGAAGGGCCTTATGTACGCCTGTTTCTGTAAATTTTCAGGAAACGGAATCAAACAGCTGCACTATACCAGCGTGTAAATCCATCTCGGGCTGCCAGCCGGTCGCGGCTGTGTACTCAATATTATCGCTACATAACCAGTCCTGCTGTATCAACTCCTTCACCTTTCCCGGAGTGATCATGGGCTGATAACGCAAAAGATATGAAGTCAACAGGTTTATCCGTGCAGTGATTGCCAGTAGTGGGCGCGGCACAACCAGCGTGTGACACTTACCACCGCTAATGACATCACCTATGGCTGCCCAATCGTAACCACCCGGTCGTCCGTCATCAATGGCGTAGGTCTTATGAAGACAGGAATGCGATGCTGATAACCAGGCTATGATGGCGTTGATAAGGTCATCCACGTGTAACAGCGACAAACGCTGGTCGGCTGGACCGGCATGCGCAAGCAAACCACGCCGGGCCATCTTCAATAAAGACAACATTTCCCTGTCACCAGGACCATAGACGGCCGGTGGGCGTAGTATGCTCCACGGTACTGAACGCCGGGAAAGTAATAGTTTCTCACCGGCGTGCTTGCTACGGGCGTAATCCGATAGTTCCGGCCGGCAGGCTGCCAACGAGGAAATCAATAACAGCGGTGGCGTTTCAGGCAAACGTTCGAGCGCATCCAGCATGACCTGGATACCAACAATATTGGCGGTTAAAAAATCGACGGGTCCACGCCCCCTGACGCTACCCGCGCAATAGACGACCGCAGTGCTGCCAGCAATGGCCTCGGCCATGCTATCGGCATCCGTCAGGTCAGCGGCAACTTGCTCACACACAGCGGGAACCCG
Source organism: uncultured Wenzhouxiangellaceae bacterium (assembly GCA_964650905.1). Classification (GTDB taxonomy): domain Bacteria; phylum Pseudomonadota; class Gammaproteobacteria; order Xanthomonadales; family SZUA-36; genus SZUA-36. The sequence goes on along the minus strand of CAZYVH010000021.1, from coordinate 22,391 downwards.
CTCATCGGGGTAATGTTCCGGGCGTACCAGGGCACGCACCAAGTGACCCGTTGCCTGCAGGGTGCGGGTCAGTCTCTGACCAATAAAACCGGTTGCCCCGGTGATGAATACGGCTGCAGAATCTGTCTGCAAGTCAGGCCGGTTGTGATTCGATAACCTTGGCCATGGATCTTTCGACGTCCTGCAAGGTTTTACGTGCAAGAAAACCCTGTTTGGATTGTGACCTCGATAGCTTGCCCGACGATGTCCTGGGTAATGTTCCACGCGGTGCCAGATCAATCATCACGTTGATGCCGAAGTGTTCATGAATGGAGCGACTGATCTCGGTGATAATCCGCTGTCGCTGCTGAACATCCTTCACCCGGGTTTCAACCACCAGTACAGCTTGCTCGTCCTGACAGTCGTCGCGTACGGAAAAGGCCGCAACCCCACCCAGTTTGACACCATCGGTCTGCTGAGCCAGTTCTTCAAGGTCATAGGGCCAGATATTACGGCCCTTGATAATAATAACGTCCTTACTGCGAGAGGTAATCACCAGGTGATCCCCGATACGGTAGCCGATATCACCGGTATTCAGCCAGCCGTCTTCAGTCAGAACAGCACGGGTGGATGCTTCATCCTGGAAGTAACCACGCATGACACTTGAACCTTTCAGATAGATCTCACCACACTGCCGCTCTGCAAGTTCATAGCCATTTTCGTCCAGAATATTAATCTCGAAACCGGGTAACAGCTTACCGCAATCCACAAACGCCGAAGTTGAAGCGGCATCCCCGTTGAATGGTTTGGCTTCGCCATTTTCGGCCATGCGTTTTCTGTCAACCAAATCAACATTCAGACCTGTTCCCAACGGTGCAAAACTTGTCGCCAATACACATTCAGCCATACCGTAACAGGCAATAAATGAACGCTGATCAAAACCACAGGGTTTTAGAATTTCAGCAAATGACTTTAGCGGCACCGGGTTAATACGCTCGGCACCCACACAGGCTGCACGCCAGTGGCTCAGGTCGTAACTTTCAATATCCGCCGATCGCAACCGCCTGGCACACAACTCGTAGCCAAACGTGGGGGCGGACGAAACCGTGCCCTTGTTATCTGACAATATCCTCAACCACAACCTCGGGCGCATGGCAAAGGTACGTGAACCCAGGTAATCAACCGATAACTGACTGATCAACGGGACCAGGATAAAACCTACCAGGCCCATGTCGTGATAGAACGGCAGCCACGAAACGAAACGGTCTTCAGCCCCGAGCTTCAGCCCGTAACGGGCGATTTCCATCAGGTTGGTCAGAACGGTCTTCTGGGTAATTTCCACACCACGGGGAAAACTGGTGCTACCGGACGTATATTGCAGGTAAGCTGGTTGATCGGACCCCAATGGCTCGAGCTCTGCGTCCACCTCCGGCAGGGCTTCATAATCTGCTTGCCGTCCGGCCATCAGTAAATTCAGCCCCTTTACTGCCTCCGCCATGAATTTGGCGTGGGTGTCCGGCGCGACCACCAGTGACGCACCACAACTCTTCAACATACGCCGGACCTGGCCGACATAGGCACCATGTGCGCCCAACTGAATACCTGCCGGTAAGGCGACAGGGATCAGACCAGCATACTGACAGGCAAAAAAGAAACGATGGAACATCGGTTCTGTCTCAGCAATGATGCCAACCCTCGTGCCGCGTTCACAACCCAGACCAAGCAGCTTGCGCGCCAGCACTTTTGCCTGGTCACACAAGTCCGCATAAGACAGCACCTCAGCCAGGCGGCCGCGGCCATCATAAAAGTTGTAACCGGTATTTCCCTGTGCGGCGTATTCCAATGCTTCTACAAGATTGGAATAGCCAGAGATTTTTACCGGCAGTGTTTTGTTGGCACAAGTCGGTTTATTAAGACTCATAGAAATTGTACCCTCATGAAGCACCCGCACAGGTTTAAGTTGTTTATCACCAAATAGACCTCTGTTTAAAATTTATTGGCTACTTGTTTATCAACCTACACTAACCAGGCTCATCCTCGCCCCTGTCCATGACCGCTAGATTTTCTCAGATTTTATTAAAAAAATCGTTAATTTAATGTAAATTTTATGGTTTCATTACGCACAGCCATCGGTAATGATACCGAATCATCAGACCTAATTCTAACAAAATACCTTACATTAGGGTTACTTTCTGTCACTTTTTTATTTTGCCAGTGTGTCGAACACACGATCCCAGAGGGGCGAAGAGACACCATAACCCTTATTGGTATCCCGATAATGGTGATCCAAATGGCGTTTCCAAAGGCTTGCAAGCCGTGCAGTCTTTGGACGCTTGAAATGATGGATACTGTAATGGGTCATGTCATAAACCAGGTAACCGCTAGTAAAACCAGCAAAGTATCCCCACACGAGAGCCCCAAGCAACTGAAAAAACAATGCAAAAAGAACCACCGTAATCAGCAGGCTCAGTGCAACCGGCATGACCAGACGATCCTTGTCGTTCGGATACTGGTGGTGCACACCATGGAACAGGAACACCACATATTTCTGCAATTCACTTTTTGGGGCATAGTGGAACACGAAGCGGTGCAGTACATATTCAAACAGGGTCCAGACGAAAATTCCACACAGGAACAACGGAGCAAAGACCCGCAAGTCAGTTCCCTCGGCCAGACCTTTCCATACAGAAAACACTATGATTGGCAGGTAAACCGCAAGCACGGTCAATGGTGAAATCCGGCTGAGACGTTCAAGCAACCGATTGTCAAACAGCCTGATTTCACCTTTTTGCGGTGACATGTGTTCAGGTATGCGTTGCTGGCGCGCGGTTATCATCGGGCTCGAAATTCTCCTGCTTAGGCATTCTGTCGGCTGGACTGAATCGGAAGACGCTATTATCACCGATTTGGATGGAACTTTGCACCAATATCCCATACATTTTTTCAAGGCTGAACTTAAACCAGCCCTCCTTAATCACTATGAATCAAAACGGCCTTACAGCACACTTACCGCATATGACACTGACTACCTGGCTGGGCCGGTTGCAAAAACATCAGCGCTGGCTGGGGCGAATTTTTGGTGTCGTATTAATTGCCCTGGCGCTACGTCTATTGGCTGGCGGACTGGCGCCCTGATCCGGTTTTTTGGGCGACGTTGTCGCGCAGGTAGACGGGTTGCGCACACTCGGCTGGCAAGCCTTCGTGTCGTTGTAACCAGTCCTGGGCAAGGGTCAATACGGACGAGGCCCGCGGCCAGATGGATGGCACGACACCCGTAAGTTTTGCCATCAGTCCATGTAACGGCGGATAGCGTTCAAACCCAATGCCGATACCATGGACCACGTCTGCATCCGGTAGCTGGACTGTTTCAGGCGCACAGACCCGTTCTTTATTAACCGCTCTCATGATGCCGCTGTCATCAAGACTGAAGGTGCCGCTAAACACCTCGTTCATACGTGCATCCAGCGCCACCAGGACGGTCGACATACCAGCACCTGCCACACCCTGTGCTGTTGCTGCCAGGCTGGAGACCGGCACCACCGGGCGCCCTGAGGCCCACGCCAGACCCTGGACAACGCCAATACCGATGCGCAGGCTGGTAAAACTCCCCGGTCCGCGACTGAACGCAATTGCATCCAGTGCGGTAAGACCGATACCGCCCTCGGCCAGCAATGACTGCACCCATGGCAGCAGCAACACCGCGTGCTGCCGGGGCGCGTGCTCATAACGCTCCAGCACCTCACCACCGAGCATGATGGCAACCGAACAAGTCTCGGTGGAAGTTTCAATCGCCAGCAAATTCATGACGATTTTCAGAGACTGTAAAAAAATTCACCACCTCATCCCGGTCCGTGGTTCGACGCATCGGTGGCAGACTGTCGAGAAAAACACTGCCATAACCTTTTGTGTTCAACCTGCGGTCGCAGATCACCAGCACACCACGGTCATTAACATCCCTGATCAGGCGACCGGCCCCCTGTTTCAGGGCGATGACGGCCTGGGGTAAAAATAATTCCATGAACGGGTTGCCTCCCTGCTCACGCAACTGCCTGCTGCGAGCTACCATCACCGGGTCATTCGGCGGCGCAAACGGCAACTTGTCGATGATGACCAGTGACAGGGCATCACCCATGACATCTACACCACCCCAAAAACTGGCAGACCCCAGCAGTATCCCATTACCGGACCGTCGAAAGGCATCCAGTAATGCACTCCGCGGCATCTCACCTTGTATGAACAACGGCTGATCGCTGGTACCCGCCAGTAAATCCGCTGCCTGGCGTAATGCACGGTGCGAGGTAAACAAAATAAATGCACGACCCTCGCTGGCCAGCAGAACGGGGCGTACCTGAAGCAGCAAATCGGTCACGAAAGACGGTTCCCTGGGATCCGGCAAACCAGCAGGCAACCACAGCAATGCTTGGCCTGGGTAGTCAAAAGGGGAATCGAGACTAAGGTTCGTCGCGTCTTCCAGACCCAACTGCCGTGTAAAATGCGCGAAGCGTCCATTGACGGACAAGGTCGCGGACGTGAATACCCAAGCTGCATCCACCTGTTCACGAAAACTGCTGAACAGACTGGACACATCCAACGGCGTTGTATGGATTGTAAAGCTCCTGCCACGACGTTCAAACCAGCGTACTTCAGTATCCGCCACAGCTTCGTCGAGCTGATCAAAATGCAGCAGAACCTCTGCCAGTCTCTGCAGGCAAGCATCCAGCCCCCGGCTGCTGTCTGCCAGTGGCTCAAGGGCAGGTTTTATGGCCACCACAGCGGTGTCCAGCTTTTGCAGTGCATTGCGAACATAGCTCTGATTGAGCAGATCATCCCAGGTTCCCCGCTCATCCAGACAATCATGACATACAGCCTGGAATTCCTTGAGTGTCTGCTGACAGTGTGCTATTTCGTCACGCACCGTGGCTATACCGGCACTTGATTCGGCCGCCTCGGTCAGGATGTCACTACACAAGTCAGAGATTTGCCGGGCGGATAACGACCTGCTGAAAAATTGCGAAGCCGTTGCCGGCGCCTGGTGTGCCTCGTCAACTACAAATACCTCGGCACCCGGCAAAACTTCACCGAAGCCGCTGTGCTTGATGGCCATATCCGCAAACAACAAGTGATGGTTGACCACCACCACATCTGCATCCTGGGCTTCACGTCTGGCACGTGCAACAAAACACTCATCAAATTGCAGACACTCCGAACCAAGGCAATTGTCCGTTGTCGAGGTCACCAGTGGCCGCAATTCGCTGTCTTCTGCCATCACGGCAGAAATGGACAAGTCACCATCCTCAGTGACGCTGGCCCATTGGCGGATTGCTTCGAGTTCAGCGACCGAATCGCGCGAGGGCAAGCGGCCTTTATTGCGGGCCTGATCGGCACGGTACAAACACAGATAGTTTGCCCGGCCTTTAAGCAATGCGGCACGTAGCGAACTGCCCAGGGCTTTTTTGACCAGTGGTAAATCCCGAAAATACAACTGGTCCTGAAGTGTTTTGGTGCCGGTTGAAATGATGGCACGCTTGCGACTGCGCAATACCGGCACCAGATAGGCCAGCGTTTTGCCGATCCCGGTACCCGCCTCGGCCACCAGAGCACCACCTTCAGAAATTACCAAATCAATGGCTGCAGCCAGTTGCAATTGTTCCTGACGCGGCGCGAAGCTGTCCAGGACCGCCGCAAACGGCCCGCCGGCGTCAAGTAACTCTGAGCTTGCAGCCTGAGAAGACATTACCTTAAAAATTCACAATCCCTGTGGCCGTTCATGTATACATTGTGTGGCGCGCGCCACCGCTTCACTGGCGCCCTCTGAATCTTTGAGGTGCTCCCTGGCCACACCAATGGTGCGCCAGTTGCGGCTACAGATTTCGCCCACACGTGGACCAATTTCGAAAGATCGTTCAGCAAAATTCAATGCCTGTTGATAGTCTTCTTTCTGCAACTTGATTTCTGCCATCTGCTGTAACAACTGCGGATCCCTGGGCTGGATGCGCAACGCGCGTTCAAGATAAGCAGCAGCGAGGTTCAGGTCACCCTTGTGCTCCGCAACCTGCGCCTGTGCTGTCAACTCCCGTACGGCAGGATTCTGCAGGGAATACACCTGCACGCCCGCGCTGTTCTGGCTGGCCGGTGTTCTGACGCGTGCGTTGACTTCGCGGTCTTCAACCGGCGCGGGCGCATGCACGCTGCAGGCTGCTAACAAGAGCATGCTTAACAAGCCTGTTTTTTTACTGATCATCTTTGAACCATTTTCTCCATAAAGATTGATGTTTTTTTCCATCCAGCTTTTCGAGACACCTTGTTGCATTTTCGGGCTCGGTACCGGCAATAAATGGTATCTGCACCGCCTCTGGGCAGTCCGGTGCAGTCAGGGCATTTTGAGCGGCACTCACCCATGTGTAAGCCACACCGCTGGGTACCCCCGTATCCACCGCAAAATAAGGTAGTTTCCGGAACAGGTCTGCCCATAACCGCATGGCCGCATTACTGCCGGTCACGCCCGCCGGCCGGTTGTCATCCCTACCCACCCAGGTTACTGCCAGTCGGTCACGAGTATAGCCGACAAACCAGCTATCGCGGCGCTCATTGGTGGTACCGGTTTTGCCGGCAACCGCAACCCTCGTTCCAAGTAATCCATGCAACTGCCTCGCTGTGCCACGTTCGACGACCTGGGTCAGTGCGAAATTCAACAAGGCAATGGCATTGCGGTGCGCCAATGGCATCAGCCTCAGCGGATAACGCCTGACCAGTTCACCCTGCGGCAACATGACTGCGGTCACCGCTCGCAATGGTACACTGTAGCCACCTGCGGCCAGCGACTGGTACATCTGGGTAACCTCAATGGGCGTTAACTCAACCGCACCCAGCAAGGTCGATGGCAAAGCCGGTATATCAGCGTCCACACCCAATTGCTGTATCTTGTTAATCAGGTTGGCCACACCAATACGCAAACCCACCTGTACAGTGGCCTGATTATACGAATGTACCAACGCTTCCATCAGTGGCATTTCACCATGGGACTTGTGGTCATAGTTCGCCGGTGACCAGTCGGAACCGTCTGCCTGTCTCAAGCTAACGGGCGCATCGTTCACCGGCGTGATCAGGTTATAGTCATTGATGCGTTCCAGTGCCAGCAGATAGATCAGTGGTTTGATGACTGAACCGATTTGTCGGCGTGCATCCAGTGCGCGGTTAAAACCCTTACGGTCGGTCATGCGATCGCCCACCAATGCGCGCACCTCGCCGCTGGTGACATCGGCAAGCACCAGGGCCGCCTGCAAACCGGCAGGCAAACCGCGTTGTTGTAATTCACTCAACCCCCCGGAAACTGCCTTGTTTGCATATTCCTGTTCAGAAGGAGACAGGGTCGTGAATATTCTTAAGCCCTCATTGGCCAGATCGGAAGCATGGTAGTCCTGTCGCAACTGGCGCCGGACCAGATCCAGGAAGGCAGGATAACGGCTGCCACCGGAACGTGGGCGGGCAGTGACGTCAAGTGGTCTGGACTTTGCAACACGCGCTGCAGCGCCACTCAACAGCCCGGTGTCTGCGAACATATCCAGTACCTGGTCACGACGCTGCTTTGCACGATCCGGATGACGTCTCGGGTTATACAACGATGCACCGCGCACCATGCCCACCAACAGAGCGATCTGCTCATCATTGAGGTTCTGCAGTGGTCGGTCAAAGTAGAACTCGCTGGCCCGGCCAAAGCCGTGAATGGCATGCTTGCCTTGCTGACCGAGGAATACCTCGTTGATGTAAGCCTCGAGGATCTGCGTCTTGTCATAGTGCCATTCCAGCAGTATCGCCATGATCGCTTCATTGACCTTGCGCAGCAGTGTGCGTTCACTGCTGAGAAAATAGTTTTTGACCAGTTGCTGGGTCAGCGTGCTGCCACCCTGGACTGCCCTGCCTGCCCTGAGGTTGGCAAACACGGCGCGTGCTATGCTACGCAGTGAAATACCATGGTGGTGTTTGAACTGGCGGTCTTCCACAGCCTGTAAACCCGTCACCAGCAATTCTGGCACCTGTCGTAAAGACACCAGTGTGCGGTCTTCATCGTGTAACGGATAAATCGAAGCAATCTCAGCAGGATCGAGACGTATCAAACCGGTTTTGTTGGCAGCCGCTGTCCCGCCCACCGAAGCGATGTGATCGCCGGCCAGTCGCAAATGAAAGTGCTTTTCCGGCTCACTGCCGTCATCAAAATCAAATGCGCGACGGTGAATATCAAAGCGGTTGCCATCAGTGGTGTAGGTACCGGCTGTCGCAGCCCCCGTGGATGACCGGTAACCGGCTGCGCGCAGTTCGATCAGCAGAGATTGCCTGGAAAGTGGCATGCCACTATAAAGACTCAGAGGACGCGCATATACCCGGCTGGGTAAATCCCATTTGCGACCCTCAAACTCTGTGCGAATCTGGCTGTCCAGCCAAATGACCCAGGGTGTGCCAATGCCGATACCCAGACCCAGCAACAACATTGAAAAGCGGAATAGCCGCCGCACCCAGCCATGTTTCTTAGCGGCTGTTTTCCGACTTTTCTTTTTTAGCCGACCTGAGCCTGCTTTTCTTGCCACGGTTTTCTTTGCCCTGGCCTTGCTGGATTTCCGTTTGATTTTTTTTGCCATTTGTCTCGCACTTGGGTAACGCCAATCAGCTCATTATCCATAATGGCCGTGGGTTAGTCTTGCTATAATCCCGCCTGCCCTGAAGATCGAACGATGACTGACAAGAAAACACAAAGCCATTCAGCCAAATCTCCGGTCATTTATGTACATGCCAAAAACCGAAAGCGGGTCGGGCATGATGACATAAAGCCCTTGTTGAAGCTGGCCCTGCCGCTGTACAGCCGACTGCCATTTAAAGGCGTTGAGCAAACCGTGTATGGTTATGACCAGCCGGTATCCCTGCTGGCCGAACTGGCTCGACGCCACCCGCACAGTGCGGTGATTTTTCTGCGTGCCGGTCTGTACCCGACAAGGCATGACATCAGCCGGTTAATGCGTATTCTTCAAAGCATTGATCAACCTGCGGTTCTGACCATTCTCTCCAATGCTGCACCCGAACTCAATCCGTTTGCCGGTCTGCACACCGAGTCACCCGAATCGTGCTATGACCTGTCAGGACTCGTGCGGTTGCTGGCACCCGGGCATCTGAATACACTCAGCACCTGGCCCGATCATTTTACATTGCTGTCGATTCAGGCGGTGAAAGTCCTGTCCGCTGTTGACGGTGGGCACTCGCTGCTGCAATCCCTGCAAAACGCATGTGGCAATCTCATGGCGCCCGATGATCTTTTTCTGCCCGACCCGGGAAATAAGGTCTTCACAGCGTTGCAACTCAAACCCCACGAATCCGTCCACCCGCCGGCATTCGGCGAACTGAGTGCGCGTTTGCAGGACTGGATATCAGCAGGCATCATCGATCTGCCCATCAATAACTTGTCCGGCCGTGAAGTGCCTGTCCACACTGCAACCCTGCACGTTACACACAGTTGGGGTGGTGGCGTGGCGCTGTGGATCAAGTCTTTTATTGAAGCCGATCACCATGCTTTACATTTTCAGTTACGCTCTGAAGAACCTCGCTCTAGCCAGGGATACGGGCAAAAATTATCCCTCTACGCCGGCAATGAACTGCGTTGCCCGGTGGCAAGCTGGTGGCTCCAGCCAGTCATTTCTTCCATCGTTGACAAACATGAAAACTATCAGGCAATACTGGCGGAAATCTGCCGGCGCTATGGCATTGGGCGGGTGCTGGTATCTTCATTGATCGGCCACAGCCTGGACGTATTGCGTAGCAGCCTGCCGACCTTGCAGATCCTGCATGACCATTTCCCAATCTGGCCACTACTGGGCGTCCACCCGGGACCCTACCTGCAAGAGAACAACGCTGTGAATTTGTCACAGGCGCTCTTACAACACGCACAGGGCTTTGAATTTCCTGACAAAGATGTGTCATCTTGGGAAAACACACGGGCTGCTTATTTACAGGCCATGAATGATTTCGGGATAAAAATTGTCGCACCCGGTAAATCGGTACTCGACTTGCAGATTAGACTGGAACCAGCATTTGAAAGTATTGCCAGTCAAGTGATTCCTCACGGTTTCCCAGCGCTGCCTGGCCGCCAAGCCATAGTACCAAGGTCGCGTAGCGATGGACGCCTGCGTATGGTTGTCCTTGGACGTATGCAAGCCGGCAAGGGTCAGCGATTATTATCATTGGCCTTGCATAAATTGGCTCAACACGTTCAGGTTTACCTATTGGGAACTGGCAAGTCCGGAGAGACATTTTTCGGTTGTCCAGGGGTCAATGTCATACTCAACTACAAACGCGCTGAACTGGCATCCCTGCTGGCCAACATCGGCCCCGATTTTGCAGCGCTTTTGTCGGTCGTGCCCGAAACCTTCAGTTATACGCTGTCAGAGTTGCAGGCATTGGGTATTCCCGCCATCGCAACCCGTACTGGCAGTTTTCCGGACCGCATCAGTAATGGACGGACTGGCTGGTTGATCGATGCTGATGCTGATGCGTTGGTCAGCCTGGTGGCTGCGTTGTGCAGGCAACCGGAACAGATTGCAGCCGTGCGTCTGAATCTGCCTCCAAAACAGGTCAATACGTCCAGAAAAATGGTCAATGCCTATAACCGCTTCTGTGTTTTGGCAGAGCCGGCAAATGTGTTTATACCTGGCAGAGCCGGAGCAGAGATCGTCCAGTGGTCTGCAGCAGATTATCTGCGCTCAATGAGCGGAAACGAATTGCAACGTGTGGGCAATGAGCGTGAGAAACTGAAACGGGAAGTCGAAAAACGAACGGACTGGGCGCTGAATACCACCCAGGAATTGAAACATGAACAGACACGCCGGGAAAAATGGGTTGGGCAACTGGAAACAACAATCGGGCACTTGACCACGCAGGTCGAAGAACGAACGAATTGGGCGCTCAATACCGCCCAGGAACTGAAACATGAACAGACGCGCCGGGAAAAATGGGTAGAAAAGCTCGAAATCGAAATCGACCGCTTGACTGCACAAGTCAAAGAACGAACAGACTGGGCGCTCAATACCGCTAAAGAACTGAAACAGGAACAGACCGCGAGGGCAGAACAACAAGCCGAGCTGCAAGATACACAGATGGAACTGGCAGCAAAAAAATCCCACCTGCAACAGCTTGAATCAGACTACCAGTGTGTTGCGGATCAAAATGCTTCATTACTGAGCAGCACGTCATGGAAGATAACACGTCCTTTACGGGCCACACGGCGGGTGGCCAAAAATTTCATGCTGGCGCGTGCCTGGAACCCGGCCAGGTGGCCATGGCTGTTGTCACAGATGGTCAGAAACCTTTCAACCCTGGGTCTGGAAGGCACCCTGAAAAGACTGCAGTACAGTGGTCCGGAACCTGTACCGGAACCCCGGCCCAAGACAGCCGTTGAAGCTGTCGGTGACCCGCAACCACCGCTCACATTCTGCCTGCATGAACACCCGTGTGTCAGTATTGTTATCCCCGTGTACAACCAGTGGGCCTATACCGCGGCCTGTCTGCGCAGTCTCGCCAATATCAAAAACAGGGTTTCTTTTGAAGTCATCGTGGTAGACGACCAGTCCAGCGACGAAACCGCTGACCAATTGGTGAAAATCAAGGGTTTGACATACCTGCACAACACCCAAAACCTCGGCTTCGTCGGCAGTTGTAACCGTGGAGCCGAACAGGCACGGGGAAAATTTCTGGTCCTGCTGAATAACGATACACAAGTCACCGAAGGTTGGCTGGATGCATTGATTGACACGTTCTCGGACGAGCCGCAAGCCGGTCTGGTCGGCGCTCGCTTGCTGTATCCTGATGGCCGTTTGCAGGAGGCCGGCGGTATCGTATTCAGTGACGGCTCGGGCTGGAACTACGGTCGTGGTGATGACGCCGAGCGACCCGAATACCTGTTTTTACGTGAAGTGGACTATTGTTCCGGCGCCTGTATCGCGCTCAGGACAAAATATTTTCACGAGATCGGCGCATTGGATGAGCGTTATGCGCCAGCCTATTATGAAGACACCGATCTCGCCTTCCGGGTACGCGAGTCCGGTTACAGGGTCGTGCTGCAACCTATGTCTTCGATCATACACCATGAAGGCGTCACGTCGGGTACGGATATCACTACAGGCACCAAGAAATTCCAACGCCTCAACCAACAAAAGTTCGTGCAACGCTGGCAAGCTGAACTTTCATCGCAACCAGAAAAAATTGCCGGTCTTGATGACGCGCCTGCCATCCGTGCCGCTGCCCGACATTATGTCAAGGGCCGCATCCTGTTCATTGATGCGACCACACCGGAACCCGACCAGGATTCCGGTAGTGTGCGGCTGACCGGTCTGCTGCATATTTGCAGGGACCTTGGTTACGCTGTGACTTTTTTTGCTGATAACCGGGCGTATACCGGGCGTTATACACGCGACCTGCAAAAAAGCGGGATCGAAGTATTGTACGGGCCCTGGCTTGAGCCCCTGCACGACTTTTTCCGGGAGCGGGGCTCTGAATACGACTACGTGTTCATCAGCAGGCACTATGTTGCGATCAATTATATTTCTCTTCTCAAACGCTATTGCCCGGATGCACACTTCATATTTGACACGGTTGATCTTCACTATTTAAGGGAACAACGACTGGCCGAATTGGAAAACAGTCTGCCGCTACGGCGTACTTCCGAGCAAACACGCCGTGCGGAAATGTCAGTCATCAAGGCTGCAGACGCAACATTGGTAGTCAGCACCGCAGAGCAAGGTGTACTGGCAGAGGAAGCTCCCGGTGAAAAAGTGCACGTACTTTCCAATATCCATGCTGTGCCAGGTTCCAGTTCCGGCTTTGCAGAGCGCCAGGATCTGTTTTTTGTCGGTGGCTATCAGCACCCACCGAATATCGACGCGGCTTGTTGGTTCGTCAATGAAATCTGGCCGCTGGTCCATCAGCAGTTACCACAAGCCCGATTCCACCTGATCGGTAGCAAGGCACCTGAGAAAGTGCGCTCGCTCGAGGCTGAGGGACTCATCTTCCATGGCTATGTCGAATCGTTGGAACCCTTTCTCAACGATTGCCGACTGGCGGTTGCACCATTGCGTTACGGCGCCGGTGTCAAGGGTAAGGTCAATATGAGCATGGCTCATGGTCAGCCCGTTGTCGCCACACCTGCCGCGGTCGAAGGTCTGTTTGCCGAACACGAAAAAGACGTGCTGGTCGCCGCCGATGCAAAATCATTTGCGCGTGAGGTCGTCAGGCTTTACCAGGACCCGGCTTTATGGGAGCAGTTGTCAAAGGCATCGGTAAAAAATGTCGCTGCGCATTTTTCCGTCGAAGCAGCGCGTGCGAGTCTGATCGCTTTGTTTAAATCTCTATAGTAACCGGCGCCTTTCAAAACCAGGAGAGCAGTAACGTCCAATCCGGGGACAAATGTGGCCTTCTGGTATTAACTGGTCTCTGTGAGCCTGCAGGCCTCAAAGACATTGGGGATGGTGTTTAGCCTGCTGAGCAGGTCACTGAGATGCTGGAAATCCCTGACCGTGACTTGTATGCGGATGACCACTTCCTCGCTTTGTGCGTTCGTGTGGCTGTGGATATCGCTCACGGTTACATCCGAGGCCGCCAGCATCGATGAAATATCCTTGATCAACTCACGCCGGTTATAGGCCCGGATCAACAGGTTTACCGGGTAACCGCTATCGACCTGCTTTCTCCAGTGTGCCTCGATGAGTCGCGGGTTATCTTCCCTGACCCAGCGCAGGGTATTGCGGCAATCGTCCCGGTGTATTGTGACACCCCGGCCACGGGTTATGTAACCCACCACGGCATCACCAGGTACCGGCTGACAGCAACGCGCCATGCTGGTCATCAGGTTTCCCACACCTTCGATGGTGATATCGTCAGCCTGTTGCTGAGGCTGAGGACGACGGCGTTTGGGTGCGCGGCTTATCAGGTCGGCAACTGTCGGCTCAATGTCGCGGGCCTTGTCACGCTCAATGGCATGTACGATCTGACTGACGGTCAGGTCACCATTGCCAACGGCAGCATAAATGTCTTCCACCGTATTGAAATTGAAGCGTGCCGGGACGCTCTCAAGGTCAGCGACTAGCAATCCCAAACGTTGTAAATCCGCTTCGACCAGTTCTTTACCCTGGGCCAGATTTTCCTCGTGGTTTTCCTTTTTGAACCACTGACGAACCTTGGACCTTGCCCGTGCCCCCCGGATAAAACCAAGCCGTGGATTGAGCCAGTCACGACTTGGCCGGGCTTGTTTGCCGGTCAGTATCTCTACCCGGTCACCGGTTTGTAAACGATGTGTCAGCGGTACAATGCGGCCATTTACTTTTGCCCCCTGGCAACGGTGGCCCACTTCGGTATGCACGTGGTAGGCAAAATCCAGCACCGTCGCGCCAAGTACCATATCCAGTACCTGCCCCCGCGGTGTCAGCACATAAACGCGGTCACCACTAGCAGCGGTCGTAAAGCTTTCCAGCAGGCTTTCATCATCCAACTTGTCTTCGCCGGCTTCCAGCAATTGCCGCATGACAGCGATCTTGCTGTCAAAGGCCGGATCGTTGGGGCCACCTTCCTTGTAGCGCCAATGTGCGGCAACACCGAGTTCTGCGTGAACGTTCATCTCAAACGTGCGAATTTGCACCTCCACGACCTTGCCTTCCGGTCCGATGACAGCAGTATGCAGTGACTGGTACAAATTGCCCTTGGGCATCGTGATGTAATCGTCGAACTCACCGGGGATAGGCTGCCACAAAGTATGCACCAGACCCAGCACGCTATAACAGGTGGGTATGTCGGCAACCAGCACCCGCACTGCCCGGACATCAAACAATTCGTTGAAGTCGAGACCCTTGCGTTGCATTTTTTTGTAAATACTGTAAATGTGCTTGGGGCGGCCCTTAACTTCACCTTGGATACCGGCTGTCACCAGTGCCGCGTGCAGCTTTTCAATAAATGCCAGGATAAAATTTTCCCTGTCGGTACGACGTTCCGCCACCAGGCTGGCAATACGACTATAGTCCTCGCGGTGAATTATCCGGAACGCCAGGTCTTCCAATTCCCATTTTAACTGCCAGACTCCCAGACGATTAGCCAGCGGTGCATGGATCAGCAATACCTCCCTGGCCAGCGGCTCGGCGCTCAATGAATCATTTTTTATCTTTCGCAGTTTGACCAGTTGCCAGGCCAGTGCTATCAGCACCACACGCACATCCTTGACAAGCGCCAATAACAAACGCCGCAACCCCTCAGCGGTGTGTGCGGTACTTGCCGGCAAGTGCTCGGACTCCAGCTTGATCAGGTAAAGCAACTGGTCCAGTTGCTTGCTGACTTGTGGGGACAAATTCGGCCGCAAGCTCAACAGATCCTCACCACATTCAGCAGCAACAAATAACATGGCACAACTGACGGTATGTGGATCAGGTGATAACCCTGCCATAGCGTCCAGTAACTGGTTCAACAATTCAAGATTCTCAGACTTCTCAAGCTTGCCCGCGCTCAACCTCTGCGACAGTTGCAGGCACTCATCCGCTCGTGATCCCACTGAATCACGGTAAGACTGCAACCGATTTTCAAGTATTTTGCCCGACGGTATTGTCATGTTTTCCTCAATTTTCACCGGCGCTCCATACCAGCCGACTGAGCTACAGTCATCCGATTGCCCGCCAGGCTTTATGTAAACGCTGGACTGAAACTTTAGCTTGGGTTCCAAGTTGCTGGGCAAACAGGGATACACGAAACTCCTCTATTAACCAGCGATAACGGTCCACGGCCTCGTCATACTCCCGGCCCTGAGCCAGAAGCTGCTGGTATTGCTGCCAAAAGCCCTCAACCTGCTGTAACCTTTGTCTATCCCGCTGCGGGTCATGTTCAATACCCGCCAACCGCACCAGTGTGGCCTCCAGGTAGCGCGGGTAATGTTCCAGCCTCGACGGTAACAGCTCTGTTAAAAAACCATCATAGATCATATCATCCAGTTGGCTGCGCATATCCCGGTATACAACAGGCCGGGCATGCTCAAAATCATCATCCAATTTAACTGAAATTGTATTCCAAATTTTCAGCGCTGCATCCAGGTAGCCGGCTTGCTGTCGAAACACCGGACCGAGTTTCGCACGCGTGGCTTCCAGTAACGTTGAAAAGTCTGCAGCGGTGCGCACACCACCCGGCCGGTCACCTGCCGTCAAAGCCAGGCTGTAGTCTGCCAAACCTGCGAGCAACGTCTGTCCGGAGCCGACTGTACGCCAGGCGAGCAGACTGGCTGCGCTCAGCCCGTGGTGTTTGACCAGGTCACGTACCTTGCTACAAAGGCACAACGACAGTAAACGCAGTACGCCAAAGTAGTGTTCATGAGCAGCTTCCGAACAGGTCGCATAAAGATGCAAGCCAACGGCGTCCTGCTGGTCAACCAGTCCCGGCCAGGCCTCTGTCTTCTGACCACTGCCGTCGTTGGTCAATACGCTGACCGGCAGTTCGCCAAAAACCCACTCGTGCTCACCATCACGCTGGTATGGCCCCCCCAGTTCGTCCATGAAATGACGCCTGGCCTGTTCTCCAAACCGTTGCTGCAATTTTTTCAGGTCGCGGCTGACCGCCATGCAATGTCCTTCATCATCGAGCACTCTAAGACGCAGACGCAAGTGGGCTGGCAGAGAGGGTTCATCAAAAGCTCCGGCATCAATTTCCATACCCGTCATGGTTTGCAATACCCGCGCAAGCTCTGCTAAAAACGGTGCCGGGTAACGGCCTTGCAAACGTTCCAGTGCCGCCTGGGCAAATTGCGGTACCGGTGTCAGTCCCCTGCGCTGAGGTTTCGGCAGGGTACGGATCAATGCGGTTATTTTCTCGCGCTGCAGACCCGGTACCAGCCACTGCAAATGACCGGCTTTGAGCGTGTTGAGTTTTGCAAGTGGCACGTGCAAGGTCACGCCGTCGGCCGCATCACCGGGTTTGAAGTGATAGCTCAACGGCAATTTTTGCAATCCAGTTTCAAAAAAGTCCGGATACAACTCAGGCGGTACTATGCCAGCTTCCTCGCGCAGCAGTACATCGTGACTGATAATGAGTTGTGCCCGCCCGCTCTTGCCCAAACGTTTCAGCCACTTTTCAAACCCATGGCTGTCACACACGTGGTCCGGTATGCGGGCGTCGAAAAAATCAAACAGTGCCGACTCGTCTGCCATCACGTCATGTCTCCTGCGTTTGTGCTCGAGCGCCTCAACCTCTTTTCGCGTCTGCTCGTTACTTTGCATAAAGTGTGCACGCGTATCCAATTCGCCACCAACCAGCGCAGCACTGATAAATAATCTGCGTGCTTCAGCGCTATCGATAGGCGCATAATTGACACGCCGGCATTCGACGATAATGAGTCCAAACAAACTCACCTGTTCCCAGGCCAGTACCCGACCTTGTTTGCGTGACCAATGCGGATCAAAATAGTGGTGCTTGAGCAAGTGTCCGGCCTGCGCCTCAATCCATTCGGTTGCGATCACGGCATTTCGCCTGGCCCAGGTCTTGTTGGTTGCAATGATCTCCGCCGCCATCAGCCATTGTGGTTTTTTGTCAAACAGGCCGGAACCCGGAAACACAAAAAACGTCTTCGAGCGTGGGCCCGTATAGCTGCCGTCTTCAGGGTTTTTGTGCCCGACATGACTTAAAAGCCCGGTCAACAGAGTTTTGTGTACTTGCTCGTACGTGGCGGCTTTGCTGTTGATCCTGAGCCGCTCTTCCCTGGCCTGATCCACTAATTGACGCCTGAGGTCAAACCACTCGTTAATACGTTGCCAGTTAAGATATTCCCGTCTACATAATTTGCGGAACTGACTGGCTGACCTTTCCCGGCGTTGCTGTGAGAGGTAGTCCCAGAGTTTTAGATACGCCACGAAGTCGGACTTTTCATCTTCAAAACGAGCATGGGCTTCATCGGCTGCCGCCGTGTCATCCAGCGGGCGCTCTCTGGGATCCTGGATGCTCAGCGCCGGCACCAACACCAGCATTTCCCGCAGGCAAGCCTGCCTTGCCCCTTCGAGCAACATGCGGGCCAGACGCACGTCCAGTGGCCAGCGTGCCAGGCGGCGGCCCAGGTCAACCAGCGCCCGTCGCACATCGATTGCACCGAGTTCAAAAAGCAACTGGTAGGCATCGTTAATCATACGTGGTGCTGGCGGATCCAGGAACGGAAAGTCTTCAATGACACCAAGCCCGGCATTCAGCATACGCAGGATGACCGAAGCCAGCGAGGTACGCAATATTTCCGGTTCGGTAAATTCGGGTCGCAAATTAAAATCGTCTTCACTGTAAAGTCGTACACACACACCTGGTCCGACACGCCCACAGCGGCCTTTGCGCTGGTTCGCCGCTGCCTGCGACACTGCCTCGATCGGCAGCCGCTGCACCCTGGAGCGGTGCGAATAACGACTGACACGGGCAAACCCGGAGTCAATCACAAAGCGGATCCGCGGAACGGTAAGCGATGTTTCTGCCACATTGGTGCTGAGGATGATGCGGCGCGCCGGACCTGGGCGGAATACCCTGCGTTGCTCCGCCACAGCTAAGCGCGCGAACAATGGCAAAATCTCGCTATGGCGAAAATTCTGGTGCTGCAAAAAGTCTCTGGCTTCCTGAATTTCACGTTCACCACTCAAAAAAACCAGCGTGTCACCCATCGGGTCGACCCGGTTTAAACTTCGTATGGCACGGGCGATACCTGCATACAGGCCCCTTCCTTTGCCGGGACTATCTTCCTCATCAACCAATGGCTGGTATCGGATATCTACCGGGAAACCGCGACCGGAAACCGCGATCACAGGTGCAGCCGAGAAGTGGGCGGAAAATTTGTCTGTGTCGATGGTCGCCGAAGTGATGATGACACGCAGGTCCGGTCGGCGGCCGAGTAACTGTTTCAGGTAACCGATCAGGAAATCAATATTCAGACTGCGTTCGTGGGCTTCATCGATAATGATGGTGTCATATGCATTCAGCATTTTGTCATGGTGGGTTTCGGCGAGCAGCACACCATCGGTCATAAACTTGATAATGGTGTCCTTACCCAGTTTCTGACGAAAACGCACCTGGTACCCCACGTATTCACCCAGTTTTGAGTGCAATTCTTCCGCGACCCGGTCAGCCATCGCCCGTGCCGCGATACGTCTTGGCTGGGTGCAACCGATCAGACCGTGCACCCCGCGGCCCGCTTCAATGCACATTTTCGGTATCTGTGTGGTTTTACCAGACCCGGTTTCGCCGGCGATCACAAGCACGGGGCTGCTCTTGATTGCTGCAACAATAGCGTCCCGGTGGCGGCTGATGGGTAAGGCTGAATCGTAAGTGATTTTCATAGTCAGGCATTATCCCAGCTTTGCCCGCAAGCCGTCACCGGGAGCTTTGTCAGCGACAATCTTGCGCAGCCATCTTATAATCCGGCCTCATCCTCAAATACCATGAAAAAAATGACTATAAATTTCTGCAGTGATAACGAAACACCAATTGCCCCTGCCATCCTGAATGCAATAATTGAGGCCAACCAGGGCACGGCATCGGCCTATGCTGAAGACGACTGGTCGGAAAAGCTGGATTCAGCATTTTCTGAATTGTTTAATACCAATACCACGGTCCTGTCGCTGGCAACCGGCACGGTTGCCAATGCCATCGCCCTGGCAAGCGTGACACCACCATGGGGTAGTGTTTACTGCCATCACAGCGCCCACATATTGAATGATGAATGCGGTGCACCGGAGTTCTTCGGCAATGGTATGCGTCTGGTACCGGTGGCCGGCGAAAATGGCAAAATGAGCGTTGACAGCCTTGCAGATACCATCCGGTCTTCTGAAGGTCACGGTATTCACAGTTACGTACCCACAACGTTGAGCATCACACAAAGCACCGAAAGCGGTACGCTTTATTCAACAGACGAGATCAGGGCATTGTGTGAATTCGCCCATGGCCGTGGCATGCATACCCATATGGACGGTGCGCGGTTTGCAAATGCCATCGTCAGTCTCGCTTGTCAACCAGAAGACATCAGTATTTCCGCCGGCATCGATATGCTCTCGTTCGGGGCCAGCAAAAACGGTTGCATGGCTGCCGAGGCACTGCTTATATTCAACCAACCAAAGTGGCGCGAAACTGCCGAGCGTATGCGTAAGCGCTCAGGTCACCTGTTGAGTAAAATGCGCTATGTCTCGGCCCAGTTGCTGGCCTATATCGAAAATGACCGCTGGCTGGAAATGGCGTCACATGCCAACCAACAGGCAGCCAGGTTCGCAACCGCCGTGGCGGCCCACCCACACGCAAGTCTGGATAATCCCGTTGAAGCGAATGAGGTTTTTGTTAACTGGACCAGCAAGGGCTTTGAGTCCCTTCGTGCACAAGGCATTCAGTTTCTCATGTGGCCCGGTAGGGACGACCTGGCCCGATTTGTTTTCGGACATTCAACCAGTAACACCGAGACCCAAACCCTGATCGATACACTGAACAAGCGGTGACCCGTCTATAGCCAGATCACGGTCGCCATCCTGCCCGTCAGCCCGTCACGCCGGTAGGAAAAAAACTGCTCGTTTTGCGTATAAGTACAGTATTGGCCACCTGATATCCGGGTGACACCCAGCCTCAACAACTCCAGCCTGGCCAACTCATACAGATCAGCATGCCAACGGTGGCCATGGGCTGTGAATGCAATGGCGTTGCTATCACTCAAGCGGGTAAAGGCGGCAAATACATCGCCCCCGACCTCGAAGGCCTGTGGTCCAATCGCAGGACCCAGCCAGGCATTCAACTCGCCCGCCTCACGCCCCATACGAGTGACCGTGGCTTCGAGCACACCGGCAAACAACCCACGCCAGCCGGCATGAACTGCAGCCACGACCGTGCCTGCACGGTTACACAGCAAAACCGGCAAACAGTCGGCTGTCAGAACGGCGCAGACCCGCCCTGGACTGCTGCTCACAACAGCATCCGCCACACGGGGCGAGCACTCGTTAGTTTGGATATTAACAACATTTGAGCCGTGTACTTGCACAAGCCAATGCGGCCTGTCCGGTAGCAAGTTCTGCAAAAGCCCACGATTCTGCCTGACGTTTTCAGGGTCATCACCACAATGTTCCGCGAGGTTAAAGCTATCCCAGGGCTTATGGCTGAAACCGCCAGATCGCGTGGTCGTAAAAGCCTTGACATTGGCAGGCGCTGACCAATTGGGTCGGATTAAACAGACTTCCCTGCTCTCAGGCATGGAGCGTTTCAAGCAAATGTGCCATGTCCTTAGCCAGTGGCGCATGAAACTCATATTGCTCACCACTTTCAGGGTGGATCAGTTTCAATGTCCGGGCATGTAATGCCTGGCGCGGGAAGTCATTAATTGCTGCAACAGCAACCCGGGGCAAACCTTTTTGCCGGATCAGGCCACGGCCGTAAAGTGGATCACCTACGATTGGAAAACCAATATGCGTCATGTGCACCCGTATTTGGTGGGTTCTTCCCGACTCCAGTGCAACTTCGACATGGCTCGCACCGGGCAGATGCCGTAATAAGGTGTAATGGCTGGTAGCGGGTTTTCCGCCCTTAACCACGGCCATTTTCTTGCGCTCACGCGGGTTGCGGCCAATCGCTGCTACCACCGTACCAGAAGGTGGTGTTGCACCCTTGACCACGGCTTCGTAAGTGCGGCTCATGCTGCGTGTTTGTAACTGTTCAACCAGGCTCGCATGTGCCTTGAGGCTGCGTGCAACCACCATGACACCGCTGGTGTCCTTGTCCAGGCGGTGAACGATGCCGGAACGCGGCAGAACATCCATGTCCGGATCATGGTACAGCAGTGCATTTTGCAGCGTGCTGTTCCAATTTCCTGCAGCCGGATGTACGACCAGACCGGCAGGTTTGTTCAACACCAGCAGGTGCTGGTCCTCAAAAACAATTTCCAGAGGGATCGCCTGCGGCATAACTTCACCCACGGGGATCATCTGCGCTTCAATACGCATGGACTCGCCACCGTTTAGCCGGGCGCTGGGTTTGGTGCGAGCGTCATCAACCGTTAATTCGCCTGTTTTGATCCATTGCTGCAGACGTGCACGCGAATATTCAGGAAACAGCAGGACAGCCGCCTGATCAACACGCAGTGTGGCCTGGTTTGCCGCAACATTCTGACTCAGACTGATCCGCTTTATCATATTTCCTCAACCGGGCACGTCTTACAGACCCTATTGTATGGCTTTATGCAGGGCTTTTCGCTATCATTCCGCCTTTAGCCCGCATACTTCACCAGTCGGTATCTGGCCTCACTATATACATATGAATCAGTTGAATTAAATGGCAGTTTTACCCAATATTCCTGAGGTACACTTTGTACCCGGCCCGCTACCTATCCCGGCCCTGGTGCTCTGCCACGCCTGTATTGA
>CAZYVH010000020.1:0-41425 GCA_964650905.1 uncultured Wenzhouxiangellaceae bacterium | reverse complement strand
TCCCGGCTCGGGGGCCGGGATGACGAAGCCTCAGGGGCCGGGATGACGAAGCCTCGGGGGCCGGGATGACGAAGCCTCGGGGGCCGGGATGACGAAGCCTCAGGGGCCGGGATGTCAGCTCAATCAATCAGCGTTTTAAAACTTGCAGGACCTGCTCCAGTTCCATGCGCACCTGGCGAATGATCTGGTGACTTCGGTTGACATCATCCATTGCCGAATCCCCCATCAACTGTTGCCGCGCACCACCGATGGTAAAACCCTGTTCATATAACAAACTGCGTATCTGGCGTATCATGATAACATCACCACGTTGGTAATAACGCCGGTTACCACGCCGTTTCACAGGCTTTAGTTGCTCGAATTCCTGTTCCCAGTATCGCAATACGTGTGGCTTGACAGCGCACAAATCACTCACTTCACCAATCGTAAAATATCGTTTGGCGGGAATGGCTGGAAGGTCTTTTTCAATCCCCGGGTTCAACATATGCTTCGACCCTTGCCCTTAATTTTTGTCCGGGTCGGAAGGTCACCACACGACGGGCCGAAATTGGAATTTCTTCACCGGTCTTTGGGTTTCTTCCCGGACGTTGGTTTTTTTCGCGCAGCTGAAAATTACCAAATCCTGATAACTTCACATTTTCACCATTCTCCAGGGCTTCCCGGACAGTTTCAAAATATGCGTCTACAAATTCTTTTGCTTCACGCTTGTTTAAACCAACTTCTTCGAACAAGCGGTTTGCCATATCTGCTTTAGTCAGTGACATCGTTAACCTCTAAGCTGAGCTTCCAGTCGATCCGCAAGGCCCTGAACCACATTCTGAACCAGTGCATCAACAACTTCGTCTGTAAGAGTGCAAGAAACGTTCTGTAAAATCAAGCCAATAGCTAAACTTTTGTAACCTTTTTCAACATTCCGGCCAGAATACAGATCAAATAATATCAAATTCGTGAGCAATTCACCTGATAAATCAACAACATTGTGACTTATTTGGGCAAATGTGACTTTTTCCGGTATAAGCAACGCCAAATCCCGTCGGATTGATGGAAAACGAGAAATATTATTCGTGCCTGGAATTACACGATTTAATAGTACATCAATATTCAATTCGTAAGCCAGTACCGGCCCCTTGATGGCCATCCGTTTCAGAATGGCTGGGTGGATACTACCGGCCCAGCCAACATCCTGACCGTTAAGAGACAGGATGGCTGTCTGTCCTGGATGTAGCCACGGGAGTTTAGCATCGCGGAACTCTACCTCGACGGATTGTCCTCTCAACATCAGCACTGCATCGAGATCGCCCTTCAAGTCATAAAAATCAACGTCACGTGCCGATACACCCCACTGCTCCGGCATGGCGCTGCCACAGGCCACAACGGCCAGGCTGGATGATTCCTGCAATTGCTGCTGCTGCGTGAAAACCGTACCGATTTCAAATAGCCGGATGCGCTCCTGCTGACGGCGCAGATTACGTGCCAGGGTTTCCATCAAACCGGGCAGCAGGGACGTGCGCATGACTTCAAAATCGGTATTTAATGCATTGGCGAGCGGTAATACGTCGCTGTCCATTGAAAAAGTTTCCAGCAATTCACGGCTGGTAAAACTGTAATTGATAACTTCCTGGTAACCGGATACGCACAGGGCCTGCTGAAGCGAGTGCAACGGCACACGAGATTCACTGACGGTGGCGGGGTTTAATTCACCTGCAGGCAGTGCAACCGGGATATTGTCATAACCAAAAATGCGAGCGACTTCCTCGATCAGATCCTCTTCAATTTCAACATCAAAACGATCAGAGGGTGCGCTGATGCGCCAGGCACCCGCGTCGAACTCAGGCTGCATACGCAGGTCTGTCAGAATCCGTGTGACTGTTTGCTCGCTCACAACAACACCCAATACCCTGTTCAGGCGAGCATGCCTTAAAACCACCTTGTTCTGTTGGGGCAGATGCGTTTGCGCGACGGCGTGGACCAGGGGTCCGGCCTCACCACCGACGCTGGCGATTAGCAAGGCCGTGATACGCTCGATGGCATTGACCTGCCCCTGCGGGTCAACACCGCGTTCATAACGGTGAGATGCATCGGTATGCAGGCCCCGGTCACGGGCTTTGCCTGAAATGGTCGCAGGATTGAAATACGCGCTTTCCAGCAGGATATTTGTAGTGCTGTCAGTCACACTACTGTGCAATCCACCCATGATTCCGGCCAGGGCGACCGGCCCTCGCTCATCGCAGATGGCGAGCAGGCTGTCATCGATCTCAATCCGCTTACCATCCAGTAACTCCAGCGCCTCCGCGCCTCTGCCCCGACGCACGGTGATATCACCGTGCAGGCGGTCGAGGTCAAACGCGTGCATCGGCTGGCCAAGTTCCAGCAATACATAGTTGGTTGCGTCGACGACCGCGTTGATACTGCGTATACCACTGCGCCGAAGTTTCTCAACCATCCACAACGGTGTCTGGGCGGCAATGTCAATTCCACGGATGACACGGCCAACGTAACGCGGGCAATCTTGTGGCGCCTCGAGGTTTACACCGATGCTGTCGTCGATGGTTGTCGCTACCGCCGGAATGTCCAACGCTTTCAAACTTGCCTGGCAACTGGCTGCAACATCCTGCGCTATGCCCCGGATACTCAGACAATCTGCACGATTGGGGGTCAGTTCAACCTCAATCGCCCGGTCATCCAACGCAAGGTATTCACGCAAATCGGTACCCAAAGGCGCTTCTGCGGGCAATTCCAGCAAACCTGAATGGTCCTCTGACAGGCCCAATTCACGCGCGGAACAGGCCATACCGAAGGATTCCACACCACGTAATTTGGCCTTGCGAATCTTGAAATCCTCAGCAAGCAGCGCACCGACTCTGGCCAACGGCACCTTGATACCAGCACGCGCATTGGGCGCGCCGCAAACCACCTGCAACGCTTCAGCATCACCGCAGCTGAGTGTACAAACCTGTAGTTTGTCGGCGTTCGGATGGGGGTTACATGCGATGATTTGTGCCACCACGACACCCGAAAAAGGCGCGGCAACCGCTTGTACGCTATCCACCTCGAGACCAGAGGCCGTCAGCCTGTCAGCTAATTCATCGGCGGGCAGGTCGATATCCACCCATTCTTTTAGCCAATTTACGCTAAATTTCATGAACGGAGGCCCTAGTGAAACTGGCGCAAAAAGCGCACATCGTTTTCGAATAACTGACGCAAGTCGGTTACCCCGTAGCGCAACATCGCCAGACGCTCCACACCCATGCCAAAGGCATAACCAATGTATTTTTCACTGTCGATTTGACAGGCCTTCAGGACGTTGGGATGGACCATTCCGCAACCGAGGATTTCCAACCAGCCCGGTGCTTTACCCGCACCACGGTCCCAGCTGATATCAACCTCGGCTGATGGCTCGGTGAACGGAAAATAAGATGGCCGGAAGCGCATCGCCAGCGAAGTTTCAAAAAACGCATTGACAAATTGCTGCAACACACCCTTCAGATCCGCCATGGTCACGGTCTCACCGACCAGCAAACCTTCAACCTGGTGAAACATTGGTGTGTGTGTCTGGTCATAATCGCTACGGAACACCTTGCCCGGCGCAATGATCCGTACCGGTGCCCCACGCTTTTGCATAACGCGTATCTGCACCGGCGAGGTATGCGTACGCAACAACCTTCCATCTCCAAAATAAAAGGTGTCGTGCATGGCACGCGCAGGGTGATGGGGCGGGAAATTCAGCGATTCAAAATTATGGTAATCATCTTCGACCTCCGGACCGGTGGCAACGTCGTAGCCCAGCCTCGAAAATATGTCGATGATACGCTGCATGCTGTGGGTCACCGGGTGCAGGCCGCCACGCTGCCTGCCTCGGCCCGGCAACGTGACGTCAATGCGCTCACTGACAAGACGGGCATTCAAGGCCGCGTCTTCCAGGGTCTGCTTACGCGTACCGAGGGCCCTGGCCAGTTCAGTCTTGGCACGGTTGACCGCCTGTCCGAAGGCCCTGCGTTGCGCTGGTTCCATTGTGCCCAGGGATTTCAACAGACCGGTAATTTCACCCTTCTTGCCCAGATAACGCACACGCAGCTCGTCCAGCGTCGACAACTCATGACAAGCCGCAATTTCAGCCAGTGCCTGCTTCAGTATTTGATTGACCGTTTCCACCGATACCAGAGCCTTACAACACTCAGCTCAGGCTGGCTTTGGCCTTTTCAGCCAGGGCGCCGAAAGCTTCCAGGTCATGCACCGCCAGATCAGCCAATACCTTGCGGTCAACCTCTATGCCAGCCTTGTTAAGACCATCCATAAAGCGGCTATA
This sequence comes from uncultured Wenzhouxiangellaceae bacterium, assembly GCA_964650905.1. Taxonomy (GTDB): domain Bacteria; phylum Pseudomonadota; class Gammaproteobacteria; order Xanthomonadales; family SZUA-36; genus SZUA-36. The sequence continues at coordinate 37,119 of CAZYVH010000020.1, read as the reverse complement.
GGACAGGTCAAACTGCCGTGCTGCTGCATTGATACGTACAATCCACAGACGCCGGAACTGCCGCTTACGCTGCCGGCGGTCGCGGTAAGCATATTGACCGGCCTTGGTCACCGCCTGCTTGGCAACCCGAAACACCTTGCGCCGGGCACCGTAATAGCCCTTCGCCTGTTTTAAGACTTTTTTGTGCCGCGCGCGTGCGACAACACCACGTTTTACTCTGGCCATTGTATGAGTCTCCTATTATGAATACGGCAACAGGCGTTTTACGGTTTTCTTGTCAGCTGCACTGATTTCATCAGTCCGGCGCAAGTTGCGTTTACGCTTTGTGCTCATCTTGGTGAGTATGTGGCTTTTGAATGCATAGCCGCGCTTAAACTTGCCAGTGGCAGTCTTCTTAAAGCGCTTGGCCGCACCCCGATTGGTTTTCATCTTGGGCATGGTTTACTCCTAAGGGCCTGTTTCAGGCCGGTTAATGTTACGTTACCCAAGCGGCCGGCGAAGATTTTTCCGGCGCTTTCCTGTTTGCTCGGTAACGTTTCTCTTGCAGGCACCAGCATTAAAGCAGGTTGCCTGAATTCTATTATTGATCAGGCTCTCTTGCCATTGATCATCATTGTCATCTGGCGGCCTTCCATAATCGGCATTTGCTCAACCACCGCCTCTTCCGCCAGGTCATTGCGAACCCGCGCCAACATCCGGGCGCCGAGTTCCTGGTGGGCCATTTCACGTCCGCGAAAGCGCAGCGTAATTTTAACCTTGTCACCGGCGTCCAGAAACCGCCGCACATTGCGCATCTTGACATCGTAATCGGCTTGCTCGGTCCCCGGTCGGAATTTAACTTCCTTTACATGGGTAACTTTCTGTTTCTTCTTGGCCGCCTGGCCTTTCTTTGCCTTTTCAAAACGATATTTGCCATAATCCATGATCCGGCAAACCGGCGGTGCAGCATTGGGAGCAATTTCCACCAGGTCCATGCTTTGCTGCATTGCCAGTTCGAGCGCCTGCTCGGCTGTCATAATCCCCGCCTGTTCCCCTTCCTGGTCAATCAATCTGATCTGCGGCGCTATAATATCCCCGTTGCGCCGCGTTTCTTTTTTTGATGCGATGTTAAATTCTCCTGCTCATGTAGCCTGTATATTGTACCAGTTGTCTTCAGGCTACTAAAATTATCCGCCTGCCATTTGACCCCGCCGGGCTATTTCACTACTTAGCTGTTGCACAAAAGACCCAAGGTCCATGCCACCGAGGTTTTCACCACTGCGTGTGCGCACCGCCACCGTCCCCTCTTCGGCCTCCCGGTCGCCTACAACAAGCAAGTAGGGAACCCTGCTCAAAGTGTGCTGGCGGATTTTAAAGCCGATCTTCTCATTTCTCAAGTCTAAATCGACGCGGAACCCTTGATTTTCAAGGGATTCGGCAATTTCTTTGCATCTTTCGTCCTGTCGGTTGGTGATATTGAGCACCACGACCTGCACGGGCGACAACCAAACCGGCATCCTGCCGGCATGATTTTCAATCAATATTCCGATAAAACGCTCCAATGAACCAAGAATCGCACGGTGCAGCATCACCGGTGTCTGTCGGGATCCGTCCTCACTCACATATTCAGCTCCCAGACGCGCAGGCATGTTGAAATCCAGTTGGAATGTGCCACATTGCCAGACACGTCCAATCGTATCTTTTAGTGAGAAATCAATTTTCGGCCCATAGAATGCACCATCACCGGGGTTTTCTTTAAATGCGATACCCGTACCGTCGAGTGCTGCCGCCAGTGCACTTTCTGCCTGGTCCCACAATGCGTCATCACCGATACGCTTTTCAGGGCGGGTGGATAACTCCACCAGCACCTCTTCAAAACCAAAATCCCGATATACACTGTAGAGCAAATCCACAAACGCCGCAGCCTCATCCTGCACCTGACCGGAGGCGCAAAAGATGTGTGCATCGTCTTGTGTGAAGCCACGCACACGCATCAAGCCATGTAAGGCGCCGGAAGCTTCATTACGGTGACAGGAACCAAATTCCGCCATCCGCGTGGGTAAATCACGATAACTGCGCAGGCCCTGGTTAAAAATCTGTACATGACAGGGACAGTTCATTGGCTTGATCGCAAATGTGCGCTCTTCGGAACCCGTCAGAAACATGTTCTCCAGGTACTTGTCGGCATGACCCGATTTCTGCCACAGGCTGATATCGACAATTTCCGGCGTGTTGACTTCCAGGTAACCGGCAGTGCGCAAGCGCCTGCGCATGTAATTTTGCACCTCGGTATATATCGTCCAGCCGTGGTCGTGCCAGAACACCATGCCAGGCGCCTCTTCCTGAAAATGGAACAAGTCAAGCTGTTTGCCGATACGCCGGTGGTCACGTTTTTCCGCTTCTTCGAGGCGATGTAAATAGGCGTTGAGTTCCTTTTTGGAAGCCCAGGCGGTACCGTAAATCCGCTGTAACATCTCGTTGTTGCTGTCACCACGCCAGTATGCGCCCGCCAGTTTGGTCAGTTTGAAATGGCCAAGATGCGATGTATCGGGAACATGCGGACCACGACAAAGGTCGGTGAACTCACCCTGCGCATACAGCGACAACTCATCACTTTCCGGTATGGACTCAATAATCTGTGCCTTGTACTCCTCACCCTTCTCGCGGAAATACGCCACGGCCTCTGACCGTGTTTTAACGCTGCGCTTTAGTGGTAATGCGGCAGCGACGATCCGTTGCATTTCATCGCTGATCCGTTCCAGGTCTTCCGGTGTAAACCCGGGTTCATAAGCAAAATCATAGTAAAAGCCGTTTTCGATGACCGGACCGATAGTCACCTGGGCATCGGGGAACACACGCTGCACCGCCTGCGCAAGCAAGTGGGCAGTGGAATGCCGGATGATATCCAGGCCCTCTTCATCCCTGGCGGTAATAATGCGTAACCGGGCATCAGCCTTTATTTCAAAAGCCGCATCGACCAGATGGTCATCAACCACACCTGCCAGGGTCGCCCTGGCCAAACCCGGTCCGATATCTGCGGCTACGTGCATGACGGTCACCGCTTGATCATAGTTTTTCAGGCTGCCGTCCGGCAACGTAATTACAGGCATTAGACGCTCACATTTTTCTGGCACCCTGACACAGAGCGCCCGTCCCAGAACGAACAAAGGACGCACAGCGTCCTGGTGCTAAGTCAACCCATTCGGGCAGGAACGACGATTTCGCACACAGTGGGTTCGTTCCCACAAATCCATCGGACTATTGTACGCATGTATGCGCCGGTATCCTACTCTTTTTAACGGAAAAACCGCTGGGGAAGATGGTGGGCACGACTGGGATCGAACCAGTGACTCCTGCCATGTCAAGGCAGTGCTCTACCGCTGAGCTACGCGCCCCTGAAATCCATACCGGGAATTCGTCATACCGGGGGCGCGCAAGATACCACAGGCATGGTAAACATCTCAACTGTTACGTCAAGGTAAACGCACGGAGGTCACGGGCTCCCCCAAAGGTCGTCGCTATACGCGGTCACGGGACGACGAGAGGGCGTTGCTATTCGCGGCCCTTGCCTCCCCCAAAGGTCGTCGCCCCGGGCCACGACCCGGGGTCCATCTTGATCTTTTTGTGTTGTGATTAAGAGCGAAGGTGGATCCCGGATCACGTCCGGGATGACGGGGCCCGGGGGCCGGGATGACGGGGCTCGGGGGCTGGGATGACGGGGTTCGGGGGCCAGGATGACGGGGTTCGGGGGCCGGGATGACGGGGCTCGGGGGCCGGGATGACGGGGCGGTTCCACAGAAATTTCTTATGGACCATGACCAAATATTTTCTTCCGCAGTTGCCGCCGCAAGGTCATAATGACAGTAGCAATTAATGATCGTTCGCCCATAAAATAGAATCCATGACCCAAGCTTTTGTCCACCTGCACCTGCACACTGAATATTCACTCGTCGACAGTACCCTGCGGCTTGAACAACTCATCAAGCGTTGCTGCCAACTGGGTATGCCCGCGGTCGCCGTGACGGATCAGTTCAATATTTTCGCGCTGGTCAAGTTTTACCGCGCTGCCGTTGCCGCAGGTGTCAAGCCCATCGCCGGGGCCGATGTGCTGGTCAGCTACCCGGGCGAACCGGAACAGGCCAATCGACTGGTTCTTCTGTGCCAGAACCGGGAAGGTTACCTGAATCTGTGCCAGTTGCTCAGCAAGGGTTACCAGCAAGGCCAGCACCGCGGCATACCACAATTGCGGCGTGACTGGCTGACACAACACTCAAAGGGTTTGATTGTGTTGTGTGGCCGCGAAGGCGATGTCGGCCAGGCACTGGTCAACAAACACCCCACCAAAGCCCGTCAGTACGCCCATGACTGGATGCGTGATTTCCCGGATCGATTTTATCTTGAGATTCAGCGCACCGGACGTGATCAGGAGCAACGTTATGAGCGCCACACCCTGAAACTTGCGTCCGAGTTGGGTCTGCCGGTCGTCGCCAGTAACGATGTCCGATTTCTCGAGCGCACGGACTTTTCGGCACATGAGGCTCGTGTCTGCATACACGATGGACGTCTTTTGGCCGACAAACGCCGTGAAGTGCGTTATTCACAAGAGCAATACCTCAAGAGTCCGGAAGAAATGACTGCCCTTTTTGCCGACCTTCCAGAGGCCATTGAAAACGCGTCTGAGCTGGCCAGGCGTTGTAACATCGAACTGCAATTCGGCACCTATTACCTGCCAGATTTTCCGACACCAAATGGTGAAGGCGTCGAAGCATACCTGAGAAAAGCCTCGATGGTGGGGCTTGCAAGACGTCTCAAAACGAGTGGGCCTGCCCAAGAATTCAGTGATAACGATTACCGCGATCGTCTCGAACTGGAACTGGGCGTCATCAATGACATGGGTTTCCCCGGTTACTTCCTGATCGTCGCGGACTTTATCCGCTGGGCCAAGCAGAATGGCATACCGGTCGGACCCGGGCGTGGTTCCGGCGCCGGTTCACTGGTCGCTTATTCACTGGAAATAACCGACATCGATCCTCTGCAATATGAGCTGTTGTTCGAGCGTTTTCTGAACCCGGAACGGATTTCCATGCCCGATTTCGATATCGATTTTTGTATGGAAAAACGTGACCTGGTGATTGACTATGTCGCCGAGACCTATGGCCGCGACCAGGTCAGCCAGATCATCACCTACGGAACCATGGCAGCCAGGGCGGTGGTACGTGATTGCGGACGTGTGCTGGGTCATGGCTATGGCTTTGTTGACAGCATTGCCAAGCTGGTACCCATGGAACTGGGCATTACACTGCCCAAGGCGCTGCAACAGGAACCAGAACTCAAAAAACGTTACGAGGAGGAGGAGGATACACACGCGCTGCTGGACCTTGCCATGTCGCTTGAAGGCCTGACCCGCAACGCTGGCAAACACGCCGGTGGTGTTGTGATCGCACCATCCAAACTGACCGATTTCACAGCACTTTTTTGTGAGGCGGGTGGCAGCAACGTCGTCACCCAGTTTGACAAGGACGACGTCGAGACCATTGGCCTGGTCAAATTCGACTTCCTTGGCCTGCGCACACTGACCATCATCGACTGGGCGCTCAAGGCCATCAACGAACAGTTGGAAAAAGAAGCTAAGGAACCCATCGTGCTGGAAGAATTGCCACTGGATGATGGCAAGACGTTTGAACTATTGCAGGACTGTCGCACAACGGCCGTTTTCCAGCTTGAATCCGCTGGCATGAAAGACCTGGTCCGTAAACTTCAGCCCGACAACTTTAACGAAATCATTGCCCTGGTGGCACTATTCAGACCGGGCCCGCTGGAGTCCGGCATGGTGGGTGATTACATCGACCGTAAACATGGCAGAGCCGTGGTCAGCTACCCGCACGATGACCTGGAACCCATTCTCCGGCCCACTTATGGTGTCATTCTTTACCAGGAACAGGTCATGCAGATTGCGCAGACCCTGGCCGGTTATACGCTCGGTGATGCGGATATCCTGCGTCGCGCCATGGGCAAGAAAAAGGCTTCGGAAATGGCCAGGCAGCGTCTGGTATTCGTGGAAGGCGCCTCGGCCCGTGGTGTCAGTGATGACCTCGCCAACTATATTTTTGACCTGATGGAAACCTTTGCCGGTTATGGCTTTAACAAGTCACACTCGGCTGCCTACGCTCTGGTCGCTTACCAGACCGCCTGGCTCAAAGCACACTACCCTGCAGCCTTCATGGCGGCAGTTCTTTCAGCCGATCTTGATAATACCGACAAGATTTCCGGTTTTATCCTTGAGTGCCGCAAGATGAAGCTGAAAATTCAGCCACCGGATATCAACCAATCCGGCTACGTGTTCAGGATGACGGGGCCACAATCAATCCGCTATGGTCTGGGAGCGATCAAGGGTATCGGCAGCGCTGCAATAGATCTGATCGTGAACGAGCGCAGCGTCGGCGGGCTTTTCACCAGTCTGGATGATTTCTGCAATCGCATGGATCTGAAAAAGGCCAACAGGCGCGCCATGGAAACCCTGGTGCGCTCCGGTGCCATGGATGCACTTGAGCCGACCAATAACCGCGCACAGTTACTCCACAACCTGCCGCGTTGCATACACGCCGCTGAGCAGTTGCAACGCGACCAGCAAGCCGGTCAGACTGATCTGTTCGGCACCGAACCGGTCGCCACCTCCAGCGGTACACGCGCAACCGTTTTGGTCAATGCCTGGCCACCATTGCAACAGCTGCAGGCAGAAAAAGATTCACTCGGCCTCTACCTGACCGGTCACCCGGTCAAGGTTCACCTGCCCGACACAAGACATTTCACCACCTGCCTGTTGGGGGATATCCACAAGCGGGTACCTATGGACACCAGACACGACAGACGCGGCGTTAGAATGACGCTCGCCTGCCTGGTGACCAATTTACGCCGGCGCACGCCCAGGGGGCATTTCATTGCCGTCGAGGATCATACCGGCAAACTGGACACATTCTTCTCAAACGAAAGTTATGCAACCTATGCCGACCTGCTGGCCAAGGATGAAATCGTTGTGATCGAAGGCAACGTGGCCGTTGATGATTTCAGAGGAAGCTACCGGATAAACGCCAACCATGTCATGTCGCTGGCAGCGGCCAAGGCACGCTTTGCCACCGGGGTCACGCTCTCGGTCTCCGGACCGGTAGCCGGGCTCTGTAACCAGCTTGCCTCGGTATTCAGCCCCTATAAAAACGGCCGTTCGCCCGTTTACATCCACTACCGTAACCAGCGTGCCCGGGTCAGCCTTGAACTGGGGAGCAACTGGAATGTCAAGCCCTGCGTCGAGCTGATTGCCGCACTCAACGAACTTGAGGTTGTGAAACAAGCCGGTTTTCGTTATTAGCTGTTCGGGTCCCGGTAGCGGCGATAAAGTATTCTGATGCGACGCACGTATTCACGGGTTTCCGGGTAGGGGGGTACACCGCCAAACTCATGCACGGCACCCGGGCCCGCGTTGTAGGCCGCTGTGGCCATTTCGATGTTTTGACCGAACTCATCCAACAGGCTGGCAAGGTATCGGGTACCGCCCTCGATATTGCTGGCCGGGTCAAACACATCATCGATCTGGAGGACTTTCTGGGTTGCCGGCATCAACTGCATCAAACCCTGTGCGCCGCGAGGAGAGCGTGCACCCGGCTGGTAGGCTGATTCAGCCTGGATAATCGCGCGTATCAATGCCGGGTCGACACCAAATACCTGCGCAGCCGCCCGTATTTCAGAGACAAAAGCTTTTCGGTTCAACGGTATGAGTTCCCAGTCGAGTTGCTGGCATTTTGGATCTGAGGCGTAACATGGAAAAGTGAACCGCCTGACGTCTTGCCGACCGACGGGCTTCACATTGGTATAGTGAACAACACCTTCCTCATCGGTAAATTTGTAAACGTCGGCCATACACAACTGGCTCAGACAGAGGATCACCACAAGTAATATTGACCTGTAAAGCCGGTTTCTCATCTTAAGTACACCGCCTGGTGTTGCGTGTTCAAATCCGACAAGCTGCCAGTCCGTTTTTTTCCAGGTAACGCTGGTGGTATTCCTCTGCCGGCCAAAAATCCAGTGCTGCTTCCAGTTGGGTCACAACCGCCTGTGACCAGCGCTTGGAAAGATCGACCTCAGCCATTGCCTGGCGGGCCATTTTTTGCTGTTGGGTGCCATGGTAAAAAATAACTGAACGGTACTGGCTGCCACGGTCCGGACCCTGGCGGTTCAGGGTCGTGGGGTTGTGCGTATCAAAAAATAGTTTCAATAGAGCTCGGTAATCGATCTTGGTGGTATCGAACTTTAGCTGCACCACCTCTGCGTGACCGGTATTACCGGTGCAAACGGCCTCGTATGAAGGTTTTTGCAAATGACCACCCATATAACCCACGGTTGTATCGACAATACCCGGAAGCTCCCGGAAGCGGGCTTCCACACCCCAAAAGCAACCGGCGCCAAAGGTTGCGGTTTCAATGGACTGGTTCATGACTCATTCCCTTTTGCCGGATGTTTGTTGACACGTATCATACCTTCCTGGGCTGCACTGGCAACCAGTCGTCCACTGCGGTCAAATATCAGGCCCCTCGACAAACCCCGCCCGCCACTACTGCTGGGACTGTCACAGGAGAACAGTAACCATTCATCAACACGTGCGGGCCGGTGAAACCACATGGCGTGATCGAGACTGGCCATTGTGACGCTATCATGCATGAGGGAAACACCATGCGGCAGTGTAGCCGTACCGACCAGGTGAAAATCGGAGGCATAGGCAATCAGGGCACGGTGCATGAGACCCGGTGCCTCAACATGCCCACCGAGCCGGAACCAGATGTCTGCAAAGGGTGGATGCGGTTCGGGGTGTGGGTCGAGCAGGCCTGCATTCTGCACCGGGCGAAAATCAAACGGTCCCGTACGTGCAAACCAACGTCGCAAAAATTGTGGCATTTCCTCGAGCCGGATATTTGACAGCTCGAATTCGGTCGGCAGGTCTTCGGGTAATGGCACCCGCGGCATTTCAAACTGGTGTTCCAGACCTTCCTGGCACAACTGGAAGGATGCTGCCATGGTAAAAATAGGACGCCCATGCTGGATGGCAACCACCCGGCGGGCGATGAAACTGTGGCCATCCCGGTTGCGGTCCACGTCATAGACTATGGCTGCTTCCGGGTCACCCGGGCGTAAAAAATACGCATGCAGGGAATGAATGTCGCCCGCCTCGACCGTCCGGCTCGCGGCAATGACCGATTGGGCCAGCACCTGTCCGCCAAACACCCGTGGTGTGCCGATATCACGGCTCTCACCCCTAAAGAGGTTATCCTCCAATGTCTCCAGATCCATCAACTGGAGCAACTCCTGTGTTGCATTGTCTGTCGCGTTCATGGTTTTATCACTGCTGCTCATGGAGTCGCCTTTAATCACCAAACACCAGACTGCACTGTGCCACAATACACCGGCAATCAAAAGAGCCAGCCATGCAATACCCATATAAGCCCACAAAACCCGAACGGACATTTCTCTGGCACGACTACGAGACCTTTGGTGTCTACCCGCAACTCGACCGCCCGGCACAGTTTGCAGCGCTGCGCACCAACATGGCACTGGAGCCCTGTAGCGAACCCATCAACTGGTACTGTCAGCCGGCCATGGATGTATTACCCCACCCGGAGGCCTGTCTGATTACCGGCATCACGCCACAACAGACCGTTAAAAAGGGTCTTGTTGAGGCTGAATTCGCCGCAAAAATCCACGCTGAGATGATGGAACCTGGTACCTGTAGCGCCGGCTACAACAGCATCCGCTTTGACGATGAGTTCAGCCGTAACCTGTTTTACCGCAATTTCTTCGACCCTTATGAGCGTGAGTACAAGCGTAATAATTCACGCTGGGACCTGATCGACCTGGCAAGGATGTGCTACGCTCTGCGACCTGCAGGCATCGAATGGCCGCTGCGTGATGATGGTATGCCCAGTTTCAAACTGGAGCACCTCAGTGCCAGCAACCGTATCCTGCATGAGGGTGCGCACGATGCTCTCGCAGATGTCAGGGCGACCCTTGGGCTGGCACGTCTGATCCGTTCGGCCCAGCCGCGTCTGTTTGACTGGGCACTCAATATGCGAGACCCCCACCAGGTCATGAAAATACTGAACCCGCTCAAGCCCGAACCCGTCCTGCACAGTAGTTCACGATTACCCGCCTGCCGTGGCTGCACAACCCTCGTATTGCCGGTTTCGGTTTATCCGGAACGGGCGAAATCGGTGATTGTCTTTGACCTGATGGCTGACCCGGCATCATTGCTCGAAAACGATGCCGGTGAAATTGCAGACCGTGTATTCACATCGTCCCGTGATTTGCCGGAAGGTACGGATCGTATACCGCTCAAAGCCATCCACACCAATCACGTACCCATGGTGGCGCCCGCCGCCACATTGAAGGGCGTGGATTGTGAGCGTATCGGTCTTGATGTCACGCGTTGCAAACAGCACGCTGACAGACTAAAAACTGCGTTACATGAAGTCCGCAACAAGGTCATGGAAGTATTCAAACCACAGGTATTTACGCCGGATGGAGACCCTGATCACATGCTTTATTCGGGTGGATTTTTCTCTTCAGCCGACCGCCAGTTAATGACCCGGGTCCGGCAGATGGAACCCAACCGGCTTATTCAAACAGACTGGCCCTTCAAGGATTTCCGTCTCACGGATATGCTGTTTCGCTACCGGGCACGTAATTTTCCGGACACACTGAGTGTTGAAGAACACGAAAAATGGCAGACCCATCGCCTGGCAAACCTGAGTCACCCGGCAGACGACCGCCAGTTGACGCCGGCTGGCTTTGCAGCGGAAATTTCAGCCGCCCGGCAAGCCCACCAGAATGACGGTAGGGCTCAAACAATCCTCGACCAACTGGAAGCATGGGGCGACACAATCTGTCAACGGGACTAATAACCCGAACTCACGCCACGGTGCTTGTATGCGAATACCTCAAATCAAAGACTTATTACGTTTATTTCGATTTAAATCGACCCAATTATACACAAGTTGCTGATTGTCCGTGTTTCGTCCCGGCGAGTCCTAAATGTGATCCTTGCGCAACGATAATACATTTGTATCTATTTGTTTAATATAAATTTTATTTATTTGATCAAATTTTGATCAATCCTGAGACCAACCCATGCTGGCTACACGCCCACGTTATTACCCACAGGGTTATCCACAGATTTTGTGGATAACCCTTCAGGCAACACTTACACCCGTGTGGGTCTGACCTGGCAGCACTGTCATCACCCGTTTCCGGGTACGGGCGGCCTTGATCAAACGACGTCTGGCCGATGGTGAAACAAACTCCACGTGGGTACCGTCAGAGAACTGCAACATCCATATCCTGCCGGGGTTGTCATCCTTTGCAGGTGTCGCGATGATACCGGTGATGGTCTTGCCGATCAGCTTAAAATCTGAATTCATGGGATCTCTCCTTGTCTTCTCTAAATGGTATTAAAGCAGGCCAGTTTCTCAAATCATGAGAGCGTGTTATAAAAAATGGAATCAGCGCAGTTTTCTTACACGAGTACCAGCAAATCACCACTTCTCCACCGATTCACAGCTGTCTAAGATGGATTCATCCCGCAATTGCGGATCACACGGCTCAACAAGGGCCATAACAACCGGAGGGGGTATTTATGAGATCACTCATCGCTCTACTGGCCACGGCGCTTTTTTCGATCTTCGCCTGGTCAGCCCAGACCATCAATGTCAACACAGCCAATGCCGAAGAGATTGCCGAAGCACTCAAAGGTGTCGGTATCAGCAAGGCGGAAGCCATTGTTGACTACCGCAACAAAAATGGTCAATTCAAACATGTTGACGAGTTGGTCAATGTCAAGGGTATCGGTATTCGTACGGTGGACATCAACCGTGAGTTTATACAATTGGCAAACAACACGCAGTCAGCGAACAGCAAGTAGGCGATACCTGCGGGTCACAGATCCGGGCAACATCGTTGGCCCGGGTCTTTCATCCTGTCCAGGGGGGTAATAAAATTAATCCAACGGCAAACGGCTGCCAAAAGCGTGAGCCAGCGTTGACTGGTCGGTATACTCAAGCTCACCACCCAGTGGCACACCATGGGCGATTCGGGTCACGCGGATCGCATGTTTTTGCGCCATTGTCTGCAGGTAATACGAAGTCGCCTCACCCTCGACCGTAGGGTTGGTGGCGATAATCATTTCAGTGGGCGGGTCTTGCTCCAGACGTTGGGCAAGCTGATCGAGACCCAACTCCCCGGGACCGATGCCATCCAGCGGCGACAGACGCCCCAGCAAAACAAAATACAGCCCCCGATAGGCCGTCGCCTGCTCAATGGCCAAAACATCCACTGGTGATTCCACCACACACAACAAAGACCGGTTGCGACGTGGATTGGAGCAAACGTTACACAGGTCCTGTTCGGTCAGGTCGCGACACTGCCCACAACGACCAATCTTCTGCATTGCGCTGGCCAGCACTGAGGCCAGTTGCAAACCACCTTCCCGGTCGCGTTCCAGTAAATGCAGGGCCATACGCTGGGCGGATTTTGGCCCGACACCCGGCAAACACCGCAGGGCTTCAATCAACTGGCTCAGCAACGGTTCGGCGGTCAAGAAGGCATCTCAGAAAGGCATTTTGAAACCGGGTGGCAATTGCATACCCTGGGTGAGACCTGACATGTGCTGATCGGTATGTTCTTTGACCCGGTTGACTGCATCGTTGGTAGCCGCCGCGACCAGGTCCTCCAGCATTTCCAGATCATCACACACCGAAGGGTCTATGCTAACCCGTTTGACCGCATGCTGGCCGGTCATTGTGACACTGACCAAGCCTCCCCCCGCCTGGCCGGTGACTTCCATTGCGGCCAGTTCCTGTTGTGCTTTTTGCATTTCCTGCTGCATTTTCTGAGCCTGTTGTAACAGCCCCGCAATATTAGCTTTCATGTGCGAATCCTTAGGTAAAAGTCTCTGATCAGTTCCTGAACCTGCACCATATGTCCAAACCGTCCTTTTTTACTGAAGTGGCTGAATGGAATCCGGTACAATTTTTGCATCGAATTTTTTACGAATCCCTCTGACCGTTAAATCCTCTTTAATGGCGTTTTCGGCTTCACTCATACGATTGAGCTGAACATTTTCCTGGGCTGTGGCCACGGATTGCAGGGGTTGATGTGCGCAATGCAAATCCAGCATCACGGTATGCCCCAAACGGTCTGACAATGCGGTTTGCAATGCCTCCACAGTACTTTTGGACCCGAGGTGACGTAAGGCATCCGGCACAAGAAACTTCCACCGCTCATGGTCAGAGGATTCAAGCTGCATGTTGCGTGCAAGCTCACGCGCTGCACCACTCAGATTAAGGCTCGCTTGCAGGCTGGTCCAGTTTTCAGCCTGTACGTCGTCATCAGTGATTTGACTCGTCTTTGATTCAAGTTTTTCAGGGCTGGCGAGCTTTGCGCTATCATCTCTTTGCCCACTAAACAGGTCAGATTCCTGCGTGGGGGCCGAACTTGCAGAAGTCTCACCACACATGGCGTCAAACGCTGCCCTCGCGGCTTTTGCGGCCGCATCTTTTTCATCGCCACGTATGTCACCGGCCTGACCGGTCTTAACACCAGCAGCAGGAAGCCCCGGTTCTTTGCCACCCACACTGCAACCTTTAGCCGTACCCTGCTGGCTTGAACCTGTATCACCCGTGTCGTTGTCCACAGGTCTGAATGCCAACATACGTAACAGGGTCATTTCCAACCCCGTGCGTGGATCGGGTGCGATACCCAGGTCGCGGCGTCCACTCACGGCAATCTGGTAATACAACTGTGCATCTTCGGCGCTGATCCGCCCTGCCCTTTCTGCCAGCGAGTCCCAGTCCGTCCTTTCAGGATCACGAAAGCCGGGCGCGGCGTGGATCAGGGCAATACGGTGCATGGCCTGAGCCAGGTCGTCCAGTACGGCTTCGAGGTTACGTGATTGCAGCGCCAGTTGGTTGACAATCGCCAGCAATTCATTGGCATCCGAATCGCCGAGTGCATCGATAATTGCAGCTATGTGTACGTGATCGATGCTGCCGAGCATGTTGGCGACATCTGTATCTTTCAAGTTGCCACCACCAAACGCAATGGCCTGATCCAGCAGGCTGAGGCCATCCCGCATACTGCCATCTGCAGCGCGTGCGATACGCATGATGGCTAAATCTTCGGCATCGACGGATTCAGCCTCCACGATGTGCTTCAGATGATCGCCTATCTGCTGCGGCAGGAGACGGCTCAGGTTAAAACGCAGGCAACGCGACAGGATGGTAACCGGCAGTTTTTGCGGATCTGTGGTTGCCAATACGAATTTCACATGCGATGGCGGCTCTTCCAGTGTCTTGAGCAGTGCATTAAAACTGTGTCCGGAGAGCATGTGTACCTCGTCAATGATATACACCTTGTAGCGCCCCCGCGTGGGCATGTATTGCACGGTTTCCAGTAATTCCCGGGTATCATCCACACGGGTCTTGGAAGCGGCATCGATTTCAAGCATATCGACAAATCGACCGTCATCAACGTCGATACAGGCAGCGCACTGACCACAGGGTGTCGATGAAACCCCCTGTTGGCAGTTGAGGCATTTGGCTAAAATTCTCGCGATGGTTGTCTTGCCGACACCGCGTGTGCCGGTTAACAGGAATGCGTGGTGGACACGCTCCTGGTCGAGTCCATTGACCAGGGCCTGCACGACGTGTACCTGACCTACAAGATCACTGAAAGCTCGTGGACGCCATTTGCGTGCCAATACCTGATAACTCATATGATTTATTGCACCACTGCCGTCTTATTAACAACTATAACAGATAGGGATGGCAACCCCTGCCCACCGCTCCCCGGCACCCGAGTCTGCTGCTGCCGCTGCTCCCTTCCGGGCCTGACGGGGTTCACAACCTATCGTCGCGGGGTGGCCAACAGGGGTCACCACTGAACCGCAACATTCAATTACCGGTAAGCTGTCTGTTTGTCCGATCATCAGTTGTTGATCTTCGATCTGACAGGCCGAAAAGGTTGCGGGAACGAAATTGTGCCGCAAGCCGTCACCGGGTTCAATCATTGCATGAAATAATTTTATACCGACAGCTTGAATTTTCGGGCAGACAGACTTATTTATAGAGCCTCTGGCAAGCTGGGCATCCACGAAACGCTAAAAACGCCCGGACTATTGTGACTTTGGTGCTCAGAAGTGACAATAGCTGTTTTAAATCCAAACCGTTGTGCCAGTTGCTGGTAAACAACAAACATAGACAAGCAGGATGCCCGGCACATGTGCCCCAAACAACCGACACAATACCCACCCCAAGACAATGGATCTCAGCGGTTGATGGCACAGGACAACCCAGACCTGCAACCCTTACTGGACTTTCTGCAACTGGCCAAAAAAAATTCCGGACAGTTTCGTTTTGCGGTCCAGTCGATAACTTCAGGCTGCCCGGGTCTGAACACCCTGGCAGGTGTAGTCACAGGTGGTGAAATCGCCAGGGGTGATGAAGTCATGGTCGCTGCCACACTCAAGCGCAGCCGTATAGAACAGATCGTGGGAGCCCATGGTGAACTACGAAGTGCCATCAAGGGTGATGCCGTCACCCTGGTACTGGCGAATGATTGTGACGTTGATGTGGGCGATGTCCTGCACCGGCCAGGTGAGCCCCTGCAACGCAGTGACCAGTTCCAGGCTCACCTTGTCTGGCACGCTGAAGAGCCGATGTTGCCGGAGCGCAGTTATCTTCTGAAAATCGGTGAATACACGACACCGGTTCAGATCACGGATCTGAAATATGTCATCAATGCCAGCAACCATGAACACCTGCCAGCCACCAAGCTGGAGCGCAATGAATTGGCGGTGTGTAATTTTGCCACTGCAAAAGCCATTGCATTTGACGGTTACCGGGAAAACATCGACAGCAGTGCCGTTCTGCTGATCGACCGTATCAGTCAACGAACCGTTGCCGCAGGTTTGATTGATTATGGCTTGCACCGGGGACAGAACCTCTCGTGGCAGTCTTTCGAGATCAACCGTGATTTGCGTGCAGGAATGAAGAATCAGAGACCGTTGATCCTGTGGTTTACTGGCCTGTCGGCGTCGGGTAAATCGACCATCGCTGACATTGTTGAACAAAAACTGGCAGCGCAGAACCGGCACACTTATCTACTGGATGGTGATAATTTCCGTCACGGTTTAAACAAGGACCTGGGTTTCACCGATGCCGATCGTGTTGAAAATATACGGCGTGTAGCGGAAGTTGCCCGCCTGATGGCGGATTCAGGCCTGATCGTCATGACCGCGTTTATTTCCCCCTTCCGTCGCGAGCGCCGTATGGCCCGTGAAATTGCCGGAGATATTGAATTCAAGGAAATTTTTGTTGACACACCACTGGAGGTTTGCGAAGCCCGCGACCCCAAGGGTATGTATGCCAGGGCCCGTAAGGGTGAGATCCCCAATTTCACCGGCATCAGTTCAGCCTATGAATCACCCGAGCATGCCGATGTGCACCTCGTTGCCGGCGAGCGCTCGGCCGAAGAACTGGCCGATGAGGTATTACGAGAGCTAACGTTAAACCTCGAGGTTGATGTCCACCATTAGTTCATTCGCCAATGCTTCCAACTCCCGGCGCAGATCTTCAGCGCTTGCATTATCGGGAACCAGTAAGCGGGCGTGTGCCATAAACAGGCTTTCAGCAGACATGGATGCGCTTTGACAGCTTGTTTCCAGTTCCTGCACATTAAGACTGTGTTTGGCAAGAATACGTGCAACATCGCGGACAATGCCTGGCCGGTCCTGACCGATCAGGTCAAGGGTAAACTCACGCGGGTCCTCCACTGGTGGTGTTGAACCCGCCTCACGAACCACAACCTGGATACCGTCTGACTCCAGAGACGCCAGCTTTGTTATAAAATCAGCCGTCTGATCTTTTGGCAACTCGGCAAGAAGAATACCGGCAAATTGTCCAGCCAGTGACAACATACTGCTTTCGCTCCAGTTGCCACCGTGCGCATTCAGAAGTTCGGACAGGGATTCTACAATACCGGGCCGGTCTTCACTGACAACGGTCAAAACAACGGATGTCTTCATGCTGGTAAATTCCTTTCAACGATACCCAGGGAAAGTGATTTTCAGCTAAAAGACACCCGCCTGCAATACTTCAAAGTATAACCACTTCATCAAGGCAACTGGAATTCATGCACGCACCGACTTTTGATCGATTGTGTTACGCTCAAACCGAGTAGAATGTCATGCCATTTGCAGCCCTTTGACGCAGCCAGTCCGAGACCGCAAACCTGGGACCATAAGCCGCGGCCATTCGGTCACACTCGGTCACGAAATGTTCAATACCCACCGTATCGATGAACGACAGTGTACCACCCGTCCAGGCCGGGAAACCCCAGCCAAAAATGGAACCGATGTCGGCATCGGCGGGCTCAGCCAGCACGCCCTCCTCAAAGCAACGTGCGCTCTCAAGCGCCTGGCGGTATAAGAGGCGGTCGATAACCTCCTGTACCGGCGGCTGGTCTTCATTTGGTGGGTACAACTCCGCCAGCCCCGACCAGAGACGTTTCTTTTCGCCTTCCGGGTAGTCATAAAAGCCCTTGCCATAACGTTTGCCCTTGCGGTCCAATTCTTCTACAAACCTGCGCATGACCGGGAAACCCGAGGCAAATTCGTAGTCACTACCCTGGTCACTGGCAGCTTGCATCGTGATTTTGTAACCAAGCTCAAGGGTTACCTCGTCCATCACCGCCAGTGGCCCCACCGGTAATCCGGCCTGCTTTGCTGCATTTTCAATCAGCGCAGGATTGACACCCTCAGCCAGCATGCTCATACCTTCGTTGGTCGAGGTAGCAAACACACGGGAGGTGTAGAAACCGGGGCTGTCATTGACAACAATGGGCGTTTTGCGGATCTGCTGAATGTAATCCAGACCATGCGCGATGGCCTCATCCGAACTCTGCTCGCCCACAATCAACTCAACCAGCGGCATCTTGTCCACCGGTGAGAAGAAATGCAAACCGATAAAGCTCGCCGGCCGCACAGACGCCTGCGCAAGACCCGTGATCGGCAACGTCGAAGTATTGCTGGCGAAAATCGCACTTGCCGGAATGACCGCTTCAGCTTTTGCGGTCACGTCCGCCTTGATCGTGCGGTTCTCAAACACTGCCTCGATCACCAGTTCACAGCCTTGCAGGTCAGCATAGTCCGTGGTCGGGTGAATCTTGTTCAACAAGGCCTGGGCCTTTTCCGTGCTGGAATAACCACGTTTAATGGCCTTGTTGAGCAAGCCTTCCGAGTAAGCTTTGCCATGTTCAGCAGCTTCAATACTGGTATCCAGCAACACCACCTGCATCCCGGCACGTGCGGACACATAGGCAATACCCGCACCCATCATACCGGCGCCGAGGATACCCAGTTTTGTTACCCTGGATTTCTCGATACCCGCAGGGCGCCGTACCAGCTTGTCTGCGGCGCCCTTGTTGACAAACAGGCTGCGCATCATGTTGCGCGCCGTCACATCCGACAGCAACTGGCCAAAATACTGCGACTCGATATCGAGACCAGCATCAATGGGCGTGATACAGCCCTCGTAAACAGCCGACAGCGCGGCAATGGGCGCCGGGTAATTGTGTTGGGTATTGGCGGCCAGCAGGGACGCTCCAAGCATAAACGTCTGCGCAGTTTTCGGGCTGTTGGCACCTGCGCCACCGGGTACACGAAAGCCCTTGGCGTCCCACGGAGCAATCGCTTGAGGTGTCTCCTTCAACCAGGCCCTGGCGCGATCAATCAGCTCCTCAGCAGGCGCAATTTCGTGCACAACACCGAGTTCAAGCGCCTCTTTGGGTGTCAGTTTTTTGCCTTGCAGAATGATCGGTAAAGCTTTTTCGATACCGATTAAACGTGTCAAACGCTGTGTTCCACCTGAGCCGGGCAGCAGGCCAATACCCACTTCCGGCAGACCCAGCAAGGCCCTGGGATCATCTGACAGCACCCGGTAATGACAGGCCAGGCAGAGCTCCAGTCCACCACCCAGCGCCAGCCCGTTGATGGCCACGGCAAAAGGCTTGCCGCAAGTCTCCAGACGGCGAAAAACCCGGGTCAGGGATTGGCTCCACGCACATCCCTGCTGCGCCGTCACACCCCTATCAAATGCGCTCACCAGCTCCCCGATATCAGCACCGGCCACAAATGCGGATTTGGCCGAGGCAAGGATGGCGCCGATGACATTTTCATCCGTTGCCACCTTGTCCACGCAGGCAGATAAATCCGTGATCAGTTGCTGATTCAGGACATTCATGCTCTTAGCCGGTACATCAATCATTAATGTCGCAAATCCATCGTCATCGACGGTGTATTGAATCGTGTTGTTCATGTCTTTGTTTCCAAATTCTGTAAGTCGTCAATCAGTCTGAAAAATCAGACCCGCTCAATGATGGTTGCTGTACCCATGCCACCACCAACGCACAGCGTGATCAGAGCCGTAGACAGATCACGCCGCTCCAGTTCATCCAGTACGGTACCCAGGATCATTGCACCGGTTGCACCCAGCGGGTGACCCATGGCAATGGCGCCACCGTTGACATTGATCTTGTCATGCGGGATAGCCAGCGTTTGCATGAATAACAGCACGACCGCCGCGAAGGCCTCGTTCAATTCAAACAGGTCGATGTCCGATGTGCTCATCCCGGCACGCCTGAGCGCTTTTTCAGCTGAAGGTGCCGGCCCCGTCAGCATGATGCTGGGCTCGGTGCCGATGGATGCAAAGGAAAGGACCCTTGCCCTTGGCTTTAAAGCCATTCGTTGCCCCGCTTCGGCACTGCCGATGAGTACGGCGGCCGAGCCATCAACGATACCGCTGGAATTACCGGCAGTGTGCACATGTGCGATGGCTTCAACCTCGGGGTAGCGCTGCAGGATGACCGCGTCGAAGCCACCCTTCTCACCGGCGAGTACAAATGCCGGATTGAGGTTACCCAGGCTTTCAAGGGTGGCGTCCGGTCGCATGTGTTCGTCATGGTCCAGCACGACCCGACCGATATGGTCCTTGATGGGAACTACCGAATGGTTAAACCAGCCCTGCTGCCACGCGTGTGCAGCCCGTTGCTGGCTTGCCAGCGAATAGACGTCCAGGTCCTGTCGGGAGAAACCGAACTTGGCCGCAAGCAGGTCAGCGCTGACACCCTGCGGGGTAAAATAGGTTTTGTAGGCAACCTGCGGGTCCGATGCCCAGGCACCTCCGTCGGACATCATCGGCACACGCGACATGCATTCAATCCCACCGCCGATGGTCACATCCGACTGACCCGCCATGACCTGTGCCGCTGCCGTATTAACGGCGTCCAGCCCGGATGCACAAAACCTGTTGAGCTGCTTACCGGGTACGTTTTCCGCGTAGTCGGCGTTCAGTACGGCGATGCGCGCAATATCCGCACCCTGCTCACCAACCGGCGTCACACATCCCAGCACAACATCATCGACCAGCGAGGTATCCAGTTCGTTGCGATCACGCAGGGCTCCTAATACCTGGCTGGTCAGATCAATCGGTGTAATTGCGTGTAACGAACCATCGGGCTTACCACGGCCACGGGGTGACCTGACATGGTCATAAATATAGGCGTCTGTCATTTTCTTTCCTTGATCACTGTTTCACAGGTTTTAGCAAAGCAACAATGTTCTTTTTGAGAACATCTATTGAAGTATCAAAATCGATAGTCGGATTTACCAGCCACTGGTAATTGAGGCCAAGCAAGGAGGCGTAGAATTGCTCGCCAAAGCCTTCGGCATTGACATCTTGTCTTATCTCGCCTGTTTCCTGGCCACCCCTGACCCAGGCTGCTGCGGCTTCGCGTTGTAGGCGGTGAAATTCAGTAACATTTGGTTTGAAGTCGGATGCCGGGTCAAGCGACCCGGACCAAAGCATGTACATGGCGCGCGCGTTAGCCGGAAAACGCCGCAAGTGTTCACGGTGGGCATCCAGGGAACTGAGTATCGCGCCCAGACCGGTCTTGCCGGCTATCTGCTGATTGAGCTCTGCCGTCCAGACTTCACTGATATGTTTGAGTACTTTGCGGAACAGACCGGATTTCGTTCCAAAATGGTGGCTGGCTAAACCACGGCTGTAACCGGCACGCTCACCAATAGCGATCAGGGTGGTACCAGCCAAACCGGCAGTATTGAGCAGGTCAATGGTGGCACTGACCATTTTTTTCTCTGCCAATGCTGTCCGTTCCGCCTGTGTGCTGGGTGGTGCAGAACTTTTTCGTTTGGGACGTGATTTGGCCATCGATAGATTTAACTTGTTAGTAGCAAGCAAGTTAGATGAATCGTGTTTATTTGTCAAGTGTCACCCCATGCGCTCCAGGTCTAATGACTCAAATGGGTAACTGCGTCGTATGCTTGACCTCAGTTAGCGCGATGCTTGAAGTGACCTCCTGTACATCCGGTAACAGTGAAAGACGCTCAAAAAAGAAGCGTTCGTAGGCTTCCAGGTCCGGGACTACAATACGTAAAAGAAAATCGACATGACCAAGCAGTATATGGCACTCCATCACTTCCGGAAACTGTCTGATGGTCTCACTAAATTCAGCCACTTTACTGCGCCCGTGTGCAGTCAATTTGACGTGTGCAAATACCATCGTATCGAATCCCAGCTTGCGCCGGTCAATGACCAGACCCTGGTCCCTGATCAGGCCTGAATCCTTGAGTCGCTGTATCCGGCGCCAGCACGGTGACTGTGACAAACCAACCTGCTCACCGATGGCCGTGGCCGAAAGACTGGCGTCCGATTGCAGCAGACGCAGAATTTTGCGATCCATATTATCTATTTTAACTGTATGCATGTTTAATTCCTTTTTAAATATATACTTGCATATTATATGTGTTTAAAATCCGTATTACAGTAATTCAGCTAAACATATCCCACCAAATAGTAGTATATTTAATCATCAGAATTATCGCTGCCATCAACCGGATAACTGAAGGTTCAGATCATGTTTTTCGAAAACGCCGCCAAGCTCGGGCACGAATCCATACACCATTTCCAGGACACCGCCAGCGGGCTCAGGGTTATCATTGCGATACATTCCACGGCCCTGGGCCCGGCCGCCGGCGGTTGCCGCAGGTGGCCGTATGTCAGTGAGGTGGAAGCCATGACAGACGCCCTGCGTCTTGCGCGGGGCATGACCTACAAGAACGCCATAGCGGGATTGCCGCTGGGTGGTGGCAAGGCCGTTATGCTGGCGTCTGCTGATCAAGCACAGGACGAAGAACTGTTCCACGCCTTTGGGCGTTGCGTGGAATCGTTGGGTGGCCGTTATATTACTGCAGAAGACGTGGGTGCATCGGTAGAAAACATGCACCAGGTCAGACAGGTTACAAAGTACGTGGCCGGTCTGCCTGGCCCAGCTAACGCTGCTGGTGGCGACCCTTCACCATGGACGGCGGATGGGGTATTCCTCGGTATTAAGGTCGCGGCAGAACACCGGTTCGGTGCAACCTCACTCAAAGACGTGCGGGTGGCGGTTCAGGGTGTCGGCAAAGTCGGCTACGACCTGTGCCGGCAGTTGCACGGGGCAGGCGCACAACTGGTCATCAGTGATGTCAATGCTCAAAACCTGTCCCGGGCGCAGGGCGAATTTGATGCACAAACGGTGTCACCGGAACAGATTCTTTATCAGGATGTCGACGTGCTGGCCCCCTGCGCCATGGGCGCCATTCTCAACACCCGGAGCATTCCAAAAATCAGGGCAAAAGTCATAGCCGGGTCTGCCAACAATCAGCTGGCTGACACCGATGATGGAGCCCGCCTGGCCGACAGAAATATTCTGTATGCACCCGATTACGTGATCAACGGCGGCGGCATCATCAGTGTTGCACTGGAATATATGGGTGACAGGACAAGCCACGACACCCGCGAGGCGATTGCGCTGATACCGGTGCGTCTGACCGACATTTTTACGACTGCTGCAGCGCAGCACAAACCGACCAACGTTGTTGCCGATGCGATGGCAGAGCGTATAGTGGCTGCTGGCAGAAGCGTATAAACAGTGATCATTCACAAGGGAATTCATCACAATGGCCCCACAATCTCACCTCCATATTCCACATCCGTCGGCACGTCCAGGGGATGTGCCTGATTTCAGTTATCTGGCCCTCTGCGACGCAGGCGCAGTTGCGCGTCCTGCCAGCAACAGCCCTGCCAGTAAGATCGAAAACCTGGCCCATGAACTGGTGCGTGTCCTGGATGACGAGGGCCAGGCACAAGGCGAATGGGCGCCGGACCTCACCCCCGGGGTATTGCTGGAAGCGTTGCGGCAAATGTTACTGACACGGGTATTTGATGCGCGTATGTTGAATATGCAGCGGCAGGGAAAGATATCATTCTATATACAGTCGCTGGGTGAAGAGGCTGTTTCCACCGGCCAGGGCATGGCCCTGCTGCCCGACGACATGCTGTTCCCTTCTTATCGGAACCAGGGTCTTTTCATTTTCCGCGGCACCAGCCTGGTCGATATGATGTGCCAGTGTCTGTCCAACACGCGTGATATGTGCAAGGGCCGGCAAATGCCCATCTTGTACCACAATCGAAAAGGCAACGTGTTTTCCCTGTCCGGTAACCTGGCCACACAATACCCGCAGGCAGTAGGCTGGGCGATGGCCTCCATGATCAAGGGCGAAAACCATATCTCAGCTGCATGGGTGGGTGATGGCAGCACATCGGAGGCAGATTTTCATTACGCACTCACCTTCGCCGCAGTCTACCAGGCACCGGTTATTCTGAACGTGGTCAACAACCAATGGGCTATTTCCACCTTCCAGGGTTTTGCCGGTGGCGAACGGCGGCCCTTTTCCGCACGCGGTCTGGGTCTGGGTATTCCGGGTGTGCGTGTTGACGGCAATGACCTGTTGGCGGTTTACGCGGTCACCCGCTGGGCCGCAGAGCGCGCACGCCAGGGGGGTGGTCCCACATTGATCGAGCTGGTGACTTACCGTGGCGGCGCACATTCCACCAGTGATGACCCGACACGCTACCGACCCAGGGATGAATGGGCCGCCTTCCCGTTGGGTGACCCGATCAAACGGCTCAAAGATCACCTGGTGAAAAACGGCCATTGGTCAGATGAGCAACACGCATCACTTGAAAACACCCTAAAGCAAACCGTCACCGACGCCTGGCAGGAGGCCATCAGCCATGGAACAATGAATTCAGGTCCGCAACTGGATGTGCGCGAAATGTTTGAGGATGTCTACGACGAGATGCCGGAACGCCTCGCACGCCAACGCGACCAGCTACTGGCGCTCAAGGGTGATCTGTCATGAGCCAGATGAATATGATACGGGCGATCAACTCCGCACTGGATATCATGCTGGGAAAAGACCCGACTGTCATCATACTGGGAGAGGACGTCGGTTATTTTGGTGGGGTATTCCGCTGCACAGAAGGCTTACAAGTTAAATATGGCGAGCACCGTGTGATCGATGCGCCCATTGCAGAGGGTGGAATAATTGGTTCTGCCATCGGTATTGGCGTGAATGGATTACGACCGGTGGCGGAAATACAGTTCGCAGACTATATTTATCCCGGTCTCGACCAGGTCATATCCGAACTGGCAAGACTGCGTTATCGCAGCGGTGGCGAGTTCTTTTCGCCGGTAACGATACGCACACCCTGTGGCGGCGGCATTCGTGGTGGACAGACACATTCACAAAGTCCTGAGGCACTCTTTACCCACCTGTCCGGTGTTAATACCGTCATGCCGTCTAATCCCTACGACGCCAAGGGTCTTCTGATCAGCGCCATCGAGTCCGATGACCCGGTGGTGTACTTTGAGCCCAAACGTCTTTACAACGGACCCTTTGACGGTGATCCAGACAAACCGGCAATGACCTGGTCAAAACATCCCGGCGGTGAAGTACCGGAAGACTACTACGCCATACCACTGGGTCAGGCAGCGCTGGTCGAACAAGGCAATGATCTGAGCATTATCACTTATGGCACCATGGTGCATGTCGCCCAGGCCGCCGCCAGACGGGCCGGCGTCAGTGCCGACATTATCGATGTGCGTTCACTCGTTCCACTGGATGTTGCCACACTCAAAAAGTCGGTGGAGAAAACCGGTCGCTGCCTGATCGCACACGAGGCCTCGAAATTCAGTGGCTACGGCGCGGAACTGGTTGCCACCGTGCAGGAAGAGTGCTTTTACCACCTGGAAGCACCGATAGAGCGTGTTGCAGGCTGGGAAACACCCTACCCACACGCCTTTGAATGGGACTATTTCCCCGGCCAGGAGCGGGTCATGGCCGGCATCCGCAATGTCATGGAGGCAGCATGAGCGAATATATATTCAAGCTACCCGACCTGGGTGAAGGAACGGTCGAGGCGGAAATTGCCGAATGGATGGTAAAAGTTGGGGATCTGGTCCACGAAGAAGACCCGATAGGTGCCATGCTGACGGACAAGGCCGCGGTCGAACTGTCGGCCCCGGTGACAGGCCGCGTGGTCAGCCTGGCCGGTGAGCTTGGAGACACCATTGCTGTCGGCGCACCGCTGATTGTTTTTGAAACAAAGGGTGGGCAAGAACCCACGCAGGACGATGAAGCCGTACCACCCACAGATACTACACAAACCACTCAAAGGGCTGATAAAGAGGTCGATACCGGGGGGCCGCAAGACCAGGACAAGCCAGCCAGGGTCCTCACATCGCCATCCGTTAGACATTTCGCCCGCGAAGCAGGTGTTGATCTTCGCCTCATCTCAGGCACCGGTCCGCATGGGCGGATACTAAGATCCGACCTGGATGTGTACCTGGCCGGGACTGCAGCGGTCGCCAAAGACACACAGGGTCAGAAGAGCCCCGCGACAGCGATTAATGAAATCAAGGTGGTTGGTCTGCGCCGCATCATCGCCGGGCGAATGTCTGCCGCCAACCGTGAAGTCCCACACTTTGCGTATGTTGAAGAAATCGACATGACCGCACTCGAGGCGCTGCGCGAGCATTTGAACAATAAAAAAGCAGCGGATGAAAACAGGCTGTCGCTGTTGCCGTTTATCGGCATGGCACTGACCTGCGCGCTCAGACGTTTTCCACAGTGCAACGCGTGGTATGACCAGGAACGAAATGTCATCAACCAGCACCAGGCTGTGCACCTTGGGATCGCCACGCAAACCCCCGAAGGTCTGAAAGTGCCTGTCGTTAAACACTGTGAGAGCCGTTCCCTTGGCAGTCTCGCTGAGGAAATACACCGTGTCTCCACCGCGGCCCGTGACAATACCGCAAAACGTGAAGAACTCACGGGTTCCACCATCACCATCACCAGCCTGGGCAAAGCCGGCGGCATTGTGACCACACCCATCATCAACCAACCGGAAGTCGCGATCATCGGTGTCAACAAGGCCGTGGAACGGCCCGTGGTGGTGAAGGGGCAAATCGTTATCCGCACGATGATGAACCTGTCCTCTTCATTCGATCACCGCTTCGTGGACGGTTACGATGCGGCCATGATGATCCAGGCACTGAAGGAAATGCTGGAGCAGCCTGCGACAATATTTATGCTGGATGAGCCCGAAGCTTGACTCCTGTTAACGGCTCAGCCTCCTTATGATATTTTCGGGTGCGCCCCAATCCGCCAATACGCGTCGCAGGTCAGACCGTGCGGGACCGGCGGGGCTGCTGATTTCAGAACGGGTGCGGGAAAACCTCGGTGTAGGCGCGGCTTGACATATGCCATCCACGGTGACATAAGTCCCGCGTGCCTGGTTGTGAGGGTGTTCCATTGACTCACGCATCCCCAGAATCGGCGCAAAACAACTTTCCGTACCTTCGAGAAGCTCACACCATTCATCCCGGGTGCGCGTTCTGAAGACGGCTTCAAATCGTTGCTGAAGCCTGTCCCATTCAGAGGGATTGTACTGGTCCGAAGGATCAATATCGTCTATTTCAAGCGCTTTTAGTAAGGCCTTGAAAAATCGATTTTCAATCGGACCCACGCTCACATATTTATCGTCCAGAGTGCGGTAGGCACGAGCAAACGGTGCGCCGCCATCAAGAACGTTGCTACCCCTTTGCTCGTTCCACAAACCCGCAGCCAGCAAGCTGTGCATCAATGTCATCATAGACGCTGTGCCATCTGCAATGTTGGCATCGACCACCTGTCCTTTTCCGGACTTACCGGCTTCCAGCAATGCCGCCAGCATACCCATGACCAGGTAAAGCGCGCCACCACCCATATCACCGACCAGGTTCAGCGGGTAAACCGGATCACCACCTTTTTCGCCGATACTGGCATACACCCCACTTAAGGCAATATAGTTTGGGTCATGACCAACGTTATCCGCCAGCGGGCCTTCCTGCCCCCAGCCGGTCACGCGGCCAAACACCAGCGCTGGGTTTCGTTCCATGCATGCATCCGGTCCCAGGCCTAACCTTTCCATCACACCCGGGCGAAAGCCTTCAAACAAGGCGTCGGCATGCGCACACAAATCGAGTATCAGTGCAACGCCCTCTTCAGTTTTTAAATCCACTGCGATGAGCGGCCGGCTGCGGTTCATGAGATCAAAGCGGGGGTCCATATCAAAACCAAGATCATAATCACCCGGACGCTCTATACGCACCAGGCTGGCACCCATATCCGCCAGCAACATGCCGGCGAGCTGTCCGGGGCCAATCCCGGCAATCTCGATAATTTTAAAGCCCTTGAGCGGACCCATCAGCGGGATTTTCCCTGCATATAATCCTCTTTGGTCATAGCATCGGATGCTGCATCAAAGCCTACCGGTGCGAGTATGCTATCCCAGGAAAAAGTGATGCGCCAACAGCAACACCGTTTACAAATTCCCGGCGGCTTATCAGCCTATCCATGCCCAACTGACAATCTGTACTTTTCATTGGCTCATCCATCCCTTTACGGCACACTGAATAAACAGGCTGGTTTGTGGGCAACCCATTGAATCACTTCAGCTTCTCTGATAAGTCCCCAGCAATCGGTTCATGCCGATAAGGACCGGTTCAATGCGCTCCAGCAGTTGCCACAGCGTCAGACCTGCCGGCAGGTCAAGATTTTCGCTGAGCGCCATGACCCAGAAATAATAGTGGTGTGTGCCGTGCCCATTCGGCGGCATGGGGCCACCATAAGTCTCGTTACCAAAATCATTCCTGCCGTTGGTAAAGGCACCACTACCCTCTTCCAGACCCCTCGTGGACCCCGGAATATTGTAGAGCACCCAATGGACGAACCCGTAAGTGCCCGCAGTACTCACCAACGGGGCATCGGGATCATGACATATTACGGCAAAGGCCTGGGTCCCATCCGGGACATCAGACCATGCCAGTGCCGGCGAGGTGTCCTCACCTTCACCGGTATAGCGTGCAGGGATGGACCCCCCATTTTCAAATGCGGTACTGCTCAATTGTAATTCAGACAGTGCAAAACCCATGACATCCTCCTTCAATCATCTTTGTGAACCATTAGAATAAAATATTAATCACTGGGTTCAACGAGAATCTTGCCGTCCCGTCCACCACTTGCAGCAGCCGCGACCGCTTCTTTGATGCAAGCAACGGGATAAGACGCCTGCACCCGGGCAAAGAGGCTGCCGTTGGCTATCATCTGCCCCAGTTCTGTAAATACCGCAACGCGTTGCTCAGCGCTGACCTCACGATACCACCTGGCGAGCCAGAAGCCCTTAAGGGTAATATCCCGAAACACCAGTGACACACCCGAAAGCTGGCAGGGTTTGCCACTGAGCAGTCCGTAATTGACCACCGTGCCACCGTTGTGCAGCGAACTCGCAATCCTTTGTGTGGCCGCACCACCGATGGCGTCGATACCGAGACGTACCCGACCGCCAGCGGTAGCCCCGGCAACACGTTTGTGCAGGTCGTCGCCATCGAGGAGCACCACATCGCCACCGGCATCGAGCAATGGCTGCACGGCTGATTCCCGCCGTACCACGTTGACCGTTTTGATACCCCTTGTACGGGCGATTTGGACCAGGTAGCCACCGACTGCTGAATTGGCCGCGTTCTGAATGACCCAGTCACCGGCTTGCAGTTTGACAAGCCCGGACAACAGTAAAAATGCCGTTGGCGGATTGATGCTCATCATGGCCTGCTGGCGTGCGTCCATGCTATCGGGCACCGGCACCAGTTGTTCGGTGCTGGCGAGCAAATGTGTTGTCCAGGTCCCGCCGGTACCCGCCAGCAGTACACGCTGACCCAGAGCCAGATTATCAACACCCTCACCAAGCTGTGCTACCCTGCCGACCCCCTCCATACCACCCACAGCGGGTAATGGCGGCAAAATGCCGTATTCACCGGTCAGCGTGAGGATATCGGACGGGTTGACCGGTGCCGCCAGGACTTCGACCAGGACCTCACCGGCCGCAGGTGGCGGCAGTTCGAACTCTACGGCTTCGATCACGTCCTGGGGAATGGGTCCACGCCGCTGGTACTGGGCCTTTAACATTTGGTATGCCTCTTGTGGGTCAATACTGAAAACCGAAAAATCGATACCCTGATAATATTCTGATTGCTTGCGCTCAGTTTCAATCAGGGTTTTTGTGATGACGTGTAAATAATACGCGAAGAGGCTCTTTTTTGCATGGCACACGGTAAAAATACAGGCAAGCTGAAGGCACTTAACTTACAATTATCATGCAACTGAAGGAACCGTTCCAGATGACCAAACTCACCACCGTACAGCTCAAAACTCCCTACCTTATCCTGATAGGTGACACACCCGATGCTGCCTACGCCAAAACCGGTCTTGGTCTGGCCGACTGGCGGCCCGAACGGGTTGCGGGACAGTTGCGTTTTCCAGGATGCGATGTCGATATTGGTGTGCCCGACATGACCGTAGCCGAGGCCGCCAGGGCCGGAGTTGGCAGTCTCATCATCGGTGTGGCACCGATCGGTGGCATCGTACCGGACAACTGGTGGGCCTGTATTGAAGAGGCGGCCCATGCTGGTCTGGATATTGTCAGCGGCCTGCATTTCAGGTTGAAGGATTTTCCCGACATTGTGGCCGCTGCCAGGGCATCGGGTGCGCGTTTGATTGATGTACGTAAACCACCTGCCAATCTTCCAGTCGGTACCGGAATCAAACGCAAGGGCATGCGGGTGCTGATGGTCGGCACCGATTGCGCCATTGGTAAAAAATATTCGGCGCTGGCGCTGGCTAAGGCCATGCGCGAAGCGGGTATGGATGTCACCTTTCGCGCCACCGGCCAGACCGGTATCATGCTGGCAGGTGAAGGCCTGCCAATCGATGCGGTCGTGGCGGATTTCATCGCTGGCGCCGCGGAACTGATTTCACCCACTAACGATGCAAACCACTGGGATGTGATCGAAGGCCAGGGCTCGTTGTTCCACCCGGGCTACTCCGGTGTCAGTCTGGGTCTGCTGCACGGTTCACAGCCGGACGCTTTTGTTCTTTGCCACGATGCCAGCCGCAAAGTCATTTGCGGCTGGGAGCACTACGACCTGCCCTCGATCCGGGATGCGATAGACCAGCACGTACTGCTGGGAAGCCGCACCAACCCGGACATTCGCTGCGTAGGTATCGGTGTCAATACCTCGAAACTACCCGCAGATGAGCGTCGGGCTTACCTGGCGGGGCTGTGCGAAGAAACCGGTCTGCCATGTGTTGACCCAATGATTGATGGCTGTGAGGCCATCGTTGAGAATATCCAGCAGCAATTTCCGGAGCAAGGAGCATGAATTTCAGTCTGCACATCGCAGAGTGGGAGCTGGCTCACCCTTTTCGTATCGCCGGGCATGAGTGGCTCAACACACGTTGCCTGGTTGTACAGATCGAGGAAGAGGGCTTCATCGGCCACGGTGAAGCCCAGGGTGTTTTTTACCTCGATGAAACGGCCGACAGCATCCTGGCGCAGGCGCGGGCCTTCACCACTGAAATTCGTAACGGAATCTCCCGGCAAAAACTGCAGACCTTACTGCCCCCGGGCGGTGCACGTAACGCCATCGACTGCGCCCTGTGGGACCTGGACTGCAAAAAGGCCGGTAAAACCATCTGGCAACTGACCGGGATCGACCCAAAGCCCGTCACGACCGTATTCACCATTGGCCTGGAAGACACACCCCAGGCCATGGCTGCCAAGGCTGCTGCGGCAACAGATGCGCCGGTACTCAAGATCAAGCTCGATGGCCACATGCCCTATGAGAAACTGGCTGCGATCCGGGCCGCGCGCCCAGATGCCGAACTGGTCGTTGACGCCAACCAGGGCTGGAGCTTTGAACTATTGCAAAAAGTACTACCCAAGTGCACTCAACTGGACCTGGCCATGATCGAGCAACCACTGGCGCGCGGCAGGGATGAAATGCTGGAAGGGTTCAGATCCCCCGTAACACTGGCCGCGGACGAGTCCTGCCTGCATAGTGGTGAGCTGGAAATTGCGGCTCGGCGTTATGACATGATCAACATCAAGCTGGACAAAACCGGTGGCCTGACTGAGGGCTTGAAACTGGCTGCAGCCGCCCGGCACAGAGGCTGTAAGTTGATGGTAGGTAATATGTGTGGCACCTCGCTCAGCATGGCACCTTCCTTTGTCGTCGCGCAATTGTGCGATTTCGTAGACATCGACGGGCCCC
This sequence comes from uncultured Wenzhouxiangellaceae bacterium, assembly GCA_964650905.1. Taxonomy (GTDB): domain Bacteria; phylum Pseudomonadota; class Gammaproteobacteria; order Xanthomonadales; family SZUA-36; genus SZUA-36. Next base: position 5,496 of record CAZYVH010000020.1, on the reverse strand, counting down.
TGTTACTGAAATACGACCAGCCCATGGGCCTCGATTATGTCAATGGTGTTGTACAGGGGTTCAGTCCGGAACTTTGGGGATAGCAACGTTAATGTACGTTTAAATGAACCACGCTGAAAGACGAATGCTGAACACCCAAAAAGTATAGCTTGAGAGGGAAAATTCCACAGTAATTTATGGCCTAAACGGTTACAATCTGTCGCACCACAAACGTGCTGCCAGCCCGCCTGTACTAGGGGGGTGTCAGCGAGATTCCAACCGGGACAAAATAAAATGTTAGAACACTTGAATGCCATACCCCCCGACCCGATCCTGGGTGTCATCACGGCCCACGCCGCCGACCCGAACCCACAAAAAATCGATCTGGGTGTCGGTGTTTACCGCGATGAATACGGCAACACGCCGGTACTCAAGTGCGTGGCCAGCGCCGAGAAAACCCTGCTCGAAACCCAGACCACCAAGACCTACCTGGGTCCGGCGGGTGTACCGGGTTTTAACGACGCCATCAGCGAACTGCTTTTTGGCGCCGGCAACGATGCGCTTGAGCAGGGCCGGATACGAACCATACAAACCCCGGGTGGAACCGGTGCACTGAGGGTCGCCGCCGATCTGATCAAGGTTGCCGCACCCGATGCCGGTGTGTGGGCCAGCGACCCAACGTGGTCCAACCACCACGCCCTGTTCCCCGCCGCCAGTGTACAGATGCACAGCTACCCGTATTTTGACCGGGCAAGCAGCGGGTTGCTGTTCAATGAAATGGTCGCGTCACTTGAGCAACGCCGGCCCGGTGATATCGTGCTGTTCCATGCTTGTTGCCACAACCCCTGTGGTGTGAGTCCCGACCCGGAGCAGTGGCAGCTAATTGCGGACCTGGCCAGTGAACGTGGCTTCACACCGCTGATTGATATTGCCTACATGGGTCTGGAACGTGGCCAGCAAGAAGATTGCCTGCCGGTGCGCCTGCTGACATCGCAATGCCCTGAAGTCATCGTGGCCAGTTCCTGCTCCAAGAATTTTGCCATGTACCGGGAACGTGTAGGCGCCCTTTCAATCGTTGCAAAGACTGCAAAAAAAGCCACCGATGTTGCAAGCGTGATCAACAGCATCACACGCGCCAACTATTCCATGCCACCCAGCCACGGACCCGCCGTCATCGATATCATCCTGCATTGTGATGAACTCAGGACACAATGGAATGAAGAGTTGACCGAAATGCGGAACCATATCAACGGGGTGCGTAAAATCCTGTCCGAAAAGATCGCAGCGAGCGGAGTTTCACGCGATTTTTCATTTATCGCGCAGCAAACCGGCATGTTCTCCTTCCTTGGAATATCCGTGGAGCAGATCCACCGTCTGCGCGATGATTATTCGATTTACCTGGTCGACTCATCACGCATCAACGTGGCATCATTCAATCAGAGCAACATGGATTATTTTGTCGATGCACTGCGAACGGTTCTGAAGACATAATTACCGAACGCCATGCCTTACGGGGTCAGAGTAAAGTGCCGGAGTAAGTCACTCCGGCACTTTACTCTGACCCCGTTTTTCCCGTTTTTTTACAGGCAAAATCGTTGAAATACAATGCTGGCGTTGGTGCCGCCAAAACCGAAATTATTACTCATGACCGTGTCAAGACCGGCATTTTCTACGCTTTTATCTAAAACCGGCAGACCCACAGCCCTTGGATCCAGTTCGTCGATATTGGCGGAACCGGCCATGAAGTCGTTTTCCAGCATTAACAGGCAATGGATGGCTTCCTGCACACCCGCCGCGCCGAGCGAATGGCCGCACAGGGATTTGCTCGAACTGAATGGTGGAACCTTGTCGGCAAACACGTCTCGCATGGCATCAAGCTCGGCGATATCACCCACTGGCGTGCTGGTACCGTGCGTATTGATATAGTCAATCGGGGAATCGACGGTGGCAATCGCCTGTTGCATGCAACGCACCGCACCTTCACCTGATGGCGCAACCATGTTGTAGCCGTCGGAGGTTGCACCATAACCCACCACCTCGGCATAGATTTTTGCACCACGGGCCCTCGCGTGTTCCAGTTCCTCCAGCACCAGCATCCCGCCACCAGCGGCAATCACGAAACCATCCCGACCGGTATCGTAGGCACGTGAAGCCTGGTCTGGTTGCCCGTTGTATTTTGATGAGAGGGCGCCCATACCATCAAACATCATCGCCAGTGACCAATGCTCTTCTTCACCGCCGCCAGCAAATATCACATCCTGTTTGCCCCACTGGATCTGCTCCATGGCAGAACCGATACAATGGGTACTGGTTGCACAGGCCGAGGTAATTGAAAAATTGAGGCCATGAATACCAAACGGTGTTGCCAGGCAGGCTGAGACGGTGCTGCTCATGGTACGCGGCACCAGGTAAGGTCCGACGCGGCGCACACCTTTTTCACGCAAGGTATCGGCACCCCAGACAATATTGGCACTCGAGGCGCCACCGGAACCAGCGATCAGACCGGTGCGTGGGTTCGAGACCTCATCGGCTGTAAGCCCTGCATCATCAATGGCCTGTTGCATGGCAACGTAGGCATAGGCTGCAGCATCACCCATGAAGCGGCGAACCTTACGGTCGATATGATCACCCAGATCAATATCCACGGACCCGCTGACATTGCTACGCAAACCCACAGCCTCAAACTCTTCGTTGAAGCTGATGCCAGGCCTGCTCAACAGCAAGGATTCAGCCACATCTTTTTTGCTGTTTCCCAGACATGAGACAACACCCATACCCGTAACAACCACACGACGCATGCTATTTTCCTCAAAAATTATCGGTGGAAAGAAACAGTCCGACGCGCAGGTCGTCCGCTGTATAAATGGTGCGACCATCAACGGCGACCTTGCCATCGGCAATCACCATACTTAATTTACGCGCAATGACTCTTTTCATCTCTAAAGTATAGGTGACTTTTCGGGCGGTTGGCAGCACCTGACCGCTAAATTTGACTTTTCCAACGCCCAGGGCCCGTCCCCTGCCCTTGCAACCGGACCAGGAGAGAAAAAAACCACACAGTTGCCACAACGCATCAAGCCCAAGACAACCGGGCATCACGGGATCATCAACAAAATGGCAGGCAAAAAACCACAGGTCGGGCCGGATATCCAGCTCTGCGTTTAGCAAGCCTTTGCCATACGTTCCACCCACATCATTAATCTCGACTATGCGGTCGAACATCAGCATATTCCCGGTTGGTAATTTTCCGGTATCAGCACCAAATAAACCACCCGTGCCACATAACTCCAGATCGTCGCGATCATAGGAATATTTTCTATTTTCCGGCTTACCCATATGGATATTTTATCCGTATGCTGAAACAATGGCGCAGTTTACTGGTTAATGACGACAATTTCCTGTCGCAGTTTAAATTTTTTGCATTACGCCAGGCTTGGACCACAAACGGAACCTTGTAATTCCCCCAAAACCGACGATGGACAACAATAATAACACGCACACATTGGCGCACCTGCTGGAGCAGGCCTACCTGGAAGTCATACCGACCCCGACCATAATGGACCGATTGCACTACCTGCCGGCACATTGCTATATTGCCATTACCTGTTCCCCTGTAAACGGTCTTGAACCAACCCTGGCTCTGGTAGAAAAACTGAGCGCTTTACCCAGGGAGAAGCAGTTCAAACTGGTACCCCACGTTGCTGCCCGTCTGGTCCGCGACAAGGGGCATCTGCGTGAGATACTGGCCAGGCTTGAGGCTGCAAGCGTGGAGAGTGTATTTGTTCCCGCAGGTGATGCGCCCGAACCGGCCGGGATTTACCATGATTCGCTGACATTATTGCGAGACATGGCCGAGATAGGACACCACATAGAAGATGTCGGTATCGCAGCACACCCTGAGGGCCATCCACTCATCGATACTCAAACACTGTTATGGTTCCTCAAAGAAAAACAACCATTTGCCACATATCTTGTCACCCAGATGTGCTTCGATCCCCTGTCAATTGTTAACTGGCTGCGAAGTATCCGCAAAGCAGGTGTGAGCCTGCCCGCCTGGATAGGCCTGCCGGGTGTGGCTAACAGGAGCAAGCTGATAGCGTTGTCGCTGCGTATCGGTGTCGGGCAGTCTGTGAAGCAGCTGAAAAAACAAAAAGGCCTCATCAGGAAGCTCATCAGTGCCAGGCCATATCAGCCGGATGAGCTCTTGGCAGGTCTGAAACCCTGTCTGGATGACCCGGAAATCAACATTCCCGGCTTCCATTTATTCAGCTTTAATGACGTGGAGCGCACTGAGAACTGGCGTGTACAAACCTGTGCAAAACTCATCCGGAAATCAACATGACCAAACCCATCATCAGCCCGGACATTTCACCAAGGCGGACGATAAATTGTTAAATCTTCATGTAAAACAAATGATCATGTATGTTTATAGTGATTATCAAAAAAGACAGTTTGTCCTATCCGGTCTTTGCACTGCATCCGGCTGCATATTGCAATGGCCGGGTTAGTAATCAGGATCAGTTTCCTGTATTGGTGGGCAGGCTGTCGCTGGCAACTATCTCCAATGTATGACCGGTGCTCTTGATGGCACCCTGCTTTTTGAGTGCACCAATCAAGCGGGAAACGCTTTCCGGTGTAGTGCAAATCAGTGCTGCCATCTCTTTTCTCGAGATGCTCAGGTCAAATGGGTTGGATTTATACACAACGTCACGCAAATATAGAAGTAATTCCCAAAACCTGGTATGGATATTATGTGAGGTCAAGGAAAACAGCCGTCGATAAGAGTTGATGATCTTGACGTTCAGCACCCTGATCATTTCCCGTGCAAATTCCGGGTTTTCCATAACCATTTCCCTGAAGAAATTGATATCTTTCAGGCATACTTCCGTATCCGTTAAGGCCTCAGCCGTAAAGGGGAATGCTGGTTCATCAAATAAGGTTTGCACCCCAATAAAGGCGCCAGGTTCCGCAATTGTGACAATATTCAGTTTCCCTTCACTTTCCATATACAGTTTTACAAAGCCCGACTTTATGTAAAAGATCTGTGACATGTACATACCCTGTTTGAACAACAACTGACCCTGCTGGAAGGACAATTGGGTAAGATTCTCTTTTGCCTTGGCCAACTGCGGCGGCGTTAGCAGGCGGAAGGCATCTGAGCCGGTGACGCAGTGTATACAATTGTTTTCTTTATCTTTATATTCTTTTGTCACTAATATTTTCCCATCCCAAAAAAACATGCACCAGACGCTACGCAGCCTCAATCCATGCGTTAATGCCTGATGTAATTAAGCACTAAAAAGTGAGCATACACTATAAGATGCTGTAAAGGCATACATTTAAGGCGTTTATTAAAATTGTTAAAGCACTCAACAAGAATTAATTTTTTGGTGCAAACAGCCGGTGATTACAACCCATTACACTTACTTTGTGGATATCAGGCTTGAGCAAAACTGAAGGCTTTTGAGGTGGTCTCATGACTCATCTCCAGTTTGAGCATTATTTTCTTGAAGGATA
>CAZYVH010000019.1:25444-41788 GCA_964650905.1 uncultured Wenzhouxiangellaceae bacterium | reverse complement strand
TTAACCGTCGGTCGCACGATGCCTCAACCATAAGGCAACTGTCAGGAAAATGGCGGCAATGATGAGGCCGATCAGCATATCGGTGGAAAACAAACGGTCCAGCATATTGGCAACAGACACATCGTGATCGAAGGCGCTGCTGATCGGTATACCCAGTGCCGCGATGTCATGACCGTGGTTATCCGCTGACATGATCAAAGGGCTATTGGCAAACCAGTTACCGATGACGCCAAACAGGTTTTTCTGCAGCGTAAACGTTTGCAGAAAGGTGATCCATACCTGTAAGACTGCAAATACCACCGGTGGCAGTGTCGCAAATAACAGCGGTATGCGTGGTGCGAAGGCTGAGACCAGCATCAGCCAGCCATATAAGGGCAACGCCCATACCGATTGCGCCATATAGCTCGCCAATACCAGGCTCCAGGCTTTGAACGGATTGCTGATACCAAGGAACAGTGTCCACGGGTTTTCGCCCAGAGACAGCACCACGATCGAGGAAATCAGCATGATGACGATGTGGATCAAGACGTAAATCACCCAGAAGATGAGTGGTGCAACCACCATGGCCGAAAGCAGTTTTGAGCCGATCGTCAGCGTATCGGAAGCTGGCAGGGACTTCCAGAATAGTATGCTGCGGTCCTTGCGGTCATCATACAAAGAACCCAAGAGGTAGAAAAACACGACAAAGGCCAGGACCACTGAAAACATCGTGGACATCGCCAGCGTCGTCTCATAGATAAACTTGCTACGAATACTGACATCCTGCCGGGCGACAAAATGAATCAACTCCCTGAGTGTCTGGAATTCGTTGTCGAAATGATTGAAGGTGATGATGAACATCAACATGACAGCGATATAAATACCACCAATCACCAGTGGCGTGGTGCGAAATGCACCCTTGTTTTCCCAGAATTCCCGCTTGATCAGTGCTGCCAGACGTTTCATGCCACACCTCTATTCATGGTAGCTACAAACAGGTCAGCAACGCTAGGGGTGCGTAGTTCACCGAGCGCCTCTAATTGTTCGCGGTTTCCCCTGTCGAACAGGAAGATATGCCGGCCGAATAATTCACGCTCATTCAATGGCTGCAGGACGCGCGCTGCCGCGGCATTGTCCGGTGCAACCATCAATTCGGAATAGCGTTCCTGGACCTCCTCCATGCTGCAATTCAAGGCAATGTGGCCGTCCTGTATGAAAATCAGATCACTGAGGATGTGCTCGACCTCTTCCACCTGGTGGGTGGTAATGACGATGGTACGCTGTTCGTCAAAAAAATCGTTCAGCAGGTTGGTATAAAACTGCTTGCGATAGAGGATGTCGAGACCCAGGGTGGGTTCGTCCAGTACCAGTAAGCTGACATCGATGGCCATGACAATGGCCAGGTGTAACTGCGCCACCATACCCTTGGATAATTGTTTGACCCTTTGCTCCGCAGTCACCCTGGTCGTGGAAAGGTATTGAAGGCATTTGTCACGATTGAATTTCGGGTGGATGTCCGCCGCCAAATCCATCAGTTGCCAGACGCGTATCCAACGGGGCAGAACCGCAACGTCCGCAATGAAACAAACGTCCTCCATCAAAGCCGCGCGGTCCCTGGCAGGGCTTTTACCCAGTACGCTCAACTGTCCCTCATAGGTTGCCAGCCCGAGTATGGCTTTCAGGGCCGAGGTTTTCCCGGCGCCATTGGGACCGATCAGACCGACAATGCGACCTGCCGGTATCTGCAGGTCGATGTGGTCAACGGCAACAGTGCGTTTGTAACGCTTGGTCAGACCGTGGGCTTCTATGACGTAATTCATAAAGATGGATCCTTTGCTTCCGGGACGGACTCGAGTAGATCAGAAATGTCCAGCTTGAGTTGTTGGATACGTTTCAGCGTTGCGGGCCATTCTTTGAGAATAAATTTTTGTCTTTCGCTCTCAATCAGTTGCTGGCGTGCGCCCGTGCGAACAAACATACCCAGACCGCGCCGTTTTTCGACCAGGCCGTCATCGACCAAAGCCTGGTAGGATTTTGACACCGTGATTGGGTTGAGTTGAAAATCAGCCGCCACCGTGCGCACCGAGGGCAGGGCATTACCTTCTGCCAAGGTACCGTCCAGGATCATGGCGATGGTGCGCTCTTTCAATTGCCAGTAAATTGGCTGGCTGTCATTCCATTGGACGGTCATGTCAGCTTGGACGTGAGGGGGTGGGTTAGCTCCATGCCCTCAACCGCGGCGAAACAAGAGTAAACCGAGGTTGAGACCCTTGGCCCGGCGCCTGGCAGTATCATCACTGTCCACGCGCTTGGTCGCCGCCGGTATTGCCTCTGGCGCGGAGGACGAGGCAGTTTGCTGGCTTTCATAGCCCACAACACTGCTCACCAGCAACAATACTGCTGCCAGCATCGCCAGCTGGTTAGGAATACGTAATCTGTGTCGTGTGAATAGTTTCATCATGTCCACCTCTCGTAAAGGCATCAATCAAATGTTAGTGTTGTAGTGAAGTATAACACTATAAAGTACAATTGCAAGCGATTTTATGACTTTCGTAAAAGCAGGCCTGGATCGGGTTTGTGGATGATATTGAAATGTAAGGAGCAATGCGTATCAAGCAGGGTTTTTGCAGGTTCCCCACAGTGCGAGGACAAGGGTCAGCAGCATCGGGATATAGCGTTCGGCGATATCACCCGGTGTGACGGTACTCCAACTGAGGATGACCGTCAGAATAAAACCTGTACTCATGGCGGCAATACGCCAGGCAGGCCGGACCGGTCCGCGCCACAGTGTGACGATCAAAAGCGGCCCGAACGCGGCGGCCAACGCCTGCCAGGCAAACAGTACACGGCTGAATATCGCCTGCGGTGAAAACAGGGCCAGCGCAACGGCCACCGCACCGATCACCAGGACAACAAAACGTGCCTGTTTCAGCGTTTCCCGGGTTGCGGTTCTGCCATTGCTCAAATCGTGACTGACGCTGGCAGCGGCGACCAGTAACTGGCTGTCGGTGGTTGACATGATGGCGGACAGAATAGCCGAAACCATGATCCCGGCAAGGATGGATGGCAACAACAGCGTGGCCAGCGCGAACAGCACCTCCTCGCCATTACCCAGGGCTGACACGAGGATGCGCCCACACCAACCCAGCACGACCATACCGGTGTAAATGATGACTGCCCAGCCAATGGCGATCAGTCTTGCTGTGGGAATTGCCTGGTGGTCTTCCATCGCCATAAAACGGTTTACCACGTGGGGTTGACCCGGATATCCCAGCCCAATACCCGCCAGGCCGATCACAAAGCCGGCACTGGCGGCCAGGCTTTCGTGGCCTGTCCACGTGGCCAGTGTCGTCAGACCCTCTGCCTCAAGGCTGTGTGTCAGTACGACCGGTCCACCGACAGAAAATAAGGCGATGATCGGTAGTAAAATGGCACTCATTGCCATCAGGATGCCTTGTAACCCGTCGGTAATACTGGCCGCCCAAAACCCACCGAGCATGACGTAAGCGAGTACGATGGCAGCGCCCAGGACGATGGCGGCAGCCGGCTCGATACCAAACGCGCTGGAAAATGTGCTGCCGGCTGCCTGGAACTGGGCCGCAATGTAAAACGTGAATGAAAACAGGATCACACCGGAACCGATACGCATGATGGATTTGCGCGCGGGGTCGGTCAAAGGGCCAGCCAGAAACTCGGTCAATGTCAGTGCATGATTGTCACGGCTTTGTCGCCACATCCTGGGTGCGAGCCAATACCAGTTGATAAAAAAGCCCAGCAAGGTGGAAGGGATGAGCCAGATTGCGGGCAGGCCCCAGTTAAAGGCTGCACCGGAAACACCCAGCAGGCTCCAGGCGGAAGATGAACTCGCCGAGGCGCTCAGAGCAGCCACGCCCGCACCGAGCTTGCGCCCGCCCAGGTAAAAGTCTTCATTATCCACTGTCCGGCGGCTTGCCCACCATCCGATAGCCAGCAGCAACAATTGGTAAAAAACAAGTGTCGCAATGAGTGTGTTCATCAAGCGAGTTTAGTGCATCGGGACAAAGGGAACATTTTTATTGCACCGGGGGTCTGTTAAGTGGACAATTCGCACTCCATTTAACAGGAGCAATCAAGGTATGAATTTTATTAAATTCTGCGGGTTCGTTTTGGCAACCGCAGGTCTCTCTTTCAACGTCTGGGCCACAGAACTGAACACGGATGAACAAAAGCTGGGTTATATCATTGGCATGGATATTGGCCAGTCATTGAGGAAACAGGCCAGTGATGTGGACATTGATACTTTGGTGGAGGCCATCGTGACCACCTTCAATGACGAGCCACCTGCCATGACGAAGGAAGAAGCTGCTACCATTCGTCAGGCGTATGTTGAGAAAAGAAAGCAGGCACAGGCAGCAAAGAAGGCTGAAGTAGGTGCCAAAAACCAGGTCGAAGGTCAAGAATTTCTGACCCGGAACAAGACAAAAGAAGGGGTCAAGAGTACGTCCAGTGGCCTTCAGTACAAAGTATTGAGAATGGGTGATGGCGACATTCCCAAAGCAACTGATACGGTCAAGGTCAATTACCGCGGAACGTTAGTGGATGGTACCGAGTTTGACAGTTCCTATGCCCGTAATGAACCCGTTTCCTTCGCCCTCAATCGGGTGATACCTGGCTGGACAGAAGGGGTGCAGTTGATGCCGGTTGGCAGCAAATTTGTGTTTTATGTCAAACCAGAACTGGCTTACGGTGAGAATGGTGGCGGCCCTATACCACCTAATTCTACATTGATCTTCGAGGTTGAATTGCTGAGTATTGAAAAAGCTGAATAAGGCGTCCTGGTACGTCACTGATGGGTGCAAGCCTGCAAGGCTTGCGATAAACTGACGCGCCGAAAGACCATGGTGTGACCGGGGTTGTTTCTGGGGTCTGTTTTAATCTGCCCTGGGGTGCCGACAATTCCGGTCATGCCACCACTTTCAAGATTTTATTGAACAAGCATGAGCGAAAGCCTGAAAGATCAATTGCTGGCCCTTGGCCTGACACCCAGGCAGAAGAGTCAGAAGTCCGACCGGACTGACAGGGTTCAAAAAAACACGACCAAAAACAAGCTGACCAGTGATGAGATTTCACTGGATCAGGCTTTTCGGATTCGTGAACAGGAAGAACGCCGGGCCAAGTCGCGGGCTCAGGCTGAAAAACGTGAACGTGAACGCCGGCAGCGACAGATCAACCAGGAAATTCGTTCACTGGTCAAAGCGCACGCCTTGCGTGACGAGAGCGCGGACTGCAAACGGAATTTCCTTTATAAAGGCCGCATCCGCAGTGTGTTGGCAACGCGTCAGCAAATTGAAGCTATCAATGCAGGCGAGCTGGGCGTCGTCTACCTGCGCGGCAGCTACCATTTGCTGCCCGCCGATCAGGTCAAGGCGGTAGAAAAAATTGCGCCGGAGCACGTGCCGGATTTACTGGGGCAGGGCGATCAGGATGACCAGGATCACCCGGTGCCGGATGATTTGATCTGGTAGGTGTCAGTGCCGCAAATGGCGTACTTGAGTATTTTGTTTTGAACTATGTGGGATGGCGGTTGGCCGCCTATGGGACCGTAATCCGTCGGGAACGGATTATCGAGTGACCATGGATGGCCAGTACACTAGAACGTGTCCCATAGGCAGCTAACCACCATCCCTCCATTTAACCAGTTGGTTAGCTGACAATATCAATATTCGCTGCCAATAAGCGCCGGGTGGCTTCGATCGTCAGTTTTTTCCGCCGCGCGTAATCCTCCAATTGGTCTTCCTGGATATTTCCGACCACGAAGTACTCACTTTGCGGGTGAGCAAAGTAATAACCGCATACGGACGCCGCCGGTAACATAGCGTAGCCACCGGTTAATTGCATGTGCGAATTTTCTGCTGCATCGAGCAGGGCGAAGATTTTCTCTTTTTCACTGTGGTCCGGGCAGGCGGGGTAACCGGGGGCCGGGCGTATGCCACGGTATTTCTCAGCAATCAGCTCAGGGTTGGCGAGCGATTCGGTTGGGTCATAGGCCCACAACTTGCACCGCAACAGGCGATGTGAATACTCAGCCAGTGCTTCGGCCAGACGATCCGCCAGCGCTTTGAGCATGATTGCAGAATAATCGTCGTGCGCCTGCTCAAACTCAGCCAGTTTCTTCTCAATGCCCAGACCCGTGGTGACGGCAAACAGGCCGATGTGGTCTTCCAAACCGGTAGATTCAGGCGCAATATAATCGGCTAGGCAGCGGTTGTACCGGCCACTGGCTTTGGCCTTTTGCTGGCGCAGAAAATTGAGATGCTGACGTTGTTGGGTGCGCTTGGCATCCGTGTAAATGATCACGTCATCAACGCGTGCAGATGCAGGAAAGATTCCAATCGTAGCACGTGCTGTCAACCACTTTTCAGTGACGATTTTCTGCAGCATAGTCCGGGCATCAGCGAAGAGGCTGCGTGCAGCCTCACCCTTGTGCATATCATCCAGAATATCGGGGTAACGGCCCTGTAATTCCCAGGTCTGGAAAAACGGTGTCCAGTCGATAAGCGGCACTAATTCAGCCAGGTCAATAGTGTCCAGCACATGCAGACCAGACTGGGCCGGTTGATTGACCTCATCTTTCTTCCAGTCGGGCAGGAACGCGTTGGCCCGGGCCGCTTCGAGGTTGACGGGTGGTTGTCGTGAACTACCTTTGCGACGTCGTTCACGCATGGCTGTGTAGTCAGCCGCAACAATTTTGGTGAGTTTGCAGCGTTCTTCCGGATTGCAGAGTTTCCTCGCAACACCCACGGCGCGGGAGGCATCCTTGACCCAGAAAACACCATTGGCGTACGCTGGGTCAATCCGTAGTGCTGTGTGCATGGGTGAGGTTGTTGCGCCACCGATCATCAGGGGTTGTTGCAGGCCACGGCGTTGCATTTCAGCAGCAACATGACGCATCTCCTCCAACGACGGTGTAATCAGACCGGACAGGCCGATGATATCAACGACCTCCCGCCTGGCGGTTGCCAGGATTTCCTCGGCCGAAACCATGACGCCGAGATCGATGATTTCGAAGTTGTTACACTTCAGCACGACCGCAACGATATTTTTACCAATATCGTGTACGTCGCCTTTGACGGTTGCCATCAGTATGCGTGGCAGACGTTGGCTGGTGTCGCCGCTACGTTGTTTTTCCTCTTCGATATAGGGGACCAGTACCGCCACGGCCTGTTTCATGACACGGGCACTCTTGACCACCTGTGGCAGGAACATGCGGCCATCACCAAACAGGTCGCCGATGATGTTCATGGCATCCATCAACGGACCTTCGATCACATCCAGTGCTCTGGCCGATGCCTGTCGTGCTTCCTCAACGTCCTCAACGATATACGTATTGATACCCTTGATGAGTGCGTGTTGCAGCCGTTCCTCCACGCACCCCTTTCGCCACGCATCATCATTGATGGTCGCTTTGCCGGTGCCCTGGAACGACTGGGCGATTGCGAGCAGACGCTCGGTCGAATCCTGCCGCCGGTTGAGCACGACATCCTCAACGGCATCCCGCAGACCGGGATCAATTTCGTCGTAGACCTCCAACTGGCCGGCATTAACGATACCCATATCCATGCCTGCGTGAATTGCGTGGTAAAGAAATACGCTGTGTATGGCCTCTCTTAACCGTTGCTGCCCGCGGAACGAGAAAGAAATATTACTGACCCCTCCGGAGATCAAAACGCCGGGGCAGGCCTGTTTGATACGCTGTGTCGCTTTAATAAAATCCAGCCCGTAGCTGTTATGCGCTTCGATACCCGTGGCGACGGCAAAAATATTGGGGTCAAAAATGATGTCTTCAGGTGGAAATCCAACTTCCTGTGTCAACAACTTCCAGGCCCTTTTACAGATGCTGACACGTTTTTCAAGCGAGTCTGCCTGACCGTCTTCATCAAAAGCCATGACGATAACGGCAGCCCCAAATCGCAAAATGGTCTTCGCCCGTTCGAGAAATGCGGCTTCACCCTCTTTCAGGCTGATGGAATTGACCACACCTTTGCCCTGCAGACATGCAAGACCGGCTTCCAGCACGTCCCATCGTGATGAATCAAGCATGACCGGAACCCGTGAAATATCCGGTTCCGAGGCGATGAGGTGCAGGAACCGTGTCATGACGGCCACGCCATCGAGCAGTCCCTCGTCCATGTTGATGTCGATGATCTGCGCACCGTTGTCTATCTGTTGGCGGGCGACATCCAGGGCCGCATCAAAATCATCAGCTTGGATCAAACGCCGGAAGACGGCCGAACCGGTTACGTTGGTTCGTTCGCCGACATTGACGAAATTCAACTCAGGGGTGATGGTCAGCGGTTCCAGACCCGCCAGGCGGCAATAGGGGACTGCGGGCGGAGTGCCCCTTGGCTGATGTTTCTCAAGGGCCTGGGCCATGGCTTTTATGTGGGCCGGTGTTGTGCCACAACAACCACCGGCAATATTGAGCAGACCTTCATCTGCGAACGCTTTCATCAGCGTCGCCATGTGCTCCGGGGTGTCATCATATTCACCCAGTTCGTTAGGCAGGCCGGCATTGGGGTGAGCACTGACGGGGCATTCGGCAACATGCGCCAATTCCTGAAGCCATGGCCGCAACTCGGTGGCGCCCAGGGCGCAATTCAGACCGATTGAGATTGGTTTTGCGTGACGCACAGAATTCCAGAACGCCGCCACGGTTTGACCGGACAGTGTGCGGCCACTGGCATCGGTAATCGTGCCGGAGATCATGACCGGCAAACGGTAGCCAAATTCGTCAAAAACATCATCGATGCCGACCAGGGCGGCTTTACAATTGAGCGTATCGAAAATTGTCTCGACCATTAACAGGTCCGAGCCGCCCTCGATCAACCCCCGGGTGGCCTCGGCGTACGCCTGACGTAATTGCGCAAAGCTAATATTGCGAAAATCCGGCCGGCTCACATCCGGCGACAATGAAGCCGTGCGGTTGGTGGGTCCCAGAGAACCCACCACGTAACGGGGTTTATCAGGTGTCAGTCGGGTAAATTCATCCGCAATGCTACGTGCCAGTTTCGCCGCGGCGGTATTCAATTCACCGACCAGCGACTGTAGACCATAGTCCGCCTGCGAAATGCTGGTACTGTTAAATGTATTGGTTTCCAGCAGATCAGCACCGGCCTTTGCGAAGCCCCTGTGGATCGCCGTTATTGTCTCTGGTCGGGTCAGCGTCAACAGATCATTATTACCACGCAGGGATTGTGGGTGCTCACCGAAACGCTGGCCACGGAAGTCTTTTTCGGTGAATTCGAACTGCTGGATCATCGTACCCATAGCGCCGTCAAGCACCAGGATGCGCTCGGACATCATTTTTTGCAGTCGCGCAATGTCCTGAGGGTTCTTGTAGGGTTGTGAGTACATTATTGGTTTTGTCGTTAACCAGGCTTGTCGGCGATCAGGGTCAATATCTTGAAATTCGGGGTACGTTTTTCAATCGCAGAAACCTGGATGCTGATTGGGTCAAGACCGGCACCGCGGCATAGTTTTCGCAATTGTGTGACCGTAAA
Source organism: uncultured Wenzhouxiangellaceae bacterium (assembly GCA_964650905.1). Classification (GTDB taxonomy): domain Bacteria; phylum Pseudomonadota; class Gammaproteobacteria; order Xanthomonadales; family SZUA-36; genus SZUA-36. The sequence goes on along the minus strand of CAZYVH010000019.1, from coordinate 32,270 downwards.
ACCAAGGTTTAGATGGTCGTATTGTTTGACAAAGTTCCTGTGCTGGTGCTGTTGCAAGGTAACCGCCAGCAAGCGTCCACCGTGACGCAATACACGCCCGGCCTCGGCAAACACCCGTTCCGGACGGTTGGTATAGGTTAAGGCGTGCATCATGAGGACCGTGTCAAATGTAGCATCCATCATCGGCAGTTCATGCATGTCGCCTGCTTCAAAACTGACATTTGCAAAATTACGCAAACGCTTTTTACCCGCCTCCACGACCCGTCGACTGTTGTCCAGACAAGAGATCGAACGTGCACGGGGCGCCAGTAACTCTGCCAGCACGCCATCGCCGGAGGCAATATCCAGCACATCTCCGAGTTCCAGCAGATGCACGATGGCGCGTGTGGTGGCTTCCCAGGTACGACCGGGTGAATAATGGCGTTCCATGTCACCCGCGACGCTGTCAGCCCAGCTTGATTTCCTCAGGCGGGTGTCCATAACACTCTGGATTCGTGCAATGTCATTTTTTAGCAAAGGATCGGATGTATTGGTGCGCAGCAGTTTCCACAGTGCTCTGAGACCGCTGTCGTCGATCTTTGCAGTCATGCGGTAATGTACGAAGATACCCTCGCGGCGGTCACAGACCAGACCCGCTTCCTTCAGTTTGGCAAGATGGGTCGAAACGCGTGGTTGTGCAAGCTGGGTGATGGCAGCCAATTCTGCGACACTCAGTTCTTCAACCTCAAGCAGCATCAACAAGCGCAGACGTGTGCTGTCAGCCAGTATCCTGAAGTGTTGTGAAATCTGCTGCAGGTCCATTGTATAACTATATATCCTTCTATCATGATTTAAAGATATGTTAGAGATTAACCAGAGTATCAGACCGGGTCAACCTGTGTCACCATGGTGGTGGCAACGTGGTTTGTACAAATACGATGTGTTAGACCCGCAAAGCTTCTATAATCCGCCATCTGAACTATCGTACATATGGTCGTTCCTGCAACAGCACAGCCTGTTGATTTACAAAGGATCAAACAAGCGGTCAGAATCAATGAAATCGGACTATTTGAAAAACAAAAAAGCTTTTTTGGAGCAGATCAAAGCGGTTATTGCAAGTCGCATGGCAACCCGCGCAGCCCGCCGGAACACTGCTTTTGTCGATGCCTATTTTCATGCGGTACCTTTTCAGGAACTGCAGCAGGAACTGGCGGTAACATTCGCCTCCATGGTGACTGCTCAGGTTAATTTTATCCACCAGCGCAGACCCGGCGAGTTGCTGTTGCGCGTCTATAACCCCGGCAAGGATAAAGATGGCTGGGAATGTCAGCATACTGTCATCGAGATGGTCAATGAAGACAGGCCATTTCTTGTTGATACGACCAGCCAGACACTGCAGGAACTGAACCTCGGCATCCACCTGATTGTCCATCCGATGCTTAATCTCGTGCGGGATTCACAAGGAAAACTGGAAACGATCAGCCCGGAAGCTACGAGTGAAACGACTACTGAGTCATTCATCCAGGTCCAGGTTGACCGGCAAACAGACCCTGCGGTGTTGGCGAATATCGTAACGAAGCTCAAGGTACGGATGGGTATTGTCAATGTCGTCGTTGAAGATTTCCAGTCGATGAAAGGTCGTCTCATAGACACCATCTCCGGATTTGGCGAGAATGCACCCGGGTTAAAAAAGACAGTGCACGATGAATGCGTTGACTTCCTCAAATGGTTGGAAAATGACCATTTTATTCTCATCGGTACGCGTGACTATGACATCGTCAATGATGGCAAAACCGAGTCACTACAGGTCGTTGAAGGCAGTGGCCTGGGACTGTTGCGTGAACATGGTAAGACCCGATTGAGCCGGCCGATAGCGACCTTGAGTGGCGAGGTGAGATTCAACCAGAACGATCCTCTGATTATTACCAAGACCAATGCCCGTTCACCCATTCATCGCAGTGGTTTCATGGACTATATCGGTGTGTTGCGTTATGACGAGCACGGTAAAAACATCGGCGAACATCGCTTTATCGGCCTGTTGACCTCCAATGCCTATCTGAGCCGGGCGACGGAGACGCCATTAATCCGTATGAAGATAAAGAAGGTCCTCGATAACTCGGGTTTTGCCCGTCACAGTCACGCGGACAAATCATTATTGCATGTACTGGAAACCCTGCCGCGTGACGATGTGTTGCAGGCCAGCAGCACCGAGTTATTGGCGATTGCAATTGGCGTGCTCGATTTGCAGGACCGTCAAGGTGTTCGCTTGTTTATACGCAGAGAACGGTTTGGCCGGTTTTTCTCCTGCCTCGTATACATACCAAGGGATTATTTTAACACTGAGAATCGTGAGAAAATTCAACGCATACTGAAACGTGCGTTCAAGGGTGACAGGCTGGATTATGACGTGCGGGTCTCGGATTCCGCGCTGGCCCGTTTGCAAGTCATCATCCGCCCGAAAGCGGGTGAAACACCTGATCCGGATGTCCATACACTCGAAAACAAGATTATCACGGCCTTGCGTTCGTGGAATGATGAACTGACCAATATCCTGGTCGATAAATTCGGTGAAGAGGTCGGATTGCGCTGGGGCAGGGAGATTGGCAGCGCCTTTCCGGCCGCATACATGGAAGACGTGTCCCCGTGGGTCGCTGCATTTGATGTTGAGCGAATTGCCGCGCTCAAGACCGAAAATGACCTCGGGATGAGCCTGTACCGTCCACGCACCAGGGACACGGATATCATCCATTTCAAGGTGTTCAGGATGAGGCACTCTATTCCACTGTCGGAAGTGTTACCCATGCTGGAAGACCTGGGTCTGCACATTGTCAGCGAACGTCCATACCAGTTGAGATTTGAACACCGGGATTCGATCTGGGTACAGGATTTCGATATGGATTACAGCCTTGGGGGTGATCTCGATATTGAAGCGGTCCGGCAAAGATTTCAGGAGGCTTTCGAAAATACCTGGCGTGGTGTTACCGTCAGCGATGGTTTTAACCGTTTGATCCTGGGGTGCCACCTGAACTGGCGCCAGGTCAAGGGGATTCGGGCTTATTGCAAATACCTTCTGCAGACCGGTATCACCTATTCACAGGCCTATATGGAAGAGACCCTCGCCCGCCACCCGTTGATGGCACGCCTGCTGGTTGAATTATTTGAAGCGATGTTCAATCCCCAGCGTTGTAATGAGAGTGATTTTCGCAAGGAACAGGCCGCCAAGAAGTTGCAACGAACGATTTTTGGCTTGCCAGGCATCCAGCATTGCAAAGACAAGGTCCTTTGTGATTACCTGGAAAGACTGATTGCAGCACGGCAGAAGGATTGTGACACACAAATTGAAATCCTGAAAAAGGCTTTCAAACGTGCCCTGTTCAGGGTCAGCAGCCTGGATGAGGACCGCATTTTGTTTGCGTTCTACACTGCGATACGGGCAACTCTGAGAACCAATTTCTACAAACCTATGGCCGATGGTGGCTTGCCGGAGTATATGAGTTTCAAACTGGACTCGTCAAAAATACTCGACTTGCCCAAACCGGTACCATTTCGTGAGATATGGATATTTTCCAGTGCTGTTGAGGGTATACATCTGCGTGTCGGCAAAGTGGCGCGTGGTGGCCTGCGCTGGTCGGATCGCAGGGAAGATTTTCGCACTGAGGTGCTGGGTCTCATGAAGGCCCAGAACGTTAAAAATACGATTATTGTCCCAGTGGGATCCAAGGGAGGTTTTTTCGTCAAACATCTGCCTGAAAATGGCAGTCGCGATGATATAATGGCAGAGGTTACAAAATGTTATAGGATATATATCAATGGATTACTGGATGTTACTGATAATCTTAATGAAGAAAGAATCATACCACCGGACGGTGTTCTGAGACGCGATGAAGACGATCCATACCTGGTGGTTGCGGCCGACAAGGGCACGGCAAGTTTTTCGGATACCGCCAACGCTATCGCCCTGGAACGGGGCTACTGGCTGGGAGATGCATTTGCTTCAGGTGGTTCTTATGGCTATGACCACAAGGCGATGGGCATCACGGCCCGTGGCGCATGGGAGGGCATCAAACGTCACTTCCGGGAAATGGGCAGAAATATCAGGAAGGAGCCGTTCAGTGTCGTGGGTATCGGCGACATGTCGGGTGATGTTTTTGGCAATGGCGTGTTGTTGTCAAAGCAGATCCGCTTGCAGGCCGCATTTAATCACCAGCATATATTTTTGGATCCGGAACCTGACGAGACAGCTTCATTCAAGGAACGCAAACGTCTGTTTGCCTTACGCCGTTCTGGCTGGGACGACTACAACCCGGCGTTGATTTCAAAGGGCGGTGGTGTTTATTCCCGCCTTGAAAAGACCATCCCGATCAGCCAGGAAGTCCGTCAGTGGCTCGCCATCGAAGACCGGGACATGACGCCCAATGAACTTATTCGCGCACTGCTCAAGGCTGATGTGGATTTATTATGGAATGGTGGTATCGGTACCTATGTCAAATCGTCTGCGGAAAACAACTCAGTGGTTGGCGATGCCACCAATAATGCGCTGCGGGTCAATGGCAATGAGTTGCGTTGCAAAGTTGTTGGTGAAGGCGGTAACCTTGGTCTGACCCAGCTCGGGCGTATCGAGTATGCCCTTGCTGGCGGTCGCATCAATACTGATTTTATTGATAATTCTGCTGGCGTTGATTGTTCAGATCACGAAGTCAATATCAAGATTTTGCTAAACCAGGTCATGCGCGCGGGCAAACTGGATATAGCCAGGCGGAACCTTCTCCTGACTGATATGACCTGTGATGTAAGCAAATTGGTATTGCGTGACAACTACCTGCAAACCCAGACGATCTCGATGATGGAGTGCCTGACCGGTGAGAGGCTGGGCGCCAAGCAGCATTTCATTTGGGTACTGGAAGAAAAAGGCATTCTGGATCGGGGTCTTGAGCAATTGCCGAGCGATGAGGAATTGACTCAGCGACGCGAGCGTGGCGAGGGTCTGAGCCGGCCGGAGCTTGCAGTCCTGTTGTCTTACAGCAAGATCATGCTGTATGGTCAATTGTTGGATTCCGATATACCGGAAGACCCCTGGCTATCAGGCGAACTACAGCGTTATTTCCCACAAGCATTGCAGCAGCAATACGCCGGCTATATGAATGCTCACCGCCTCAAGCGGGAAATCATTGCAACGCAGCTCAGTAACAGTATGGTGAACCGTATGGGTGCATCCTTTACATTGCGTATGTGCGAAGATACCGGTGAATCTGCCGCGGAGGTCACTCGTGCCTATACCATTGCCCGTGAAATATTCAAGGCGCGCGATTTCTGGAAACGGGTGGAAGCGCTGGACTACAAGGTTGCGCCGGCTTTGCAAAATACCATCATGCTGGCCATGTGGAACCTGTTGCGCCAGGCGACCCGCTGGCTACTCAATCAGCCCGGCCACACCTTGGACATCCAAAAAACGATCAATCGTCTGGCGCCTGGTCTGGAAGTTTTGGCCAAAATCCTCAGCCGTGACCTGAATACTGATGAACAGGTCATCCTGACTGAGATCACTCAGCCATTGATCGAAGGTGGGGTGCCAAAAAGACTGGCCCGTTACGCTGCCAGTTTACACTTACTCTATCCTGCGCTGGACGTGGTGGAAATGGCGGCTCGGCGGAAAACCGATGTGCGTCGAGTGGCTGCCGTGTTTTTCGGTCTGGGTGAACGCCTGGGTCTGAAATGGTTGCGTGAAGCCCTTGAAAAATTGCCTGTCGAGGGCCAGTGGCACGCCCAGGCCCGCAGTGATCTACGGGATGAACTGTATGCCCAGCACCATAAACTGACAGGTAGGGTACTGGAACAATTTCCGGGTGAGAAGGACCCGGTTGCCCGTTGGGTGGATGCATACACCCGGGATGTAGAACACACGACTCAATTGCTGGAGTCTATGCGCAGACAGGATGCCATGGACTATGCCACGTTGTTGGTGGCAATCCGCAGCCTGGATCAATTACTGGTCGAGACCAGTCGGTGACAGATTCCCGCATTCACTTCGTGGCGGGTACAGATGCGGCAGCGCACGACGCCGCCAAGCTGATGCAGGCGCGTTATGGTCAGTGCCCGCTGGATCAGGCAAAGGTGATTGTTGCACTGGGTGGTGATGGTTTTATGTTGCATACCTTGCACCGTTTTATTAAGGAAGATTTACCTGTTTTCGGGATGAAGATTGGCAATGTCGGCTTCCTGATGAACCGTTATGGTGAAGATGACCTGGAAAAAAGACTGGCCACCGCCCGACCGGTTAATTTGAACCCATTGTGTATGGAGGTCGAGACTGAATCCGGCAACAGTACCGGTGCACTCGCTATCAATGAAATCTCATTGCTACGTCAAACCAACCAGGCAGCCCACATCCGCATTCTTGTAAATGACAGCGTGAAAGTGGAGGACTTGGTCTGTGATGGCGTATTGCTGGCTACTGCAGCGGGTAGCACGGCCTACAATTTTTCAGTGCGTGGGCCGATTTTGCCACTGGGTACCAAGGCGCTGGCCCTGACACCGATCAGTCCTTTTCGTCCACGACGCTGGAGTGGTGCGATTCTGCCGGGATCGGCCCATGTCAGGTTTGAAGTGCTGGATAACTACAAGCGTGCTGTCAGTGCGACCGCCGATGCGCACGAAGTTCGCAATATAACTCGTGTGGATGCATTTGAAGACCGCTCGATACTATTGAAATTATTGTTTGATCCTGCCCATACACTTGAAGAGCGTATTCTGAACGAACAGTTTCGTTGAGCAGTTAATGGGGTCTGTCGGACTTAACATGATTGACTACGCAAAGCCCGTTGTGGCCAGATTTCCCTGTCATCCCGGC
>CAZYVH010000019.1:0-25344 GCA_964650905.1 uncultured Wenzhouxiangellaceae bacterium | reverse complement strand
CAGATTTCCCTGTCATCCCGGCCAGATTTCCCTGTCATCCCGGCCATTGAGCCGGGATCTTTCTCGTTTAATTTCTCATGTTCTGAGAAGCGCTCTGTTAGGCTTATGTCATGGCAGGTACGGTACAAAATGACAAAATTCATGAACTGGTCACCAAACCCCTGGTGGTGACGATTTCATCGCGTGCACTGTTTGACCTGGATGCAAGCCACGCGATATTTGAGCGCCAGGGTCTTGAGGCCTATGCGGATTACCAGTTGGGCCATGAAAATGAGTTCCTCGAACCGGGTGAGGCCTTTCCAATGGTAAAAAAGTTGCTGGCGCTCAACACCGATGAGATCAGCCACCAGGCTGTCGAGGTGACCCTGATGTCACGCAACAGTGCAGATTCCGGCCTGCGCATCTTTAACAGCATAGAACACCACGGTCTAAACATTCAACGGGCTGTATTCACCAACGGTGAAAGCCCGTTTCGTTACATGCAAGCCATTGGCAGCGACCTGTTCCTGTCCGGACACGCAGAAGACGTGCGTCAAACTTTGGCGGCGGGCTTTGCGGCAGCGATGATTCTTCCTGGTGCGCAAAGCCGGCCCGACAGCGGTCAGTTGCGTATCGCTTTTGATGGTGATGCCGTGTTGTTTGGCGATGAAGCCGAACGCGTCTACCAGGCGGAAGGACTCGAAGCTTTCGCCAAGCATGAAAAAGAATGTGCACAGACGCCATTGAGCGGTGGCCCGTTCAAATCACTGTTACAAGCCCTGCAACGTATCCAGTCTGCATATCCCATTGAAAACAACCCCATCCGTACCGCGCTGGTCACGGCGAGGTCAGCGCCCGCCCACAAACGTGTCATCCTGACCTTGCGGCAGTGGGGTATCCGTATTGATGAAGCACTGTTTTTGGGTGGCAAACCCAAGGGCCCATTCCTGGAAGCCTTTGGCGCCGATATTTTCTTCGACGATCAGAAGGGGCATTGCGAATCTGCGCAAAACCACGTCGCGACCGGGCACGTACCCAACGGTATACTCAACCAGCGGTAACAATTAATCCGCCTATTTCACCAGATTGAGATTGACGTCTTGAGTCCTGGGTGGAATGCACCCGCTGGTTTATCTGTTTGTGTTCCCAGCTTCGCGGCCCTGCGGGCTGCCCTCACATGCGCTCCGTTTTTTCGGCTATCGGCCTTACAGGACATCTCGAGCGTGTCCCGTAGGCAGCTAACCGCTGTCCCACACATTTCACATGGCACATTAAAATGGTTTAACGTCGCCACTGTTACCTGATTGGATGGTTCGATCTGTAGCCAGGCAAGGACTCAGCCTGAAACTGACACCACTCCAGCCGCTCTCAACGCGCATTGATCGAGGCTTCCCTGATCGCACGGAATTCATTGCCCTCAAACCATGCCGGCCATTCGTTGTCGTTGGCCAGCCGCTTGCCGATGTTGAAAAACAGTTGCAGGTCTTCCACTGCGGCATCGACATCCCAGGCATCGCTGACCTCGTCGGACACCGAGTGGTAACGGTTTTTGACGTAATCTGCGTTGCGCTGGCTGATGTATTCCGCGCCATGGGTCCGATCGGTGGTACCACCACGTGCATAGAGTATCGGTACGCCTTTCTTGGCAAAGTTGAAGTGGTCAGAGCGGTAATAAAAGCCTTTTTCCGGGGTTGCTTCCGGGGTCACGGTGCGGCCGACTTTTTTGGCTTCATCGGCGAGCACGGTTTCCATTTCAGAACCACCGAAACCAATCACCACGACGTCGCTCATTTTGCCGAGGAAGTTTAACCGGTCCATGTTGATGCCACCGACGGTCTTGTTGAGGGCAAATGCAGGTTTGGCCGCATAGGCTTGCGAACCGAGCAGCCCCGACTCCTCCGCCGTCACCGACAGGAAGCCAACACTGCGTTGCGGCGGGGCGGGCAGGGCGGCAAATGCCTGGGCGATTTCGAGCAGGCCACCGGTGCCGCTGGCGTTGTCCTCGGCGCCGTTAAAGATAAAATCACCCTGTTGGTCCTGTGTATGTGGCATCGTACCGAGGTGGTCCCAGTGGGCCATGTAAATGAACAACTCATCCGGCCGTTCGCTGCCGGGTAGTACGGCGCCGACATTAAATGATTCTGCACGTTTGATGGTGTTGTGCAGCCGGGTGCTGGCCCTCAAACCCAGTGCTTGCGCTTTGACTGGGGCTTTTGCGGCTGCCACGCTCATGGCCTCCAGATCCAGACCGGCCATGGCAAAGATATTCAGGGCCACGGCGTGTTGCAGCCAGCCCTCCACCTTGAGCATATCCATATTGTTATTTTCGGTTGCAAGGTGAAACTGCGGCCCTTTCCAACTGTCTTCCACGACGTTCCAGCCATAAGCAGCAGGAGCAGTCTGGTGGATGATTAATGCGCCGGCAGCTCCCTGACGGGCCGCCTCCTCATATTTATAAGTCCAGCGTCCGTAATAGGTCATGGCGTTGCCATTGAAAACGTCCGGGTCCTGGGTGGCGTAGCCCGGGTCGTTGACAAGGATCACAACGGTTTTGCCTTTCACGTCCACGCCGACGTAATCATTCCAGTTATATTCCGGCGCGACGATCCCGTATCCAACCCAAACCAATTCGCTCTTATCAAGACCGTTTTCCTCACTCACCTGAGGGCTGCCCAGCATGACCTCGCTGCCATAGGCAAACGTGTGTGTATTGCCTTGCAAATCGCAGACGCTGAGGGCTGTGTTTGGATCGGCATCAATGGATACCAGTGGTACCGGTTGCCGGTAATTGTCACCAAACATGGGTTGCAATCCCATTTCCTTGAATTGTGTTTCGAGGTAATTGAGGGTCAGACGCTCGCCTTCTGACATGGGTGCACGACCACCGAACTCATCCGAGGCAAGCGTGGTGATGCGCTCCAGCAGGCCTGCAGAATCAATTTGCCCGGTGGCGGTCACATCAGTCGCCATGGCGGTGCTGGTGCTCAGTGACATCAGTAGTGACAATAGACCGGCAATAACAGGCTTTGCATAGAATTTGGTCTGGTTCATTTTATCTCCCTCATACAGGATTCGGTTAAAGGATTATAAGCTCGTCAGCGATCATAAAGCCCAATGATTGTTGGCTCTATTTGTAATTCTACGTCGAAGCGTTTTCTGACCGAGCCAATTATCCTGTTGGCCAGATCGAGAATTTGCATACCACTGGCGCAGCCATGGTTCACCAACACGAGCGCGTGCCGGTTTGAAACACCGGCGTCACCTTCGCGGTGGCCTTTCCAGCCACAGTGCTCAATCATCCAGGCGGCGCTGAGTTTGCTTGTCTCACCGGACTGCGGATACGTGGGTAATGCGTCAAAGCTGTTTTTCAAATGACGCGCGGTTGTACCGCTGACAACCGGGTTTTTAAAAAAACTGCCGGCGTTGGCGGTGACGAACGGATCAGGCAATTTGCGTGTCCGGATACGGATGACGGCGTTACTGACTTGCATGGCCGTGGGTTCGCGAACACCCATATCCTGCAGTTCTTTATGCAGACCTTTGTAACCGAGCCTGGGTACAAAATGACGCTGCAGGCGTAAACGAATGCCGGTGATCATGTAACGACCTGCATCCATTGATTTGAAGCGGCTGTCTCGATAGCCGAAGTGGCAGTCCTGGCATTTGAACTCACGGTATTGCCCGCTTGTAAGATCGAAGGTCCGTACCGAGTCGAGCACATTGGATAACTCCACACCGTAGGCACCAATATTTTGAATCGGAGCGGCACCGGCCAAACCTGGAATGAGCGACAGGTTCTCCAGACCTGACAAACCCTGAGCGAGACTCCACAGCACCAGTTGATGCCAGTTTTCCCCGCTACAGGCTTCAAGCAGTACTTCATCGTCGGACGCTGAAATAATTTTCCTGCCCGCCAAACGGTTAACAATCACACAGCCTGGGACATCAGCGGTAAAAAGGATGTTACTGCCACCACCCAGTACCAGGTCGTGCACAGCGTCGAAGCGGTGTTCTGCAGTCAGCGCCTCGAGATCGGCAAGCGATTCCAATTCGATCAGCTCGTTGGCCCGCACATCCACGGCGAGGCTGTTGAGTTGTTTCAATGGCGCATTGTGGTTTCGTTTCACGCGTCTGTGGGGGCCCGTTGCACGAGCGCGGCAATTGACTTCAGACTTTCATCGACCAGTTCCGGTCCGCGATAGACAAAGCCTGTGTAAAATTGAACAAGGTCTGCACCAAGCCGGATTTTTTCAGCAGCATCCTGCCCATTCATGATTCCGCCGGTACCGATCAACGCGATACCGGGAGCCAGGACGGACCGCAGGGCCGACAACACATGGTTGGCTTTTTCCCAGACAGGTGCGCCGCTGAGACCGCCTGCTTCGTGCGCCTGTGCCATACCCTTGACAGCCTCACGGGAAACGGTTGTATTGGTCGCGATGATACCGTCGAACTGGTTTGTTGCAACCGCATCGGCGATTTGGGTGATCTGACTGTCCAACAGGTCAGGCGCAATTTTGACGACCAACGGCACGTATTTGGCATTCCCTTCGGCCAGGTCATTGCGTCTGTCGTTCAGGATTTTTAGTAAATGATTGAGTTGATCCGTACCCTGCAAATCGCGCAGGCCACGGGTATTGGGTGAGGATATGTTGATCGTGATGTAATCGGCAAAAGGATAAACTTTTTCCAGGCAGACGAGGTAGTCTTCGGCGGCCTTTTCGATGGGTGTGTCAAAATTCTTAGCGATATTGATACCCAGGATACCCTTGTAGCTGCGTTTTTGTACCTGTCTCACCAGGTGATCCACACCCTTGTTGTTAAAACCCAGTCGATTGATCAGGGCCTGGGCTTTTTCGAGACGAAACACCCGTGGCTTTGGATTACCCGGTTGCGCACGTGGTGTCACGGTGCCCACCTCAATAAAGCCAAAACCCAGACTGCCGAGTGCATCGATATAATCACCGTTCTTATCCATACCCGCCGCCATCCCGACCGGGTTCGGAAAACTGAGGTCCATGACGCTGACAGGCTGGTCTGTCGTTTTGCACAGCAGGCTGGTTGCGCCCAGGCTATGACCGAGACGCAGTCCTTCCAGTGCAAGCGTATGTGCGCTTTCAGGGTCTGCCATGAACAGGGCTTTACGTATCAAGGAGTACATGCGCAGCCGATGGGTGCAATATGCAGTGCACTAGAGATCAAATTTTATGCCCTGTGCCAGTGGTAAATCCGTACCCCAGTTGATGGTATTGGTCTGACGGCGCATATAGACCTTCCACGCATCCGAACCCGATTCGCGGCCACCCCCCGTATCTTTTTCCCCGCCAAATGCACCGCCGATCTCAGCACCGGAAGTGCCGATATTGACGTTGGCGATACCACAATCAGAGCCACTTGCTGCCAGGAAACGTTCCGCATGACGCATGTTTAGCGTGAAGATGGCCGAGGACAAGCCCTGAGCCACGTCATTTTGCATGGCAATGGCTTCATCGAGATTACGAAAAGGGATAAGGTAAAGTATCGGTGCAAAGGTTTCGTGTTGAACAATCTGCCATTCATTTTGGGCGCGAATAATGGTGGGTTCCACAAAATAACCCGGCCGGTCAATGCGCTTACCACCGGTCAGTACCACACCACCGGCGCTGACGGCCGAGTCGACTGCTGCCATGAATCGTTTCACTGCGGCCTCATCGCTCAGTGGACCCATCAACGTCTGCGGGTCCAGCGGATCGCCAATACGCACCTGCCGGTAGGCTTTGATCAGTGCGTCGCTGACGCTGGATAGGATGGATTCATGTACGAAGAGCCGCCGGGTCGATGTACAACGTTGTCCTGCGGTGCCGACAGAACCAAACACGATACCTGGTATGGCCATTTCAAGGTCTGCGGTCTCGTCCATAATGATGGCATTATTGCCACCCAGTTCCAGCAGGCTGCGACCCATACGGGCGGCCACTTTGGTACCCACCTCACGACCGATCGCAGTGGAACCTGTGAACGAGAGGAGATCAATGCGTTTGTCACTGACAAATCTTTCCGCCAGTTCATGGCCATGCTCGATGAAACTAAGGAAAATGGGTGGATAGCCTCCTTCTTTGAGTGCTGCATTACAGATTTTTTGCACCGCGATACAGCACAGTGCACCCTTCGGTGAGGGTTTCCAGATCGTCACATTGCCACAGATCGCGGCTATAAAAGCGTTCCATGCCCATACGGCTACCGGGAAATTAAAGGCGGAAATGACACCGACAATTCCGTAGGGATGCCACTGTTCATACATACGGTGCATGGGTCGCTCTGAATGCAATGTCTTGCCGTATAACATACGTGACTGACCGAGCGCGAAATCACCAATGTCAATCATTTCCTGAACTTCGCCATCACCTTCGGGTTTGATCTTACCCATTTCGAGACTCACGAGGCTGCCCAATGCATCCTTGTTACGGCGCAGGGCCTGGGTACACAGACGTACGGCTTCTCCCCTTTGCGGCGCTGGCATGCTTCGCCACGCTTTAAATACATCACGGGCTTGAGCGACGATGCGATCATAATCGTCGACCGAGGCGGAGTACACGCTGGCAATAAGCTTGCCGGTGGCGGGATTGATGGCTTCCCGGATACCCGCATCGGTTGTTTCTGACCATTGGCCGGCGCCAAAACAGGCACCGGAGTTGAATTCATTGATACCCAGGGATTTAAGAAACTGCATGGTGGTTTTGTTGCCTCGTGAGCATTGTAATTGTCTGTTTGTGGTGTTGGCCGATACTCCGCTTATTCACAACAGCTTATGTCAAGCAAAGCCCGGCAGCTTACTATCCGTCATTATCGCACCGGTAGAATTGGGATGCACTTGTCGGTGAAACGATGGAATCGCAATAAATTACCCGGGGTAGCTGGAACTCCACCACTGTTGGATGGTCTTAGCGTGCAGGTGTTTAGTCATTTGGGGTTGGATATGTTCATGCTATGCTCATGCTTGACGGGTGAGGGCATGTGATTGCGCTTACGGCAGTTAAGGCAAGCGGTGCGGATTTGACAGGCGCAGCGGTTAGCGCGACAGGGCAAGCGAAAGTACCCACACGGGGAGTGCAGGTTGGTGTGAGCGAAGCCAGGGTAGATCAGTTGCTGGTTGAACGGGTTCAAAAAGGCGAGAAACGCGCCTTTGACCTGTTGATTCATAAATATCAGCACCGCATCGTCAGTTTGGTGTCACGCTATGTCTCCGACCCGTCCGAAGCTCAGGACGTTGCACAGGAAGCATTCATCAAAGCTTACCGAGCGATTGCAAGGTTTCGTGGTGACAGTGCGTTTTACACCTGGTTGTACCGCATTGCCATCAACACGGCCAAGAACTGGATCGTGGCAAGAAACAGGAGACCACCGTCCAGTGATATTGATGCCACTGACGCGGAACAATACGGCATGAGTGGCAATCTTAAAGAAACCAGCACACCTGAAAACGAGATGCTGCGCGGGGAAATTGAAAAGACCATTTATGACACCATTGCAAAGCTGCCGGCGGACTTACGCACGGCCATCATGCTAAGGGAAATGGAGGGTATGAGTTACGAGGAGATCGCCACGACCATGGATTGTCCGATTGGAACAGTGCGCTCACGTATATTTCGTGCACGTGAGGCAATTGACGAGAAACTAAAACCCCTGCTTGGTGGTCAATAATCAGGTGGGTAGTAAAAAGTGGTACCCGATACAAGGTATCCGGCACAGGTAGTGAGTAAATATGAATGACAAATCTTTAGAACACCTTTCCAGCTTGATGGATGGTGAAGTTTCACGCGAAACGGGTATCTTCCTGACTCGCAGGCTGGCTTCGGACGAATCTTTGTGTGCAACCTGGGAGCGTTACCACCTGATCCGGGAATGCATTCGCCAACCTGGCAGCAAACTGGTTGTTAACGGGATGTGTGAAAAACTTAACGTATCGCTGGGCGCAGAAGAACCGGTCAGCGTTCCAGTCTGGCACCAGCAGCGTTGGTTCAAACCCGTTTCAGGCATGGCAATTGCCGCCAGCGTTGCCCTGATGGCGCTGGTTTTCACGGCACCACAAATGGGCACAGTGCCTGAATCAGTCACAGTACCTGCCCGGACCACAGCGGCCAATCAGCCATTTGTCAGCCCTAATCCACTGAAAGTTATGCCATTGTCACAGCCAGCCAGTTTCTCAGCAAACAGGCAATCTGAAACGGCACGTTTGAATGCCTACCTGTTGCGGCACAACCAGATGGCTGGTATGGCAGATCGACAGGGGTTTATATCGTTTGTGCCGATCGTCGCCACAACGCAGGTCGTCAGCAGTGATGATGCTGACGAAACCAGTACCAAACAGGAAACTGCCGAGGGCAAATGAGCACCAAGCCATTCAAGGCCTTGCTGTTGCTGATTTTTATCAGCGTCAGCAGTCCGCTGCTGGCTGCAAATCCCGACCAGGCCCGCGACTGGCTTGAACGTATGGCATTGGCCATGAGCCAGATGAACTATCAGGGCACCTTTGTATATGTTCGCAGTAATGTAGTCGAAAGTATGCGTATCACACACGTAGTCGATGAAAAAGGGCTGCGCGAGCGGATTTACTCGATCTCCGGTCCCAGCCGTGAGATCATTCGTGACCAGAAAGGTGTCCGTTGCATTCTCAAAGATTCCAAGTCGGTGGTCAGGGATCCTGTCATTGCACGATCATATTTTCCGGAATTGCCACTTTCAGCCATCGATGATCCTGCCAGCGCTTATCAATTGACGGTTAGAGGCAATGCAAGGATCGCGGGTCAAAATACCCGTCGCATCAGTATCACCCCCAAGGATGTCTTTCGCTATGGCTATGATTTCTGGCTGGATGAACAGACCGGTCTGCTAT
Organism: uncultured Wenzhouxiangellaceae bacterium; assembly: GCA_964650905.1. GTDB lineage: Bacteria > Pseudomonadota > Gammaproteobacteria > Xanthomonadales > SZUA-36 > SZUA-36. Next base: position 16,493 of record CAZYVH010000019.1, on the reverse strand, counting down.
TGGAATGGGTGTTAAAGGATTCCAACCGTCGGGTTCTTGCCAAATTGATGTTCACCGATATCGTATTCGGGTCTGATGTTGATCTGGATGAGCTGGAGTCAGATTCAGATGCCGAAGATTTCGTGGAGATGAAGACCCTTAGTCCCCAAAAAACAGTGGTGACACAATCCAGGCCTCAATGGCAGCCCAGCGATCTTCCATCCGGCTTCCGTTTAATCTCGTACAGTCATAAGAAAGGCGATGATGATGTCTTCGAGCACATGGTATACGGTGATGGTCTGGCGGCGGTTTCAGTTTATGTAGAGAAGCAGGGTGGTACCCAGCAGATCAAACAAGGGAGCATTCGACTGGGTACCAATAACGCTTATTCCAGGCAGCGGGACGGTCTGCAAATTACCGTCATTGGTGAGGTTCCCGCCATCACAGTCAACACCATCGCAAAGAAAATGGTGAGATCGGTCACCCAATAATTTTTCATGCCCTGACAAAACCCAATCCCATGATTGAACAAAACGTAGTGGTCATGCAGTGCCTGCAAGAACAGATACTGGTGCGTCTGGGTGGCCAAAACGGTTGTAGTGTCTGTGATGCCGGCCATGGTTGCGGCGCCGGGGTATTTGCCCGCTTGCTACAACGAAAACCGGTCACACTCGAACTCGCGCGTGGGGACCTCGATGTTAGCCCAGGACAAATGGTCACACTCGCCTATCCTGAAAAGGTCTACCTGAAACTGGTGCTGGTTTATTATGCCTGGCCATTACTGGCCGCATTGACGGCAGCACTTTGGGTCAATGCTGTCGTTGTTGATATGCAAGCGGCTGTGTTGACACTGGATATGATCACGCTGTTGACAGCGTTGACGGTCGGTGGCCTGGTGCTGCGGATCCTGAATAAGCGTGCCACCGCCGGGCGGTTACTCAAATCTCTCGAGCTCACAGTTTCTAATATTTCGGCCAGTCCTGCTACGTGCAGCCGTCAACACGAAAGACATAAACAGCAGTGAACCTGTAGGGTTTTATAGAGTCCATTAGGTGGTAATTATTTTTTACTTCAGAGGTTAATAAAGATGAGAAAAATTGTCCCGGTGCAGCTTGCTGTACTTTTAATGTTTTTTATGAGTCTGCCAGCAGTAGCACGTGTAAACGGTCTGCCGGATTTTACCGGGTTGGTGGAAAAAGCTGGACCCGCCGTGGTCAATATCCGGGTTACACAGTTTGGTCACCGCAATCGCCAGCCCCGCAAACCGGATGACGCACGGGGGCGGAACCAGCAGGACATACCTGAGTTTTTCCGGCGTTACTTCAATATCCCAAATGACCCCCACTATGGGGGTAATGAACCAGACAGGATGGGCGCCGGTTCCGGCTTTATTTACGAGTCGGACGGATATATTTTGACCAATCACCATGTTATTGAAAATGCGGATGAAATTATCGTGCGCATGGCAGATCACCGTGAATACAAGGCGAAACTGGTAGGCTCGGACGAGGCCAGTGATATCGCCGTGATCAAGATTGATGCGGATGAGCCCTTACCGGTTTTAGAACTGGGTAATTCCGAAGTACTCAAACCCGGTGAGTGGGTCGCTGCCATTGGTTCGCCGTTTAACTTCGAGCAAAGTGTTACCGCCGGTATCGTCAGCGCCAAAGGCAGGAGCAATCGAGCGCAGCAATACGTGCCGTTCATTCAGACGGATGTAGCTATCAACCGTGGAAATTCAGGTGGGCCCCTGCTGAATATGGATGGCGAAGTGGTGGGTATCAATTCGTGGATACTCAGTTCCAGCGGCGGTTATATCGGTCTGTCGTTCTCAATACCTATCGAGGTTGCAGCAAGAACCGCACGGCAACTGCGGGAAAACGGCAAAGTTGAGCGTGGCTTGCTGGGGGTCGTGGTTGGCGCCGTCAGTCGTGAAATGGCTGAAGCATTGGGTCTGGACCGCCCCGTGGGTGCATTGGTGAATGATGTCACCACAGGCGGGGCTGCCGATAAGGCAGGGATAGAACCGGGCGATGTGATATTGACATTTAATGATGTCCCTGTGGAAACCTGGAACGATTTACCGCCCTTGGTTGGTGAAAATCCGCCGGGTATGAAAACGACCGTGAAGGTCAGTCGGGAAGGCAAGGAAAAAACATTCGACGTGACCCTGGATGCGCTGAGCAGCGAAAGTGGTGAATCGCTCGCAGGTGGTGGCCATGCCGTTAACCGCAGTAATGCGCTGGGTCTTGCGGTTGAAAGCATCAGCCGTGATCGCAGACGTGATCTGGGTGACCTTGAAGGTGGTGTTGTGATCACTGACGTTGAAAGTGATGATGCCTGGCGCGCTGGCTTACGACCCGGTGACGTCATCCTGATGATCAACAATCGCGATGTCGAAGACCTGGATGATTTCAAAATCCTGGTCAAGGATATCCAGCCGGACAAGGCGGTCGCCCTGCGTGTATGGCGCAATGGCACATCAAGTTTTATCGCCTATACACCACATGCAAATGACGGGCAGACGAAGGACGAGGGATAGGCCGTATCCTCCAACTCAGTTATAATGCCACGTTGGGACATACCTAACCGGGGGCCATCCGTTTTTTGAAACGGGTGGCCTTTGCTTATCAACCGGTACCGGATAATTCATGGATCAAAGATACATCCGCAACTTTTCCATCATTGCCCACGTGGATCACGGCAAGTCGACGCTGGCTGACCGGTTCATACAGCTTTGTGGTGGACTGAGCGAACGCGAAATGTCCGCACAGGTGCTCGATACCATGGATATTGAACGTGAGCGTGGAATCACCATCAAGGCACAAAGTGTGACGCTGGACTACAAGGCTGCTGACAACCAGGTTTACCACCTGAATTTTATTGACACACCTGGACATGTTGATTTCTCCTACGAGGTGTCCCGCTCGCTGGCGGCCTGTGAAGGCGCATTGCTGGTCGTAGATGCCGCGCAGGGGGTGGAGGCGCAAAGTGTCGCCAACTGTTATACAGCGGTGGAACTGGGGTTGGAAGTCATCCCGGTCCTGAACAAGATTGACCTGCCCTCTGCAGAGCCCGAGCGGGTCAAACAGGAAATTGAGGATATTATCGGCATCGAGGCGCAGGATGCACTCGCGGTCAGCGCCAAAACGGGCGATGGGGTGGTCGAAGTGCTGGAGCGGTTGGTCGAGGATGTACCGGCGCCCGGAGGCGATCCAGATGCACCGCTCAAAGCGTTGATCATTGATTCCTGGTTCGACAATTATCTCGGCATCGTGTCATTGGTCCGAATCGTTGACGGCAGGGTCGGCAAGCGCGACAAGATTGAGTTGATGTCTTCAAAAGATCAGCACCAGGTAGACCAGGTGGGCGTGTTCACACCCAAGCGTGAGTTGCGTGAAGAACTGATAGCCGGTGAGGTTGGTTTTTTTGTTGCCGGTATCAAGGAGGTCCACGGGGCGCCGGTTGGCGACACAATCACGCTGGCAAAGCGACCAGCATCCGAGCCATTACCCGGTTTCAAAACCATGCAGCCGAGGGTTTTTGCCGGTCTTTTTCCAAGTAATGCCGATGACTACCCCGATCTGCGCGCAGCACTTGAAAAGCTGCAACTCAATGACGCGTCCCTGAGTTTTGAGCCGGAAACGTCCGAAGCACTCGGGTTTGGCTTTCGTTGCGGCTTTCTCGGGCTCTTGCACATGGACATCGTGCAGGAACGCCTTGAGCGTGAATACTCGGTTGACCTGATTACCACCGCACCCACAGTCATCTACGAAGTGGCGCTGATGAGCGGTGAAACCCTGACACTTGAAAATCCTGCCAGTCTGCCAGCTGTCAACAAGATACTGGAAATCCGCGAGCCAATCATCCATGCCAGTATCCTGGTCCCCCAGGATTATGTCGGTGCCGTCATTGGTCTGTGTGAGGAGAAGCGTGGCACACAAGTCAGCATGCAATACCTCGGTGGGCAGGTCTCCATTCAGTACCACTTGCCGCTTTCCGAAGTGGTTCTCGACTTTTTTGATAAACTGAAGTCGGTCAGTCGTGGTTACGCCTCCTTTGACTACCATTTCTTACACTTTGCCGCCGGACCGTTTGTGCGTGTGGATGTATTGATAAATGGCGAGCGTGTGGATGCCCTTTCATTGATAATGCACCGTGACCAGGCACAGCGACGCGGGCGTGACTTGGCTGTTAATATGAAAGGACTCATACCAAGACAAATGTTCGACGTTGCGATCCAGGCGTCGATCGGTGCACAGGTGATCGCTCGTACAACGGTCAAGGCCCTGCGAAAAAACGTCACCGCCAAGTGTTATGGTGGTGATGTCACACGTAAACGCAAATTGTTGGAAAAGCAAAAAGCAGGCAAAAAGCGCATGAAACAGGTTGGACGTGTGGAAATACCACAAGCGGCGTTCCTGGCGGTGCTACAACAGGATTCAAAAAAATAGGGACTATCTATGAATATTGATTTTGCATTGGTATTGCTGGTACTGACGACCTTCACCGGTCTGGTCTGGCTGTTTGACAGTCTTTTGTTCAAACAAAAAAGGATGGACCGGGCCGTGCAAAAAAGTACGGCGAAGCCACGTGAACCGGTTTTGGTCGAGTATGCACGTTCATTATTTCCGGTATTATTTATCGTATTATTATTTCGGTCATTTTTGTTTGAACCCTTCAAGATTCCTTCCGGGTCCATGATACCCACCTTACTGGTTGGTGATTTCATCGTCGTCAATAAATTTGCTTACGGTATACGCCTGCCGGTTCTCAACAAAAAGATTATTTCCACGGGTGAACCCCAACGGGGTGATGTTATGGTGTTTCGCTATCCGAAAGACCCCGCTGTCAATTTCATCAAAAGAACCGTCGGATTACCCGGCGACACCATTAGCTACCGTGATAAGCAACTTTTTGTGAATGGCGAAAAAGTTACAAAAGTTCTGGCCGGAAGATTTGCCAGCGGTGATTTAAAATGCTCGACGCCAGACGTTGATACCAAATTGTTTAATGAACAACTGGGAGATGCCGGGCATGAATTACTTTTAAACGACCGCAGTCTAAGTCGAAATGGTCAGTGGGTCGTGCCTGCAGGGCATTATTTTATGATGGGTGACAACCGTGACCGCAGTAACGACAGCCGTATGTGGGGCTTTGTCCCGGAAGAAAACCTGGTGGGTCGCGCCGTGGGTATCTGGTTGAACTTTGATTTTGAGAAGGGCTGTGGAGATTGGTCACGTATCGGTCATGGTATACACTAGTGTACTGCATCGTACACATGGTACTTTCAGAGGCCACCTGTGACTGCAATGCAAGGCGGGGTTCGCTGGGGAATGGCTGGTCTTTTCCAAGAGTACACTGGGTTTTTTGAGGGAAAACACGATGAGAGTTTATAGACAAAAGGGAATGAGTATTATCGGGTTTTTGATGGTACTGGCCATGGTGATATTCGTCTCCTTCATCGGTATGCGTATCGTGCCGATATATCTGGAATACTATTCGGTAGTCAATGCATTAAACGGCGTGGCATCTGAAAAGGGAAGTGCCAATCTGTCGCTCTATGATCTGCGTGTCAGGGTTCTCAATCGTCTCTACGTCAGCTATTCCGAAAACGTCAAGGAAACAGACATCAAGAAGGTGCGCAGCAGAGGTGTGTATCTGCGTGTCGCTTACGATGTTCGCAAACCGGTTATAGGAAATCTCGATGTGATTGCCACGTTTGACAAGTCAGTAAGATTGACTAATTGACTATCCATGCCCACCGGCTGACGGATCATTGCATTGAGTAAAAAATTAACGGCAATCGCCGGCATTCCCTATCAATTTTCCGACCCCCGTTTGTTGGAACAGGCGCTGACGCACCGTAGTTTGAATCGACAGAACAATGAGCGGCTTGAGTTTCTCGGTGACAGTATCCTCAATTTTGTTGTTGCCGCTCGCTTGTACGAGTTGAACCCTGATGATGACGAAGGTGGACTCAGCCGCTTGCGAGCACGCGTTGTGCGGGGTGAGACACTGGCTCAAATTGCATCCAGAATTAATTTGGGACAAAACCTTCGCATGGGTGAGGGGGAATTGAAGTCGGGTGGTTTTAAGCGGAAATCGATACTCGCAGATGCATTGGAAGCCGTTTACGGGGCCATTTACATCGATGGCGGTTTTGCAGCCTGCGAGGCGGTCATCTTGCATACCTGTAAGGCGGTTATCACAGCCCTCCCGGAAGCAGGTGAACTGAAAGACCCGAAGACCCGCTTACAGGAATGGTTACAGGGGCGTGGTTATGCTTTGCCTCATTATGTCTTGATCAGCGAGGAGGGACCACCGCATAAAAAGTTGTTCAGGGTGCAGTGCAGTGCGGAAAAAACCGCTGTCAGTGTAACCGGCGAGGGCAGTAGCAGGCAGAAAGCAGAACAGTCCTCGGCAGCAGCGGCGTTTGATGCCATACTCGAACAGTATGGTCAATGAGTGAAGACGGACCCAATCCGGAAGATTACCGCTTCGGTTACGTCGCCATCATCGGCAGACCCAATGTTGGTAAATCAACACTCCTGAACAATATCCTGGGCCAGAAAGTCAGCGCCGTCACGGCCAAGCCGCAAACCACACGCCAACGTCTGGCGGGTATCAAGACAACGGCACGTGGCCAGGTTGTTTATGTCGATACCCCGGGGATACACCATACTGCACAGCGTGCATTGAATCGCTACATGAATCGGGTTGCCAGGGCCTCTTTCCGGGATGTCGATCTGGTCATGTTGTTGTGCGAGGCTGACAGGTGGACACGTCAGGACGATTACGTAGCCAAAGCTTTACGGGTCGTCGATGTACCTGTGTTACTGGTGCTGAACAAGGTGGACATGCTGAGGGACAAATCCTCGCTGTTGTCTTTCGTGGAGGACAATATCAACAGCCAGGAATACGCCAGCGTTCTCATGATTTCTGCAAAAACCGGTAGCGGTGTGAGCGAGCTTGAAAGGCAGGTTATGCAAAAAATACCATTCTCCAGACCCTTATACGACGAAGACCAGTTCACTGACCGCAGTGAACGATTTCTGGCTGCAGAAATGATCCGTGAACAACTGACACTGCGCTTGCACCAGGAACTACCCTATGCACTGACCGTGCAGATCGAGGAATTCAAACGCAGTGTGAAAACGCTGCGTATTGGTGCGATTATCTGGGTGGAAAGGGAAAGTCAGAAACAGATAACCATCGGTAAAAAAGGAATCGTGCTCAAACAGGTAGGCAGCAAGGCAAGGCTGGTGTTGGAAGAATTGTTCGGTGAAAAAGTTTTTCTGCGTTTATGGGTCAAGGTCAGTAATGACTGGTCGGACAATGAAAAATTGATCGAAAGGTTTGGATATACGGAGTAATGGGCGCGTGCTTCGTATCCAGTCAGAACCAGCTTACGTGCTACACAGTCGTGGGTTTCGTGACACCAGTCTGATTGTAGAAGCATTCACGCGTGAACATGGTCGTGTCGCAGTGGTGGCACGGGGTGCCAGGTCAGCCCGCTCACGCTGGCGAAATGTTCTGCAGCCTTTTCGACCACTATTGCTGGGCTGGAGCCAGAAGGGTGAGATGGGTACGCTAACGGCCGCAGACCAGATTGCGTCACCGCCAAAGCTTGAGGCAGAATCTATTTTTTGCGGGTTGTATCTCAACGAATTGTTGATGCGCCTTTTGCAGCGTGGAGATCCGCACTGCGAAGTATTTGAACAATACCAGCAGGTGCTGCTGGAACTGGCTTCAGGTTTACCGCCACAACCGTTATTGAGGGTATTCGAGAAACACCTGCTCAAGGCGATTGGTTATGCGATGTTGCTCGATTGCGATTTTAAAAGTGGTGACCAGGTTGAGCCGGGGCATTGGTATGCTTACCACCCGGAACGTGGCCCCGTGAGGTGTGGGGGTCAGGCGTCGGGACGGGTCTCGGGCGAAGCCCTGCTGGCGCTCGCCGCCGAGCAGATCAAAAAAGAATATTTGCCCGAATTGCGTATGTTGATGCGCAGCGTGATCGGCTATCATCTGGGCGACAAACCACTGGCGAGCCAACTGCTGTTTAGAAACTTCTGAAGGAATCCCAATGCGAACCGGAAAATTGTTATTAGGCGTCAATATTGACCATGTCGCAACCATCCGCAAGGCGCGCGGCGTCAGTTACCCAAGTGTTCTGGAAGCTGCGCGTATTGCGGAGGATGCCGGCGCTGATGCCATCACCATTCACCTGCGCGAAGACCGTCGTCATATCCAGGATGAAGAAGTTGAAGCGTTGTGCAGGCAGGTCAGAACCCGCGTCAATCTTGAAATGGCGGTGACCGATGAAATGCTGGCCATTGCAGAGACCAACCTGCCGGCAGATGTCTGTCTCGTACCGGAAAAGCGGCAGGAACTGACGACCGAAGGCGGCCTCGATGTTGTGAACCATTTCGATGCCGTAAAAAATGCCTGTCGGCGTCTCAAGGCGGCTGGAATCCGTGTCTCCTTATTTATCGACCCGGATATTTCTCAACTGGACGCTGCACGGGCCGCTGGCGCGCCGGTGGTTGAATTGCACACCGGTTGTTACGCGGACGCGGGCGAGGGCAGGACGGCAGCGGAGTACCAGCGGTTGCAACACGCGGCAAGCTACGGGGAAAGCATTGGTTTACAAATCAACGCAGGCCACGGTTTGCATTATCAGAACGTTCAGCCGGTGGTGAAGATTCCACAAATCGTGGAATTGAACATTGGGCACGCGATTGTTGCGCGAGCATTATTTGTTGGTCTGGGGGATGCAGTTTCTGAAATGATAGAATTATTAAAATAATATATAAAACATATAGATATAATATATAATTAATGTATTACATTACATAATGAATCAAATTGGATAACCGTTGAATTGACCCGCAGACGTAAACGACTTCCCGAACAGCCATTTGAATTGAAGATCGATTCCCTCGATCGAACTGGGATGGGTGTGGCCAGGCAGGCGGGTAAAGTGTTGGCGGTTTTTGACGCGCTACCAGGCGAGAAAGTCATGGGGCGTTACCTTTTTGGCCGCAAACAACGTGGCAAGGTAGAGACGCTTGAAGTACTGCAGCCGGCGACCAGTCGGGTGACGCCCCGCTGTCCAAGTTTTGGACAGTGCGGTGCCTGCAGCTTGCAACACATGTCGGTTGCTGCGCAGCAAAACCACAAGCAAACCCTACTGTTGGAGTCTTTAGAGGATCTTGGCCAGCTCACCCCAAAAACCGTCTTTACCCCGCTGGCGGGCCCGGCGTGGAACTACCGGCGCAAGGCGCGTTTGTCCGTGCGTGTGGTACACGCCAAGGAACGGGTATTGGTGGGTTTTCGCGAGCGCAATGGCAGTTACGTTACCGATATGGCTGAGTGTCATGTTCTGCGCCGGGAAATTGCAGATTCACTGACATCGATCGCTCAATTAATCGCTCAATTGGAACGTCCTGAGAGCATACCGCAGATAGAGGTCGCCTGTGGTGATACCCGCTGTGCGTTGATTATTCGTCACCTGGAAGATCTGTCCAACGCTGATATCGGGTCATTGCGTGCTTTTGCGCAGCAGACCGGCATTGCTTTGTATTTGCAGGCTAAGGGGCCGCAGAGTGTACGCTTGCTGGAACCGGCAAAGCTGCAACTGGAATACCGTGTTGAAGCCCTGGGTTTGCATTTCCGTTTTGAGCCACTGGATTTCGTGCAGGTCAATGCTGAACTGAACGAGGCAATGATCATGCGGGTCATGGAATTACTTGCCCCAACCGCTCAGGACCATATCCTTGACCTGTTCTGTGGCCTGGGAAATTTCACGCTGTCACTGGCCACCCGGGCAAGGCAGGTTACCGGTGTGGAAGGGGCGGGAGAAATGGTTGAACGGGCCATTGATAATGCCCGGCGCAATGGCCTTGATAACGCGGATTTTCACACCGTTGACCTCTATGAATCTGCTGACAAGCTACCCTGGCCTGCTGAGCGTTACACAAAGATCATGCTGGACCCGCCACGTTCCGGAGCACTTCAATTATTACCCTGGATAGCCGCCAGCGATGCTTCGCAGGTGCTGTACATCTCCTGCAACCCGGAGACACTGGCCCGGGATGCAGGCTTGCTGGTTAATCAATATGGTTTCAATCTCAGTGGCGCCGGTATCATGGACATGTTTCCACATACACCGCACAGTGAGGCGATGGCTTTATTTGAACGCGATAACGGGAGGTAGGGATCTGAAATCCAAAGCGGTACAAGCGTTGGGCCCGCTCCTGATCGGCTTGCAGGGTCCCAGGGTCACGAACGAAGAGCGTGACTGGCTACGCCATCCCGCAGTCGGTGGTGTTGTGCTTTTTACGCGTAACTATGTTGACAAGCAACAACTCGGGGAACTGACGGGTGAGATTGTAGCGTGTGCTGCGCGGGACTTGTTGATATGCGTGGACCATGAAGGTGGCCGCGTGCAACGGTTCAGGAAGGGTTTTACGTCTTTGCCGCCACTGGCCGTGCTCGGCAGGATGCACGCGGAGTCCCCTGCGCTGGCGAATGACTTCGCCTACCGCCACGGTCGCGTCATGGCGACCGAGTTGTTACTGTGCGGTGTGGACCTTAGTTTTGCGCCAGTATTGGATATCGGTGCACGTAGTATTGTCATTGGCGAGCGTGCATTTGCCGCGCAGCCTGCCGTCATTATTGAGTTGGCCCGCGCCTATATCGCGGGTATGCATGATGCGGGCATGTCAGCGACCGGTAAGCATTTTCCGGGTCATGGATCGGTAGTCGCCGACTCACATACCGGTGATGTCAATGACCCACGTCCGTTTGAAGAAATAAGGGAACTTGATTTGCAACCATTCGCGGTCTTGAGTCGGCAGATGGATGCGGTCATGATGGCGCATGTAATGTATCCGCTGGCGGACCAGTTCCCGGCGGGTTATTCAAAATTCTGGATTCAAACGGTGTTGCGTCAGCAGCTGAACTTTAATGGCACGGTGTTTTCAGACGACCTTGGCATGGTTGCGGCGCAAATCGCCGGTGATGTGGGCGAACGCGTTGATGCGTCACTGAGGGCAGGTTGTGATGCTGTGTTGCTATGTAAGCCAGGCGCTGTCAGGCTTTTACTGGCAACGACCCGGGATGGCGCTTACAAGGATGCGGGCGCAGCCCTGCGCAGGCTGAAGGGACGTCTTGGCAGCAGCCGTGAAGAACTGGAAAGCATCGGCGAATGGCGTCAATGGCGCGCATCTATCGAACAACTGGAGCATTCTGAATGGATATGAATAACGACCCTGATCCACATGATTTACTGCAAAAATCCCGTGTACTGTTCAAGCGCGACGATGTGGATCAGGCTGTGCAAAAACTGGCGGATGAAATCAACGCGTTTTACGCCGGACGGCCCCTGGTCATGATTTCCGTTATGACCGGTGCGATCATACCCGCTGCCTGGCTGGTAACCCGCCTGAAGATGCCGGTACAGATGGATTTTGTCCACGCGACGCGCTATCGCGGTGGCCTGTATGGTGCAGAACTCGAATACCGTGTACCACCCCGTCTTGACCTCAAAGGCAAGGACGTCCTGGTTGTGGATGACATCTTTGATGAAGGGGATACGCTGGCTGCCATCAAGGGTTCCTGTGAGAAACGTGGTGCCGCCTCGGTCAGGCTGGCGGTGCTGGTACGGAAAATTCATAATCGTGGCCTGGCACGCGATTATGTGGACTTTATCGGTCTTGATGTCCCCGACGTATATGTATTCGGCTGTGGTATGGATGCTTATGAAGAATGGCGTCACCTGGATGAAATATGGGTGTTGGAGGAGGACTGAAACCCATGCGGCACCTGGGCCTGATCGGTGGCAGTGGTCTCGATCAATGGGGTGGATCGCCAGACATCCTGAGATCCGGCAGTGTTTATGGACAGCCGTCCGCGCCGATCGAAGAATACAGGGTCGACCGCGTGCATGTTTATTTCCTGCCCCGGCATGGCCCGCAGCATTCAATACCACCACACGCGGTAAATTACCGGGCCAATATCGACAGCCTCGTGCAAGCTGGTGTCGAAGGTGTCATTGCCGTCAATGCAGTGGGTGGTATCACCAACCACTGTCAGCCGGGGGCATTGATCATACCCGACCAGTTGATCGACTATACCTGGGGTAGGGAGCACAGTTTCAGCCTGTCGGATGCTGATGAATTGCAGCACGTTGAATTTGCCGCGCCGTTTGATGGTCGCTTACGAACGGCCCTGATCCGGGCCGCAGAACGGTCAGGGCAGGAGGTGACAGACGGTGGCTGCGTGGCGGTATCCCAGGGCCCGCGGTTGGAAACCAATGCGGAAATTCGTCGTTTCAGACAGGACGGTTGTGACATGGTTGGGATGACAAGCATGCCGGAAGCTGTATTGGCGAGGGAGGCAGGACTTGATTATGCCAGTCTGTGTGTCAGTGCCAACTGGGCAGCCGGGCTGGGCAGTACACCGGTTACCATGAAAGCCATCGAGACAACGCTGGCGGAAGCTATGACCCGTGCACGTACATTGATTGCGATACTTTTTGAGGATTTGTCCCATGACTTCTGATGGCCGTTTTTCACACTTGCTAAGCCCGCTGGATCTCGGTTTCACATCGTTAAAAAATCGTGTCCTGATGGGCTCGATGCATACCGGTCTCGAAGACCACCGGCGTGATTTCCCGAGGTTGGCCGCCTATTTTGCAGAGCGTGCCGCGGGTGAAGCCGGTCTGATGGTGACCGGTGGCATGGCGCCGAACATACGTGGCTGGCTGGCGCCTTTTTCATCGGCCTTGATCAACCGTTTCCAATTGCCCCGGCACCGGCTTGTGACTGATGCGGTGCATTCCGAGGACGGCAAGATATGCATGCAAATCCTGCACGGCGGACGTTACAGTTATCACCCTTTCAGTGTTGCGCCAACGGCCATACAGTCGCCGATCACACCGTTCAAACCGCATGGATTGACCGCGGGCGGTGTAGAAAGACAGATACGCACCTTTGTCAGAGCCACCCGGTTGGCCCGCGAGGCGGGATATGACGGTGTTGAAATTATGGGCTCGGAAGGATATTTCATCAACGAGTTCACCACGCCACATGTCAACAAGCGTGGTGATCAATGGGGTGGCAGCGCGCGTAACCGTTACCGGATTGCCGAGGAGATCATCGCCCGTTGCCGCCAGGTGGCAGGACCGGATTTCATCATTATCTACCGTCTGTCCATGCTGGATCTTTTACCGGATGGCAACAATTGGGATGAAATCATTGCCCAGGCGAAGGCCGCTGAGGCAGCCGGGGCGACACTGATCAATACGGGCATCGGCTGGCACGAGGCCCGCATTCCGACCATCGCCACCATGGTTCCGCGCGGCGCTTTCTCATGGGTAACGGCCCGAATCCGGCCAGAAATCGGGGTGCCGGTCATCACCACCAACCGGATCAATACACCGGCGGTGGCGGAGCAGATACTCGCGCGTGGTGATGCCGACATGGTCTCCATGGCCAGGCCACTGCTGGCGGATGCTGAGTTTGTCAAAAAGACCCGTGAAGGACGCCCTGAAGCAATCAATATCTGCATCGCCTGCAACCAGGCGTGTCTCGACCATACCTTTGGTGGCAAGACCTGTAGTTGCCTGGTGAACCCGCGGGCCTGTCATGAAACGAAACTGAATTACCTGCCGGTGGCACGTGTCAAGACCCTCGCTGTAGTGGGTGCAGGGCCCGCTGGTCTGGCCTGTGCAACCATTGCCGCACGCCGTGGCCATACCGTCAGCCTGTTTGAAGCGGCCGACAGGATCGGGGGACAGTTCAACATGGCGAAGGAAATTCCTGGAAAAGAGGAATTTGCGGCCAGTCTCACATATTTTAGCGGTGAGCTTGAGCGAAGTGGTGTCAATTTGCACCTGAACACACGCGTGGGCGCACAAGACCTTCACGGTTTTGATGAAGTGGTCCTGGCCAGTGGTGTGTTTCCTCGACAGATTGATATCCCGGGTATTGATCACCCCAGCGTGGTGAGCTATATCGATGTACTTTATAAACGCGTTGAAATTGGCCGGCGGGTCGCCATCATTGGCGCCGGTGGAATCGGTTTCGATGTCGCCGAGTATCTCGGTCACGATCCGGACCAGCCGTCGGCCAGCCAGTCAATTGATGCGTTTGCGCGGGAATGGGGCATAGACCGGAGTCTCAGGACCCGGGGTGGTGTCGAGGGTGTGAAAGCACAACCGCCGGCAGCGGCGAGGGAGATATGGTTGCTGCAGCGCAAGGCCAGCAAGCCCGGTAAATCTCTCGGTAAGACGACCGGTTGGATACATCGTCTGAGTTTGCGCCACCTGGGTGTGCAAATGGTTTCAAACGTACACTATGAACGTATCGATGACGAGGGTTTGCATATCAGCATCAATGGCAAGTCACAGTTACTGGAGGTCGATCATATTGTTATTTGCGCCGGTCAGGTCAGCAACCGTGACCTGGCGGATGAATTACAGGCAATGGGTGCGGCCTGCCACGTTATCGGCGGTGCCCACAAAGCCGCTGAACTGGATGCCAAGTTTGCTATACGCGAGGGTAGTGAACTGGCAGCAGCGTTATAGGTCGGCACTGATAGGTAATTTTTATTGAAGAATTGGTAAACACGAAATATAATTCATAAAACACGTATTTATAAGAGTTATTTTAATGAGCAACTGGACAATTTTCAGCAACCACGGTCACGTTCTTGTGTGCCTGGCCCGCGATAACAACGCACGTCTTCGCGATGTTGCTGCAGACGTTGGTATTACTGAAAGAGCGGTGCAAAAAATTGTCCATGATTTGCAGGACTGCGGTATGGTCAGCGTACAGAAGCAGGGTCGCAGGAATTGTTACCGCATTGGTAAACAGCAGCCTTTGCGGCACAAGCTTGAGGCCCACTGCACTCTGGACGAGTTGATCGGTCTGGTCGTTGGGAGATCAGTACCTGATAATACCGAAGAAACTTCGATGAATGGTCTCACCAGCAATGCCGTCGCGGTTGAAACGACACCTGTTGAGCCCATTCCAGACAAGACCGTACTGGATCAACCTGTTAATGAAGAAAAGACTGAAAAACCGGAAGCAGCGATTGTTGACAACATTGAGCATGGTCAGGGAAGTCTTTTCTGAACTCCACGTTGTTTTGAGCATTGATTTTTATTAAAAAAACATTGACATTCATCGCCGAGTGCGCGATAAAGCGGCCATGAGTTTAAATATACGTCAAACAGCGCCGGTTTACTGTGCTGTCGAGCAGATGCCCCGGTTGCTGGCAGCAGACATCCCCGTCCTGCTAGTGCTTGTGCTTATTCTCGGCTTAACAGGCGGGGTAGTTTGGATCGCATAGCAGTAGCAGACAAACACAATACCAAAACCCCGCAACTCCAAAGAGGCGGGGTTTTTTTTTAACACAGCAAAGGAAGTTAGCAATGAAGTTATTTACACAAGACGATGTGAAACGGGATGCGCTGGCCGGTATGACGGTGGCGGTATTGGGTTACGGCAGCCAGGGCAAGGCCCATGCGCAGAATCTGCGGGATTCCGGTTATGAAGTGGTCATCGGCGCCCGCCCGGGTGGCCCGACCGCTCAGACCGCGACAGACGATGGTTTTGAGGTGAAGGGGTTCAGCGAGGCGGCGGCAAGGGCGCAAGTGGTGGCCATGCTGGTGCCGGACATGGCACAGCCTGCTGTATTCGAACAGATACGTGAGCAATTGCACGCAGGTGATGCCCTGCTTTTCGCACACGGCTTCAATATTCATTTTGGCGCCATCAAAGTGCCCGCTGATATCGATGTGATCATGGTCGCGCCCAAGTCGCCCGGTGACCTGGTGCGACGACAATACCAGGAAGGCCGCGGTGTTCCCTGCCTGAGGGCGGTCCACCAGGACGCCAGTGGTGAGGCAGCGGAACGTGCACTCAGTTACGCCCATGGCATCGGTGGTACGCGTGCGGGTGTGCTCGATACCACTTTTGCTGAAGAGACGGAAACCGACTTGTTCGGGGAACAGGCTGTACTTTGCGGCGGCGCCTCGCAATTGGTCATCCATGGTTTTGAAACCCTGGTGGAAGCCGGGTACCAACCAGAAGCTGCCTATTTTGAATGTATGCACGAACTCAAGCTGATCGTTGACCTGATGTATGAGGGTGGTCTTGGCAAAATGTATGAGTTTATTTCCGACACCGCCTCCTACGGTGACCTGGTTTCCGGCCCCCGTATCCTCGATGACGGTGTTAAGCAGCGTATGCGCGCGGTACTGGCGGATATTCAGGATGGCAGTTTTGCAAAACAGTGGATGGACGAGTACCGTGCCGGTGGCGAGGGGTATCGGGACCTGATGGCAAAACGCCGTGCCCACCCGATTGAAACCGTTGGCGCCAAGTTACGTGCGCGCATGTCCTGGCTGACCAAACGGCGCAAGGCAAAACAGGCCGCTTAGTGCCATGTCAAGCCTATAGTGTGGGATTCAGAGTTACCCAGATGGTCCAAGACAAGAC
>CAZYVH010000018.1:0-41918 GCA_964650905.1 uncultured Wenzhouxiangellaceae bacterium | reverse complement strand
CATGCACTGGCACAACGGCTTGTGAGGGGGTGCCGGTGGCGGTGTCCGGGACCGTCAGCCGTCGGGAACGGCTGATCGAATGCCCACGGATGGCCAGTGTACTGCATCGTACACATGATACTTTCAGAGGCCACCTGTGAGTGCAATTCAAGGCGGGGTTCGCAGGGAATGGCTAGTCCTTTCCAAGAGGCCCAATGCAGCAGTGCAGTCACAGGTGACCTCCCTTCGGGCCAGGCACAAAGGGCCATGTGTACGATGCAGTACACCAGAATGTGTCCCGGAGACCGCTACCGGTGCCCCCCGCAGCGCACACTCTCAGGCGTAAACAACGTTGCTGGAATTCACCGCTGGCAGGCTTGCGATAATGTTATAATACGTACTATTTATACGTTACACCGCACTAGCTAAACACTCATCTGGAAAGGGTTTTAAATGGTGAATAAAAAAGTGAACCTGGGTCCTTCGTTTCGTTTTCGCCGTTTGCGTCGCAACGATGTCATACGCAGCCTGGTGCGTGAATCACACCTCAGCGTGGATGACCTGATTCTGCCGTTATTTATCGAAGAGGGTATCGACAACAAAGTACCAATAGAAAGTATGCCCGGTATTTTTCGCTACCCCGAAAGCGACTTGGCGGGTGTTGTGCAACATGCGTGGTCCAGGGGTATCAAAGCGGTGATACTGTTTGGCGTGTCACAACACAAAGACAGTGACGGCAGCGATACCTGGAACGACGACGGTCTGATGGCACGTATGATCCGCACCGCCAGGCAGGCCCAACCTGGAATGTTTGTGATCAGTGACAATTGTTTCTGTGAATATACCGAACACGGTCATTGTGGCGTGGTCAGCCAGGACGATGTTGATAATGACAAAACCCTGGTCAATTTACAGCGCCAGGCGGTTGTCGCCGCCCGGGCCGGTGTTGACATGATCGCGCCATCCGGCATGATGGATGGCATGATCGCAGCCATAAGAGAGGGCCTGGATGAAGCCGGCTTTGCAACACTGCCCATCATGTCCTATTCAACAAAATTTGCCTCGGCGTTTTACGGGCCTTTCCGCGAAGCGGTCGACAGCAGTTTCAAAGGCGACCGTAACACCTACCAGATGGATCCCGCCAATGGCCGTGAGGCACTGGCCGAATCGCTGCAGGATGAGGCGGAAGGCGCTGATATACTGATGGTCAAACCCGCTACCGCCTTTCTGGATGTCATTGCAAGTGTTCGTGCCCACACTCAGCGGCCACTGGCGGCTTACCACGTCAGCGGCGAGTATTCGATGATCAAGGCTGCGGCCAGAGCCGGTGTCATTGATGAAAGAGCGATCGTGCTGGAAACCATGACGGCGATCAAGCGCGCCGGGGCGGATTTAATCCTGACCTATTACGCGCTGGACCTCGCAGACTGGCTTGCACAGTAAATCGTTTTACACCAGCGTTCAGCGTTTACCCTGCCGGAGCTTGCTTTTCTGTGCCGTGCTACCTTTCAGGATGTGAGACAACACACAATGAGCATGATCGTAAGTCTTGATGAATTCACCTCCAGTGCCGGAAGAGAGCTCAAACCATCCGGTTGGTTGTTGATTGATCAACAAAGAATTGACCAGTTTGCGCAGGCCACCAGCGACTTTCAATTTATCCACGTTGACCCGGAAAGGGCAGCGCAAACACCATTCAGGGGCATCATTGCCCACGGATTCCTGACGCTCTCACTTTTGTCTCACCTTAACCAGCAGAATATGATCCTTCCTGAAGGACTCTTGATGACCATCAATTACGGCTCGGACAAGGTTCGCTATCTGCAAGCAGTAAAGGCAGGGGCCAGGGTGCGCACGCATCAGAAAATTCTCGAGGTTAACAGTAGAAAATCCGGGCAGTGGCTGCTCAGGCGATCGGTGTGGGTTGAAATTGAAAACCAGAGAAATGCCGCGTTGACTGCGGAAATCCTGTCACTGTACATCATCAGGTGAGCACTGTGCCAGACCCGCTGCAAGCCAATAAGACAGTACGCGCCCAAAGTACCTGGCTACAACGTGTCACCCTCACACTACTTGTCGCAATGATGGCAGTTTCCACCGATTTGTACTTACCGGCCATCCCACAACTGATCGAAAGTCTCGGAGCGGATATCAGCCAGGGTCAGTCGACCCTGAGTGTTTTTCTTTTTGGTTTCGCGGTCGGACAACTATTTTATGGCAGTGTCTCGGATGTCCATGGTCGCAAACCTGTTTTGTATACCGGCATGGCCGTTTACCTTGCCGCTACACTGGTATGTATTGTCTCACCGGACATCAACACACTGATCGGTGCAAGGTTTGTGCAGGGTCTCGGTGCCGCCAGCGCACCGGTCCTGGCCCGTGCTATTGTGGCAGACAGTTACGCGGCGACCGATGCAGCCCGTATCATGGCGTCCATTGCCGGGGCCATGGCTCTGGTACCGGCTATCGCGCCGGTTTTCGGTAGTTGGATGCTGTATGTTTTTGACTGGCGCTCTCACTTTGTTTTGTTACTGTTGCTGGGTAGCCTAACGGTCTTTGGAGTCAGCCACCTGCAGGAATCGTGTAAAACGATTGGTATTGGTACATTCAGACCGGGCAGTATTGCGAGCCAGTTCCCCCGCTGTATGAGCAACCCCGGCTTTGTGGGCTTTACGCTTTGCGGTGGTGCCACTTATGCCGCCATGTTTTGCTATATATCGACCTCCTCGTTCCTGTTAATAGGCCGTCTGGGGGTAGCACCGGAACGCTTTGGCTATACCTTCATGGTGGTCGTTCTTGGTTATGTAGCCGGTGCTATGACCAGTTCGCGTCTGGTCAGCAGACTTGGCGTCATCAGGGTGCTGGCCATGGGTCAGCGGGTTGGGCTGCTGGCAGCATGCCTGCTGCTGGTCCTGGCCCTGTTTGATATCTACCGATTGGTACCCATACTGGTGGCATTTTTCCTGGTATTCATGGCCGGTGGCCTGAGTCTTTCTGTCAGCCAGATGGGCGCCATTACGCAAATGCCGGACGCAGCGGGGCGGGCCTCTTCAGTTTTTGGATTTTTACAGATTTCATTCGCCGCTCTGCTGGGCTACCTGGTTGGAAGATTTTATGACGATTCTCTGATGCCAACCATGATCGGGGTTGTGCTGGCTGTTTTGATTTCGACAGCTGGATTTCTTATCGTGCGCAAGACACAGCTTGAACCTGGTGATTTGAATGAATGAAAAACTAAATTCCTTCTATGGCGCACAGCACGCGGTCGTGACCGGCGGCGCCAGCGGAATCGGTGCCGCCATCGCGGCCCGCCTGACCGCAACCGGTATGCGGGTCACACTGATGGGCCGTGACCCCGTGCGGCTTGCTACAGCCGCGGCCAGGTTCAAGGCGAGTGCACAGCAGGTCGATGTGACCGACGCCGATGCCGTCCGGCATGGCTTTACTGCGACCGTGGAGAATAACGGACCGGTGACCATACTGGTCAACAATGCCGGTGCGGCTGAGTCCTGTGTCTTTACAAAAATGCACCTTGATCTCTGGCAACGCATGCTCGCGGTCAACCTGACCGGCACCTATCTGTGTACCCGGTCGGTAATCAATGGCATGTCAGAGGCGGGTTTTGGCAGGGTTATTAATATCGCCAGCAGCGCGGCGCAGAAAGGCTATGCCTATGTGTCAGCCTATTGCGCAGCCAAGCACGGTGTGCTGGGTCTGACCCGGGCACTGGCCGTTGAAATGGCCCGATCCGGCGTCACCGTCAACGCGGTTTGTCCCGGCTTTTGTGATACCGATTTACTGCAGCACTCGCTCGATAACATTGTCGCAAACACCGGCATGCAAAGACAGCAGGCACTGGACGAACTACTTAAAAATAACCCCCAGGGCCGCCTGATCACACCACAGGAGGTCGCGGCAACGGTCCTGTGGTTATGCCAGCCTGATTCAGCCGCCATCACCGGCCAGGCCATTAATGTCGCCGGTGGAGAGCTTTGATCAGGCTTGCAAAACCAATGTCCTCTTTTATGGTGACAGTCAATTGACCGACTGTACACTACACTGGGTTTGTGACGTGGGTCAGTGCGATGACCTGGCGGTGAAAATTCGAATCAGGTCCTTTGATACAGATCCTGACTGGCTGTCAGACACAGGGAAAACAATTCGTTCTGGCTGGAAATACCCAGTTTTTCATACGCCCGGCGCCGGTACGTGACCACACTGGATTGTGCAATTGCAAGATCAAGGCCTATACCAACTGATGTGTAGCCTAGTAATATGCGTTCGCAGACCTCGCGCTCACGTGTGGTCAACTGAGAAAATGGAGGAGCATTCTTGCTGATGATATTGTGTACCAGGCTGCGTGCCTTACGGTGTATTTTTTGTTTGCCGGCAGGTTTTAGCTGGAGCATCCGGTAATGAGTGGATATCAAAGCTGTCACCAGTGGCAGGATGGATTCGAGCAGTTGCCAGTCCTTTTCCGAGTAGATTCCGGAGCGGCCCATGCGGTAAAAGTTACAGTACACGCTGCCATCCTCAACCTTACCGATGGTCGATGCCTTGTCGATCAGATCATGGCGGTCAAAAAAATGGTTACGATAGGACGTGTCTTCAGCCGGATCGGCAGCCAGTGGTATAAGGCCATCACCACCACTCACGCCAGCGGCACATATTTGCGCAAAATTCGGATCCTGCTCGTGAAAGTCCCTAACATAGTCATGAGCGAGTTGCCGGGCATCTTCCACCGGCATTCTTCCATGTGTAAAAAGATGACCAGCGCCCGTCTCGCCATAGGTGAATACGACACAATGGTCAATGGGGGTCACCTTGTTCAATAACTTCAGTAAACAGGATTCAAATTCCGCCGTGCCGATGCAGCGGCACAAATGCGTCAGACCCTCAAGCCAGGCCTGCTCACCAAAGGCGCCGGGAACACCCAGACGTATATCGGGTCTGCCCAGGTCCTGGCTGCGGCTGGTTTTTGGCGATCTCTTCACAGACTCATATGCTCATGCTCCGGGGTTAGTTTGGTTTACTTATACCAGAACACCGACAGTTGAGCCAAACAGGTAATACACAGGTCATGCTTTCACAAATCGATAAACAAATAATGAAAGACAAGGATTTCCGGAGGCTCGTACGTGTGCGTCGCTGGGTTTCAAACACTTTTTTATTGTTCTTGCTCGCTCTGTACCTCCTTTTCAGCCTGTTGTCGGTGTATGCGCCCGAGGTTCTGGCAGAGCCGGTGTTTAGCAATGGGGTCGTCCCATTCGGGATCGTTCTTGGGTATGCCATTCTGGCCATGATTTTTATTCTGACCCTGGTCTATGTGCGTCTGGCCAATCACTTTTTCGAGCCACTCGAAAAGAATGTCATGGCCAGCATCAAACGTGGGCTTAAAAGATGAACATCAGTGCCATCGTAATGTTCTTCCTGTTTGTCAGCATCACCCTGGTGATCACGTTGTGGGCATCGAAGCGAACCAAAACCCGCTCGGATTTTTACGCTGCAGGCAGAAACATTGGGGGGGTACAAAACGGCCTGGCGATCGCCGGTGACTTCATGTCGGCGGCAACCTTTCTGGGTGTCACCGCACTGGTTTACAGCACCGGTATGGATGCCATGTTATTCATTATCGGCGGAACCATGGGCTGGTCCGTGGTTTTATTATTGGTGGCGGAAAGACTGCGCAACCTCGGCCAATATACCTTTTCCGATGTCGTGGCCTTCCGTCTGGAACGCAAACCAATCAGAATCATGTCAGCAATCGGTTCGCTTGCGGTTGCCATACCCTATCTGCTGGCGCAAATGGTTGGGGCCGGTGCTCTGATCCAGGTTCTTTTCGGTTTGCCGTATGCCTTTGCGGTCATACTGGTTGGTGTGCTGATGACACTCTATGTGACGTTTGGTGGCATGCTTGCAACCACCTGGATTCAGACCATCAAGGCCGTGTTGCTGCTAACCGGTGGCACAATCATTGGCTTTGGTGTCATGTCATTGATGCACTTTGATTTTGGTAGTCTGATCACCGCGGCTGTCAATACACATGCAGACGGTTCGGCCATCATGGCCCCCGGGGTGATGTTCACCGACATCATCACGATTATTTCAATCGCACTGGCTTTCCTCTTTGGCACAGCCGGTCTGCCGCATGTGCTGATGCGTTTTTTTACCGTGAATAATGCACGCCAGGCACGTCGTTCGGTTGCCTACGCGATCGGTTTCATTGGTTATTTTCAGAGCCTCATTTTTATCATTGGTCTGGGTGCGGTCGTTTATGTCAGCACCAACCCGGAATTCCTGAACGCGGATGGCAGCCTCATCGGTGGTGTCAACATGTCTGCGGTGCACCTGTCCAGGGTCATCGGCGGTGACCTGTTCCTCGGTTTTATATCCGCCGTCGCTTTTGCCACCATCCTGGCCGTGGTTTCGGGTCTGACCTTGTCGGCCGCTGCCGCCGTTTCACATGACCTGTACGCCAACGTGATCCGCCAGGGTGAAAGCGACCGGGCCACAGAACTGAAAATTTCCCGCATCACGACATTTCTGATCGGTCTGATCACCATGGCGCTGGCCATCCTGCTCGAGGGCGAAAATGTCGCGGTGCTGGCGCTGATTGCACTGGCGATCGCCGCCAGTGTCAATTTTCCCGTGATGCTCTTGTCGATGTATTGGTCAAGATTTACCACGCGCGGCGCGCTGGCCGGTGGCTACGCCGGGCTGACAACTGCCTTGCTGCTGGTCATACTGGGGCCAACCGTCTGGGTCAGCCTGCTGGGGTTTGATAAACCGGTCTTCCCGTACCTGTACCCGACCCTGTTTTCGATGCTGGCAAACCTGGCGTTCGCTTTCTGGTTTTCAGTAAGCGACAAGAGTCACCGGGCCTTCGCCGAAATAGAATCTTTTGATGCACAGTGGATACAGTCCGAAGTCGGACCCGTAGAGGAGAAACCATGAATAGGATCGATCACAAGCAACTGGAACCCATCGAAAAAGCCAGTCTGGACGAATTGCAGGCACTGCAACTTGAACGCATGCAATGGAGTCTTAAGCACGCGTATGAGCACGTTGCGCATTACCGCAAAAAGTTTGACCAGGCAGGTGTTCACCCCGGCGATTTAAAATCTCTGGCCGATCTGGGTCGTTTCCCCATGACCGCCAAGCAGGACCTGCGTGAAAATTACCCGTTTGACCTGTTTGCCGTGCCCATGCAAGACGTGGTGCGTATCCACGCATCGAGTGGCACCACGGGCAAACCCACCGTGGTGGGTTATACGCAAAATGACGTCGATATGTGGGCCGATGTCATGGCCCGTTCCATCAGGGGTGCCGGCGGCAGCAACGGGGACATTATCCATGTCGCTTATGGCTACGGCCTGTTCACCGGTGGTTTGGGTGCGCACTACGGTGCAGAACGTCTGGGCGCAACCGTTATCCCCATGTCGGGTGGTCAGACCGAGAGACAGGTACAGTTGATCCAGGACTTTGGGCCCGACATCATCATGTCCACACCCTCCTATCTGCTCAACCTCGCCGACGAGTTTGAGCGCCAGGGTATCGACCCGAAAACATCCTCACTGCGTGTGGGGATGTTTGGCGCAGAGCCCTGGACCGATGCCATGCGTCAGGAAATTGAAGTACGTTGTGGCCTGGATGCCATTGATTTATATGGTTTATCAGAAGTGATCGGTCCCGGTGTAGCCTGTGAATGTCTGGAAACCAAGGACGGCCCACATATCTGGGAAGACCATTTTTACCCGGAAATTGTTGACCCGGCGAGTGGCGAAGTCCTGCCTGATGGCGAGTATGGTGAATTGGTGTTCACCTCGCTGAGCAAGGAGGCCCTGCCCATCATCCGTTACCGGACCCGTGACCTGACACGTCTGTTGCCAGGCACCGCGCGCAGCATGCGACGTATGGACAAGATCACCGGGCGCTCGGATGACATGATGATCATACGTGGTGTCAACGTCTTTCCGAGCCAGATCGAAGAAGAGATTCTAAAACTGCCGGAGTGCTCACCCCATTACCAGATTGAACTGTATACTGCCAATCAAATGGACCGGCTGCGGGTTCTGGTGGAACTGAAACCACACATGAGTCAATGCTCTGCTGAAGAACGTAGCACAATTGCCGCCAAATTGAGTCACAATATCAAGTCATTCATCGGTGTCAGTTCAATCATTGAACTGCGCAGTGAGGGTGAGATTGCCCGTTCAGAGGGCAAAGCGGTACGTATGGTTGACAAACGTTCCCGTTAACCTGCTGCCCTGGCGTGACCGGGACAGTGAAAACAACCCAAAGGAAAATTTATGACTAAAAAATTTGCATCTCATGCAGACCTTGAAGACAAACAGGTCTCTTTTACCGAATTGGCCGACGGCATTTACGCTTATACCGCCGAGGGTGATCCCAATACGGGCGTCGTGATCGGTGATGACTCGGTCATGGTACTCGATGCGCAGGCCACACCGGTCATGGCGCGTGATGTTATCGCAAAAATACGCACCGTCACCGACAAACCCATCAGGTATGTGGTCATGAGTCACTACCACGCGGCCCGAGTACTGGGTGCGTCCGCCTACGATGCGGACGAAATCATCGCCAGCCAGGATAGCTATGACCTGATCGTCGAACGTGGCGAGCAGGATTACAAGTCTGAAGCCGAGCGTTTTCCACGTCTGTTCCGGGGTATCGAGTCCATTCCGGGTCTGACCTGGCCAAGCATCGTCTTCAAGGGGGAAATGACCGTCTGGATGGGCCAGCGCGAAGTTAAGCTGTTGCAACTGGGCCGTGGCCATTCCAAGGGCGATACGGTCATCTGGCTGCCAAAAGAGAAGGTGCTCTTTAGCGGTGACCTGGTGGAATATGGCGCGACCCCCTACACCGGTGATGCCTACCTGACGGACTGGCCGCAAACCTTACAACGCTTGTGCGACTTACAACCGGTAGCCCTGGTACCCGGCCGTGGCGATGCCCTGACGACAACGGCATTGTGCAATGAGGCCATCGACGGCACCCGCGCATTTCTGACGACCATGTTTGATTCGGTCAAGGAAGGCCGTGATGCCGGCATGAACCTCAAGGATATCTATGCACAAACCTATGCCCGACTGAAACCGGAATTCGGTCACTGGGTTATTTTCGATCACTGTCTGCCCTTCGATGTCAGCCGCGCCTATGACGAGGCTGGTGGTATCCGCGACCCGCGGATCTGGACAGCAGAACGCGACGCACAGATGTGGCGCGACCTGGAAGGCATCCAATAAGACAGACCCATGGCTTACCAGCGCAAGGTTTATCCATTCACCCGGCCGGCGGAGTTGGACAACCCCGAACGCGTCCGGGTGCCGGTCATCATCGTCGGCGCCGGCCCGATTGGTATGGCCATGGGGCTTGATCTGGACCAACGCGGGATCCGCAGCATCATACTGGATGATGACAACAAGGTCAGCGTCGGCTCGCGGGCGATTTGCTGGGCCAAACGGGCGCTCGAGGTGTCAGACCGGCTGGGTTTCGGGGAACGCATGCTGGAAAAAGGCGTCACCTGGAACCACGGCAAGGTCTTTTTTGGCGACAGCACTCAGCCCGTTTATGGTTTTAATGTATTGGAAGAGGAGGACCAGCAGTTTCCCGGCTTTATCAATCTGCAGCAATATTACACCGAAGAATATCTGGTGGATGAGGTTGCAACACGCCGGCACACACGTATACGCTGGAAAAATGAAGTCACCGCAGTCATGCAGACAGATGACGGGGTGACCGTCCGTGTGCGCACACCGGCGGGTGATTACCAATTGGACTGCGACTATCTGATCGCCGCAGATGGCAGCAACAGTCCGCTACGCAAAATGCTGGGTTTTGATTTTGGCGGTGAGACTTTCCAGGACAACTTTCTGATCGCAGATATCAGGATGAAGGCGGATTTTCCAACCGAACGCTGGTTCTGGTTTGATCCACCCTTTAACCGTGGACAGTCGGCTCTGCTACACAAGCAACCGGATGACGTCTGGCGGCTGGATTTTCAACTCGGACGTGACATCGACCGCCAGGAAGAGATAAAAGAGGAAAATGTCGCCAGACGTATCCGGGCCATGCTGGGCGAAGATATCGAATTCGAGTTCGAATGGGTCAGCATTTACCGTTTCCAGTGCCGTCGCATGGATGCCCTGGTGCATGGACGGATTCTGTTCGCAGGTGATTCAGCCCACATCGTTGTACCGTTTGGTGCACGTGGAGCCAACAGCGGCTTGCAGGATGTGGACAACCTCGGCTGGAAGCTCGCCCTGGTGCTGAACGGCAAGGCACCCCCACGTCTGCTTGAGTCCTATAACGACGAGCGAATTGCCGCGGCCCGGGAAAACCTGCTCCATTCAGCCCGTACGACCAATTTTATTACACCTAAAACCAAAGCCAGTCGGGCGTTCCGCGACGCCACCCTGGAGCTGGCCGGCAAATACGCCTTTGCACGTCGTTTTGTCAATAGCGGCCGTCTGTCAACACCTACGGTACTTGCAGATTCAGTTTTAAATACCGCTGACACAGACAGTTTCGACAGCAATCTGCTACCCGGTTCGCCATCAGTGGATGTGCCGGTGACCGTCGACGGGCAGCATAGCTGGTTTCTGAAAATGCTGGGTGATGGTTTTACCGGTGTTTTTTTCGCCCCTGCCGGCAAACAGACACCGGATGGTGTTGCTGATCTTGCCACGGATACCATTCCGGTCAACACGCTGCTGGTAACCGATAGGGGTGTTAGCGGCCAGGACGATTTATTTGATCACACCCTATTTGATCATACGGGTCTGCTGCAACAAAAACTCGATGGTAAGGCCGGCACTTATTACCTGTTCAGACCAGACCAGCACGTCGTGGCCCGCTGGCGTAAATTCGATGTGCAGGCGGTCCGCAAAGCGGTCGCCCATGCAACCCGACAACCGGTCTGAGGGAAGTCAAATGAACAAAAAAATGTGCACAGAAGCAAATATCGATGACCCGGACGATTTTTACGCCCGACTCATCGCGCTGCACCAGGATCTGGACTCTGATCAGAGCCAGGCCGTCAATGCCAAACTGATCCTGTTGATGGCCAATCAAATCGGGGACCGGAAGGTGCTCAACGAAATCCTGCTTGCTGCCAGCACAGCTCAGACTGCCGCTGAATGACGGTTAGCCTGCATATTTCACCAGTCGGAACCGAGCCTCCTAATAATTAAATGGATATTAGGGAGAAAGTACACCGTTTGCCACAAAATCTATTGCTACAGATTGTACCCGGCTCATTTCCTTTCCTGGTCCTGGCTGGTTCAGACGGCACTGAGCTTGGTCTTCCTTCGACCCATAGCTACGGCTATGACCCTCAGTCCAGACCGGCGCTCAGTGCCGTCTGTCCTGCGCCATCCTTCAGGATACTGGTGAAATATGCAGGCTAGCCCCAACCTGTGAAAGCACTGCTGCAGGCTGCTCTGGATGGCGACACCACTGCCATTGCGCGTCTGCTGAGTCTTTCCGAAACGGCCTCCGCTGACGCACAAACCATTCAGAAAGTCCTATTCCCGCGCACCGGTCACGCGCATATTATCTGCATCACCGGGCCAGCCGGCGCGGGTAAATCCACGCTGATCAGCAAGCTGGCCACCTGCCTGGCGCCGACGACCACCGGGAAAGTTGCCATCATCGCCTGTGATCCATCCAGCCCGGTCAGCGGCGGTGCCCTGCTCGGTGACCGTATACGCATGCACGAACTTGGTTCAGACAAACGATGCTTCATCCGTAGTCTGGCGAGCCGGGAAAGCCGTGGCAGCCTGCCACTGGCAGTCTTCAGGGCAGCAGACATATTTGATGCCTGTGGCTATGGCAGCATCATTATTGAAACCCTCGGCAGTGGTCAAAACCAGCTTGACGCTATGCAGGCGGCACATACCATTATTGCCCTGTCCGCACCTGGCCTGGGTGATGAAATCCAGGCAATGAAGTCTGGCCTGCTCGAGGTCGCACATATACACGCGATCACAAAAAATGACCTGACAGGTGCAAAAAGGACGCTGCTGGATATCAAAAATGCACTCCATTTGCGACAAAAAGACAGCGCTGGGGGTGACCCGTGGTCTGCACCGGTCCTGGCGGTTAATGGATTGAGTGGAGAAGGTGTTGACGATTTACAACAGACCATACAGGCGCATTTCAACTTTCTCCAGCATGGCAACAGGTTTGAACAGCGCTGTCGCCAGATGCTCAGGGCGCGTATTTACAGGGAAGCGGTCGCATACCTCGAACTGTCATTCAGCTCGACGCCGGAACAGCTTATCGCTGACACTATTGAGGCTGCCGTTGCGCGGAAACTGACACCGGCTGAGGCTGCCAGAGACATTCTCAAGTCAAAGGTGTAATATCTCGCAGAGTGATGATTGAACTTAAGATTAATGGTAAAACGCAGACGTTCGACGTTGCTCCGGACACACCCCTTTTATGGCTTTTACGCGAGCAGGCTGGTCTGACCGGCACCAAGTTCGGCTGCGGCATTTCAATGTGCGGTGCCTGTACGGTTCACATTGATGGCTCGCCCAAACGAGCCTGTGTAACACCGGTCAAGGCCGCACTTGGCCGGGCCGTCACGACCATTGAAGGCATCAGCGGCAGCGATGGCGGTCTGCACCCTGTACAGCAGGCCTGGATAGACGAACAGATACCACAATGTGGCTATTGCCAGTCCGGCCAGATCATGACGGCGGTTGCATTACTCAATGGCAACCCTAAGCCGTCAGACGCCGAGATTGATTCCGCAATGAGTGGTAATGTCTGCCGTTGTGGCACCTACACCCGCATCCGCAAGGGCATAAGAACCGCAGCGGCGATGATGCAGGCCCAGGTCCTGGCTGATGACGATGAATAAGTGGAGCCGGCGTGCATTTATCACCACCGGGGTATTGGCGGGTGGCGCGGTCGTTTTCGGTGTTGCCATACGCCGTGGCAACCCGGTTGATGAGGTCGCCCGATCCATGACTGGTGAAGGCGAAACGCTGCTCAACGTATGGTTGAAGATCGCGGCTGACAACAGCGTTACGGTCATCGTTCCACACGCGGAAATGGGTCAGGGTGTGCATACGACACTGGCGATGATGCTGGCCGACGAACTCGATGCCGACTGGAAGCAAATCAAGGTACTCGAGGCACCGTCCAGCAAGGCCTATGCAAATTACGCGCTGGTACAAGGCTTCGCCGCGGGCGAGACTGAGTTCCCGGCCTTCCTCACCGACAGCGTGAATGGTTTTTTCCTTATGACGTCCCGAAAAATGGGTATGCAGATTACCGGCGGCAGCGCCTCGGTGCGTTTTACCGGTAAGTTGGCCATGCGCGTCGCAGGCGCCAGCGCCAGAGCCGTTCTGCTACAGGCCGCCTCAGATGCCTGGCAGGTCAACGTGGATGAACTGCAGGCTCAGAAGGGTTTCATTTTGCATACCGCGAGCGGCCGCAAAGCAAGCTTTGCAAGTTTTGCAGAGCGCGCGACAAGTCTTTCACAAACGCCCAACCCGGTGCTTAAATCCAGTAATCAATTCACCATCATGGGCACATCTGTCAATCGGCTGGATATACCTGCAAAGGTCGACGGCAGCGCACGCTTCGGTATCGATGCCGTGTTAGCGGGTATGAAATATGCAGCCATCAGGGCGGCACCGGTATTCGGCGCGACGGTTACTAAGATTGAGCCCGGCAAGGCCATGGCAATGGCCGGTGTGCGCGAGGTCGTCAACCTGGAACAGGCCGTGGCGGTTATCGCTGACGGCTACTGGCAGGCTAGCCAGGCCCTCAAGCAAATCGAAATCAAGTGGAGCACAAACGCTGCCGATTCGCTCGGGCAAAGTGATATTTTTGACCAGTTTTCCGAGGCCCTGGACACGGCCGACGCACAAGACGACTATACGACCGATATCAAGCGTGGTCACATTGACCGCGCTTTTGGTTCAGCCGATCGGGTAATCAAGGCAGAATACCGGGTACCCTACCTGGCGCACGCCACCATGGAGCCGATGAACTGCACTGCCTGGGTGCACGACGGGCAGTGTGAACTGTGGGTGGGCACACAAAACCCACTCGGTTTTTCAATGGAAGTCGCCACACAAATCGGCTTTGAGCCCGACCGGGTGATCGTGCACAACCAGTATCTCGGTGGCGGATTTGGCCGTCGCATCTTTTCTGATTTTGCGCGTCAGGCCGCGCGTCTGGCACTCAAAGTGAGCTACCCGGTAAAACTCATCTGGTCGCGTGAGGAGGATATACAGCACGACCATTATCGCCAGGCCTGTATCAGCCGCTTTGCCGCGGCTCTGGACGTAAGGGGCCAACCCACGGCGTGGCACAACCAGTACCTGGAGAAACACGATCCGGAAGAAGCACCGCAAATCCCCTACGCCATCCCCAACCAGCTCATTCATTACACGGATAGCAAAACACACGTTCCATGGGGGTACTGGCGTAGTGTGGATCACTCACTGCATGCGTTTTTTACTGAATCTTTCATCGACGAACTGGCTGTCGCGGCACATAAGGACCCCATGCAATACCGCCGGGAATTACTGCTTGATAAACCCCGCTACCTGAACCTGTTAGAGCGTACCGCACACGCGGCGGGCTGGACCAGGGCGCTACCCGAAAACCACGGTCGTGGTATCGCCATACATGAGTCTTTTGGCACACTGGTTGCACAGGTCGCAGAAGTGACGGTTCGCAACACCAAAGTGCACGTCAAGCGTGTGGTGTGTGTGGTCGACCCAGGTTTTGCGGTGCACCCGGACGGTCTGAAAGCGCAAATGGAAAGCGGGATTATATACGGCTTGACCGCCGCGCTCTATGGAGAAATCACAATTCAAAAGGGCCGCGTTAAACAAAGTAACTTTCACGACTACAAAATGCTGCGTATGCGTGATACACCACGGATTAAAACGTTCATCATCGAATCCGGCAACCGTACCGGAGGTGGTGGCGAGCCGGGGACACCACCCATTGCAGCAGCATTGAGCAATGCAATATTCAATGCAACAGGAAAACGAATTCGTGAATTACCAATCAAGAATTATAAATTTTAGGTGAATCTGACAACCGTTAAACGCTGGTCCAAGATCACCCTGCGTTCACTACACCTGGTAGCGGTCGTGGGTGTCGGTGGTGGTGTTTTTTTCGGTCTTGAAAAGTACCTGTGGCTGAACCTCTGGCACCTGGCACTTGTAAGCGGTACTTTGATGATGCTCATGGACGTCATCTCCAACCATCTCTGGCTGGTCCAGGTGCGAGGTCTGGTGGTGTTGCTGAAACTTGTCCTGCTGTTGCTTCTGGGTAATTTCCCTCACTGGGACAGCGTTATATTGCTGTTTGTCATCATCATGTCGGCGGTCATCTCTCACGCACCAGGCGCGCTGCGCTACTATTCCCTCTATCACCACCGCGTGATCAATTCAGTCCATGACAGCAAAGGCTGAACCCGCTGCTTTGCTGTTGGAGTACCGGGATTTACTGCTGGACCTTGAACCCACAAAACCCATACTGGACCTTGCCTGTGGTACCGGCCGTAACGGCCTGGCACTGGCAGAGGCGGGATTGCCGGTGGTGTTTGCCGACCGCTCACAAAGCGCCCTTGAGACCGTTGCAAAACGTCTGGAAGAGACCGGTCTGACAGGCCGCACCTGGCAGGTCGACCTTGAGCAACCGGGTAAAAACGTACTCATAGTTCACGAATACGCGGCCATTATCGGTTTCTGCTATCTGCACCGGCCATTATTTCCTGCCATACGACAGGCGGTCATAGCCGGCGGCCTGGTGATTTACGAAACATTTACCACTGATCAGCCACGCTTCGGTCACCCCCATAACCCAGACTTCCTGCTACGACCGGGCGAATTGCCGGGTTTTTTCAAGGGTTGGAGGATCATTCATTATTTTGAAGGTACCCGCCCGGACCCCGACCGTGGCATCGCCAGCATCGTGGCAAGAAAGACAGCCAGCTCAGATAAGCCTGATTACTTTGCGTTCGGCTGAAAGGGTTTTTAATTGCGATGCAGTAAAGCAGCTTATGAACGTTGACGCAAAAAAGTCCACGCCATACAAGTAACAAAGGCAATCGCAGGGACCAACTGCAGGGATAGTCTGTTAACCGCGGTGAAGCTTACCGCACTGTGTCCATATTTTGTAAACAGGAACAGGAAAATGTGAAGGCCCACGCAGCCCAAAATTACAAGGGTCACTGCAAACAACTTATATCTGGCCCGGCTTACAAATATGAAACAGACAGGTACCAGGATCAGAAAAAGATAGGAGAGAAAATGCCAATTGTCCTGAACAAACAACGAGCTAAGGTACGACCCTATGCTTTCTGGGCGAAAATAAGGATCCAGTTGCTGAAGCGTGTTTCCTGCCACCAAGATATCCTGGGGAAGAAAAATGAGCAAGCCTGCTGCCAATAGCAGGAGCATGCCGATAATCATTATTCCCCGTCGATGAGGTAATACAGAAAAAATAATGCCAGGCAACAACGAGGCCACCCAGAACAGGCCCTCATTCTTGATTAACAGGCAACCGGTCGCTGTGACACCAAGCAATACGGCTTGCCAGGGTTCTCGAGTGTTTGACCAATGGTATAAAGCCATGACAGCAGCGCCGAAGCTTGCACCCATGAACATGTCAGCGTATCCCGCTAGAGCGACATGAGCATTCAACAGAGGCATCGAAAGTAGCATATAGGTCATGCTCAGTGCGATTAATCGATCTGCGTTGGAAAACCTTAGTTGACCATAGAAAATCAGACCTATTGAGAAATAACACATGAGCCACGGTATATTCATCAGCGACTCATTCCAACGACCTATAGCCAGACTGATCCAGGTCTGAAGGAGTGGAATCGTAATCGGATAGTCTGGGTGCCTGTCTGTGAATACCAGTGGCTTATTGGTATCCAGCCACAATTTGTGGTCTACAAAGGGCAGGATATCCCCATGTTCAAACCAGACCCTGGCCTTGGTGGCCCAATGCATGGTGGCATCCCACGGAAAAAGAGGCCGGGACATGACTTCCAGAATCAGGGAACCAATACGCACGCCGATCAATATCAATATTGCAGCAAAAAAGAGATTGGCCCATGTGAGCTCAAAGTGAAATGCCTCTTTGAAAGTACCCACAATGGGGGTTGCAGGTTTTTGTTTTTTAGCTATATATAACAAACTGACGGGTATCAGAATAGCTGACAGTGCTATTGGAAAAAAACTCAAGCCCAGACCCAGAAAACTCAGCATTCGCATAATTACCGGAACCGAAAGCAAGCCCAGAAGCATGCCATAGCCACCCAAAAGTGCATAACGACCACGGATACCTGCAGGAATGATCACTGCCAGGAGGGCCGTCCAGGGGAGCCATAACAAGAGTACAGCGATCAGATAGCGAATCGTCTCCATTCACCGAACCTGGAAGAGGGTCCCTGACGCATCATCCAGCAGGTGTTGGACTGGCAGCTTTTTGCGGTGACCGTAATTTAGTGTTTGGGTGCCTGGCTTGAATACGGTGTCTCCACCTGCCATGAGCACGATATAATCTCCCTTGCGTATATATTTTGGATTTGGAAGTTTGGATGTAAATCGATCCCAATAGACGTTCCCAGGATATAGCAGATAGGCCGTTTTCATACCCAGGTATTTGTTTTTAGAGATTACGAAAACCCGATTTTTGTTTCCGGCCATTTTCCCTTTAATCCGCCCAGCAAATTCGGCCAGGTATGAGTCAGCGGTTTGCTCCAGTTTTTCTGCCTGGCTCAGATGGAAAAATTGATTGTACGTGTCCCATGCACGAGCACCCAAGCGTAATTGCCACAGCCCATCAGCCACCAGCCATACCACCAGCACGATCAAGCCATAAGCGGCTGTACTGGAGCCTGTTTTAGAATGATTGAACAGTGTTATCAGGTAGTAGACCAATAAACTGATTAGCAGCCATCCTGCCAACAGGGGAATGGGTGGTAGTGTGGTGTGTCGAAAGCCGGTTCCCCGATACAGGTTTATTGAATTGAGAGCCCACGGTGAAAAATCATGCCAGTCATTGAATTGGGAGCGGATGTCAGAAGCCCATCCTCCAGGCATTAAATCGACCCGCTTAACCCCCCATGATCGGCCTGGTTGTGTTATCACCAGGATTGCCAGAAAGTCTATTTTACCGGTCCAGTCCACTGTCCACTTCATTGGCAGCCGGTACACGCTTCGGTCGTGGAGAATGATCCGTTTAAAAGACTCGGCTTTGCCGGCAGATTGCCATAAAAGCACTGCCGTTGCTTTAGGCGGGACGTGGGTGAACTCTATTTCAATATAAGGCACATCTGCTGCCAGGAATGATCCAACAGGAATGGCAGCGGCAGATTCCCCGTCCTCACCAGAAATTTTTGACAAGCCGCCCAGACTGTTGGTTTGGGTACCATGGTACACACGCAGATCGTTCGCCTTGAAGCGGGTGATTTCAGATTTTTGTTCAAAAGGTTTCTCAGCCATCAACAGTGTGATTATGAAGACAAGCAGTGACACACCGATCATCAGAGCAAGCAATATGTCTCTCGCAATGCGTAGATCGTTGGGCGTTAATTTCAGGGTTTGTAGTCGCATTGTTATATCTGGCTACATCCAGGAAGATAAAAGGCCCCGTATCATGCCCTTTGTCATTCAGTATTGGCCGAGTCAATCTGATTGATGTGTGACGTCAAGAAGTTTTGCCATTGTGGACCACGATTCCTCCAGGAATAGAATCTGTCTGCATAAGCTCTACCAAACTTCATCCTGTCGATCGATCCTGGCGTGTGGTAGGTATCAAAGCAATGATTCAAAATCGCACTGAGTCGCCTGACATGAATCTCGGGACTCCCTGGCATATCGTAACAGATGCCACAATTTGAAATGGTCTCGGGTAGCGCACCAAAAGCACTTGCCACAACCATATTCCCTGCATACATCCCTTCCATCACTGCCATACAGGAAGTCTCCGGCCATATGGATGGCAGACAGAAAATATGAGAATCCTTAAGAACATCACGTACCATTTCGTTTGACTGGACGCCGTGATTGACCACCCAGTCGGTCTTATTCATCTGTTTGAATAGTGGCTCGAATGGTTTGTTTTTATTATAGAAACCATAGATGTCAAATCCAGAGAAGACCTCCAAAATGAAATCCGACCTCCTGTTTCGGAGCATATGACATGCTTGCAAAAGAATCTCCAGGCCACGTTGTGGTGTACTGGTATAGACAATACGGAAAATTTTTTCCTCACCCTTTGCAGGCTCTTTCCATTTGTCCTCGTTACAATTCGCAGGCTCAACAGCGTTGTGAATTGTCAGGCTTTTTTCAAGCGGAATATTGTAGTCGTTCAGTTGAAACATCTCACGTTGCCAATGAGATACAAATATGACTTTTTCAATCCTGTCGGAAGACCAGTCATTGCTGCGAAGGTGTTCATACATCGGATCGTTGGGTAGATCCTGTAGAATATAAATAGTCGGCTTATTGGAGTCTATTACCTCTTCAACCCATCGCGAAACGATAATGTTGTACCGGTCCCTGATGCGCTTTGGCACGTTTTTAAAGAGATTGATGGTGTAGAGTTCTGATCCTCCAAGACTATTGTATGCAGGGTGATTTTCATTTGAGTGTTGCGGTATTGTAAATTCATGACCCCAGTGATCCTTGTACACCCTATGAATACTTTTCATCACAACTGTACTACCCTTGAATTAGTTCGGGTGCATATTTAATTCCGTGATTCTATCATCAACCAACTTTCCCAGGGTTGCTCCCACCAGGAAGCGATTTTTCACGCCCCGTGAACTCAGGGTGAAAGCCAGCGCTTACTTCAAGCATAGAGCCGACCTTGCCCTCGAGCACAGACTCCCCTTCAGTCGGCCAGGTGTTGCGTGAGTGGATCTTGAGCAACACTGATTTAGCTTATCCTTCTCAACCGAAATTTCAGCCAGCTATATGCAAATGCGCAACTGCTGTACAGATAATACAGTTGATGGAAGCAGAGTCCCCAGATTGCAAAAATCAGACCATTTTTACGATAAAACAATGACAGTAAATTACGATTTGCCAACGCCAGGCCACCTGCAAATACGATAGCGGTCCACCAGGGAAGCAACCCAGTTATCACAACGAGTAAGACCAGGAAAAAGATACCCGCCAGGCCAGCACGTAATCGCTCGTCCTGACTGGTGTTTAAATCATTGACCATTCCGGTCTGTTCCAATATCAATCGCGACCATGGGACCGCCCTATTGGCCAATTCGGTATGGATCAGATTCGCAAATCTCCATTCTTTCAAATGGGTGCTCTTAAACTCGGGTATCAGCACTATTCCCCCGCCAGCCTCACGCAAACGATAACCCAGTTCAATATCCTCAATGGACGGGCGTTTGTACTTCTCAACGTCAAATCCGCCCATCTCCAGAAATGCCTGCCTTCTGATCGCGCCGCAACCTGCCCAGAAAGACGATGAACCTGTGCGTCCCCGGTGGTGATAAAAATGGTGGACCAGGTTTTTGTACTGCGACAGAAAATTCTGTGCGGCAGGCCGGTCATCATATGAACCAAATACCGCGACCACTTCCTTTGATACAAACCCCTCTTTCAAATACCCAACGGCATCGTCATGAACGACGACATCTGCATCAACAAACCACAGGATTTCACCCGCAAACAACCGGGCAGCCTTATTACGCGCTGCACCGGGTCCGACACGTCCACCGGACGGGATCACCGTGGCACCCAACTGTGCTGCAATTTGGGGGCTTGCATCTGTAGAAGAGTCATCGACCATGACGACTTCACGCACTTCACCCCGGCGCTGCATTTCAATCAGTGGCGGCAGGCTTTTAACAATAAAATCTTCACCATTATAGACCGGCATGATGATAACAATATCAAGTTTTTTGTTTTCAGCGGTCAATTTAAATACCGTAATGTGCCATCGACGTAATCTTATAAGGGTGTAAATTTGTATGGAATCCTGCCAGGCAATATTGGTGCATTTGATGAAGCACTTATTCTTCGGCTTTCCGGGTTGTTCGTGTAACGCTTGCCATGAATTCTTCCGGCGGTTGGAAAACATACCTATCCCGTTTCGACTCATGGCCAGTAATTAATTCCTGATAGTCGTCTTCGCTATTGACCGCCATATGATCAATATCATGGCCAAGCAGTTTCTGCCCCAACATCAGCCCCATTTCTATCGAGTGATCTGCATTATTGTAGCGGAAAATACCGCCACGACCAGAGATATTCAAACCCTCAAACCCAGCGAGGTACCCATTGATGATGTCTATTTTTGCAGCATAATCCAGATCATAGACTGGATAGGCGTATCGGGTGCGTACTATGGTAGCACCCACATATTCGTCCTGTTTAATAAATTTCAGCTTATTGACCAAATCACTGACACAGCGTGTTGCGATTTCATCATCTGACATGTCCCAGATTTCATCACCTGCCGTGCAGAAACATTCAAGAACCAGCGAAGTGTGATCACTGTCCGGAACCATGTCAGCGCTCCAGTTCTTTGGCTCGTGAATACGGCCAAACAGAATTTCAGAATCCTGGATATATAGCCAGGTATCCGGCGACACCTGCGCTTTCTTTATCTGCACATTGACGGTGATCAAGTCTCTGAACTCCAGTGCTTTTGCTGCTTCCCGGACCTCATCGTTACATTCAGGTATCAGAATCAGAGCAAGCAACCCCAACGGTATCGTTGATACGACTGCATTCCCCAGTAAACTGCGTCGCTGCCCGTCCTTGATATAAAACACTTCGAAGTCATTGGGTCCGTAATAGTGAATTTTGCTGACAGCAGCACCCAGCACTATTTCGTTGCCGCTGGATTGAATATCTGCTGCCATACGCTCAGGAATGCGCACATAGCCATAACGAGGGTACATAAACTCGTCGATCAGACTGGCTACCTCGTTCTTGCTGCCAATCAATGCATCACGCAGCGTGGTCCATACTGACAATCCCTTGCTGCGTTGGGAAACCCAGTCTCCTGACAACTCTTCACAGGACTTGCCCCAGACTTTCTCGGAATACATGCGAAAAAACATATTGTACAGCTTGGTGCCAAACTGTGTGATGTAAGCCTGTTTCATGGTCACAATGGGCTGTTTACGGACCGATTGCATGATCATTGACCACATAAACGTAAACCCAACATGCATGATCGTGATCAGGTTGGTGTTATTCAGAATATCGGTAAAACGAATCGGATAAGAATAGTACTTTTCTTCACAATAGATACGGCTGATACGTTTGACCAGCACGGTCTCGCCTTCCATTAAGTGGCGAAACCACTTATTCAAATCCTCGTTTTTTGAAAACCACCGGTGTCCGCCCAGATCAAATCGATAGCCGTTGTCTTCTATCGTTCTGCACAGACCGCCAACATACTGATTCTTTTCAAGTACGGTTACCTTACCACCCTTGACGCTGACTTCGTGGCCGGTTGCCAACCCGCCCGGACCTCCTCCGAGGATGATGATACGTTCAGGTTTATATGTCACTGTGATACCCCACCTCTTAGTCATGGGTCAGACTCAAATGCAGCAAGCCGCAACCGTAAATCACACACAGCCAGGTGCATTTGAATCTGACCCCGGTCTGACCCCGATTGCACCCCCTCATCCTTTCGGCGGCAGTGAGAATGCAACAAAAACGTTGCCCAATACCGGCTTGTCCAATGTACCTCCTGTGGCCGGCACCAAAAGATACTCCCTGCTGTTTGCCATGTAGACCATCGGCGGCGCCGACCCCATAAACGGTAGTTCGTGACGCCATAACTCTTTCCCCGTCGTTTTGTCAAAAGCCCTGATGAGGTTATCCGTGGTTCCGGCAACAAATACCAGCTCGCCCCCGGTCAATATCGGTCCACCCAGGTTTTCAGTACCTACGGTTTCCATACCCCGCGCCTCCAGGTCCTTATCGGTGCCCAACGGTACTTTCCAAACCATCCGGCCGGTACTCAGATCAAGCGCATTGAGCCAGCCC
This sequence comes from uncultured Wenzhouxiangellaceae bacterium, assembly GCA_964650905.1. GTDB lineage: Bacteria > Pseudomonadota > Gammaproteobacteria > Xanthomonadales > SZUA-36 > SZUA-36. Next base: position 18,891 of record CAZYVH010000018.1, on the reverse strand, counting down.
CATGGGGGTTTGTTGGCTGGATAACCCTCGTTGTCTCTGAACACGCGCCATCCCGTGTACTGATACCGGGGGGTAGCTTTTTGCTCTGCTGTTTGCTTTTGTTGCTCCAGATCAGGTCTGACCGACTGGATATAAGCAACGATGTCTTTAGTGGTAGCAGTGGGTAAACTGGAAAAACCCGGCATGCCCCGCCGGCCTTTACGGACAATTTGTGTGATGAATTCTTCAGACCTTCGCTGCTCGATACCGTAAAGAGCCGGATTGGTGCCACCGCCTTGCAGTCCAGGGCCATGGCAAACCGCACAATGTTTGATATATGATTTTCGTTGGGGTGACGGCGGAAACGACATCTGATCCAGTCCAGTTACATTTATGAGCTGGATTCGCCAGGGCACGTCATTTGAACACACATACAGAATATGCGTGGCAGGGTCCACCACCCCTCCGGGCCACTCGGCGCCACCACGCAGACCAAAGTAAATGGTATCTTTTCCAGGTGAAAACGTCGGGAAAGCACCGCTGTTCGCATGCTCCAGTATATCCCTGGCAAAAGCAAAATTCCCGGGTCCGAGATTTGTCAAATCCTGCACACCAAAGGTCTGCTTTGCAAATGGCTCCGGTAACTCGACGGCGGGTTGATAGGCCGCGGTCTTCTCGCCGCGGAGGTCAGAACGCGGTGCACGTTTCAATCTCCATGGATAAATGGGTTTTCCGGAAACACGGTCCAACACAATCGTATTGCCGTGTTTGGTGAGCGCCACAACGACATCGACCAGGCCACCGCCGCGAGCAATTTGTGTGAGTATCGGGGGTGATGCTATGTCCTTGTCCCAAATGTCGTGTGCAATTTCCTGAAATGACCAGACAATATTGCCATTACGAACATCGATGGCAACCACACTATTGGCATGACGGTTGTTGCCGGGTCGGCTTGTACCAATAAAATCAGGTTTTGGATTGCCGGTGGTGACATAGGCCAGACCACGGGCTTCATCCACCGAGACACCCGACCACGGATTACCCCCGCCATAGGTGTCGGCAATACCCACACCGGCCTCCGGCGAGAACTCGATGATATCGGCCAGGTCACGGGCTTTGTCTGACCATGGATAACCCCCGCCATAGGTGTCTACAACGCCTGCATCGCCCTCGGGCAAGGGTTCCAGTAATGGGGTTTTCCACAAAATCTCACCGCTGGCGACATCGATGCCTTTTACCACACCGCCACCGGGAACCGGATAACCGATCACCGGATAAATGATCGTACCATTTGCTATCACCGGCGCCACCAGGCTCATGTTTTTTCCCCCAACAACACCGCCTTGACCGAATTCCGGAACCGGTTTCCCTTCAAGCGACAGTGCATATAAATTGCTACCCGCTGGAAAATATATACGTGGATCCGTGGCCTTATTCCCGGGCCACCAGACAAGACCCCTGATGGCCGGTTTGCCCCTCGTATGGAATCGCCATTGCTCTTTGCCCGTCACCCCGTCTACTGCAACGATGTAATTCCCCGGAATTGGAAATATCGCCATGCCATTGACGAATATCGGGTTGGCCTGAATATTGGCCTTACTTTCGGATCGGTAAATCCAGGCAACCTCGAGTTTCGCCACGTTGGAGGTATTGATTTGCCTGAGCACCGAGTAACGATTTGACATGGCATTACCATGGCTCCTCGTCCAACTGTTAAAGTAATCACCCGGGATCAAAGAACCGGTCCTGGTAAGTTCCTTAGCGGTTGCCGGTTGCACCGTTTTGTAGATAGGTAACTTGAGCGCTGTGGCTGTTACCGTCCAGAATAGCGAGACCGCTGTCCACACGTAAACTATGTAAGACAAAGAATTTCTATGCAAAAATATCAAAACGCATGACCTCCAATACCCTCCGGATATTCATCAATGACAACCTATCGAAGCCCTTAGGGGTCCGCACAGTGTCCTTAGCTCACAGCCATCGATTCCAGCACGTCTTCCATACGTTCAAAAACGGTCTCCATCTTGCGCGCAGTTGGCAAGGTGGTCAGACGGAAATGACTACGGTAGGGCACGTTAAAACTGCCACCCGGGGCGATCAGGACATGCTTCTGTTCCAGCAACTGCATGGCAAACTGCCGGTCACTGAATGACTCGAACAGCGAAACATCCACACCGGGAAAGGCGTACATGGCGCCAGCCGGTTCACATAATGACAGGAACCGGCTACGTGCGACACCATCGATGATCGCCTTGCGCGACTCGAACAAACGACCGCCCGGTGATGTCAGCTTACGGATACTCTGGTAACCGCCCAAGGCCGTTTGTACCGCCCATTGACCCGGTACGTTGGCACACAATCTCAGTGAGGCCAGCAATTCGATGGCGTGTAGATATTGGCTGGCATTTTTTCGCTCACCACTGAACGCAACCCAGCCGACACGGTAGCCACAGGCACGGTAGATTTTCGAAAGCCCGTTGAAGGTTGCACACAGTGTGCCATGCACCAGCGTGGCCATCGGTACGTGTTGTACATCGGTGTAGAGCATCTGGTCGTAAATCTCGTCACTAAACACAACGATCCGGGCCTGTTCGGCGATCTGTGCGATTTCTTCCAGCACTGCCCGGGGGTACACAGCCCCGGTCGGGTTATTCGGATTGATGATGACGATGGCTCGCGTTCGTTCTGTCAGCAAACCGCGTATCTCATCCGGGTCGGGCTGGAAATCGTTCTCCGGCAGACAGTTATAATAGACAGGGTTGCCATGATTGAGCGCTACCGAAGCACTCCACAAGGGATAATCAGGACTCGGTATCAATACCTCGTCACCGCTATTGAGCAAAGCGCGCAAGGCCAGGTCAATACACTCGCTAACACCATTGCCCACAAACACATCGTCTGCAGTGACGCCCATGACGCCCCTGCCCTGCTGCTGCATCACCACGGCTTCGCGGGCGGGGAAAATGCCTTTCTGGTGGCTGTACGCCTCACTCTGACCGAGATTCTCGATCATGGCGAGACGCATGGTCTCCGGTGTTCGATAACCAAACAGACCCGGGTTGCCAATATTTAATGAGATAATCTCGTAACCCTGGTACTCCAGTTCCTGGGCCCGCGCGGCCAACTCACCCCGGATTTCATAACGCACACCCGCCAGGATACGATTGGTTTTGATGGGGGTATGGCTTGTTTTTGCGGTCATTTCCAGTCCCGTTTTACCTGCTCAGGTGGTTTGGTTTTTCCATGCAGCAAGACAGTAAATGGGCGCTTGCGTATGTGTTTGCCGAGTGTGCCTGATCAGCGTTACGATTTCTATACTTTCATGGCATTGCCTTTACGCCAGGGTGATTGTCTTGACGGGCATAGCTCCATTTCGTGAGAAACTATCATTTGACAACAGGATCATTTGACAAGTGTGGCATGAAGTGGATGATTGGCCATACAACCGGGAGAAAAGCACCATGACACGACTTGTATTGGGCATATTACTTTGGAGCGTTATACATTTTGCTCCGGCGATAGCAGCCGACCTTAAGAAGAAACTGGTCGGCCAACTCGGCGAATACCCCTACAAGGGGATATTCACACTGTTTATCGCTATTTCCATTTTCCTGATAATCACCGGCTGGAAGTCTATAAGCCCCGAAGCCGTTTATACACCGCCGGACTGGAGCACATATGTAACCCGTGTGCTGGTACTCGTTACGTTTATTTTGTTCCTGGCGCCCTACCCGCCCAATAACATCAAACGTCTGCTCCGTCATCCCCAGTTGATCGGTATGGCTTGCTGGGGAATCGGCCATACCTTGTCCAACGGGGAATCACGCTCCATCGTTTTGTTCGGTGGTCTGACCGTCTGGGCAATCATTGAGATTTTATTGCTTAACCGGCGCGATGGCGAGTGGGTCAAACCTGCCAGGTCAAAGCATATGACAGATTTCAGTCTGGTGCTTTTTGGCACATTGGTTTACCTGGCATTCTTTTATACACACCATCTGATTTTCGGTGGTTCAGCGCTGACTTGAAGTCATTGTGGTGCCCAAATAAACTCTCTCAATAAACCCGTTTTTCTGGCACAATAGCATATGATTTTTCATATTCGCTGCTGTGCGGCGAAAATTCCTTTCGCATCCAAACAGGACATACCAAACCGTGAGTAAAAATTATATCGATCTGCATATTGACGAAATTCGCCAGGAGTTCAAATTACTGGATCACTGGATCTATCTAAATGCGGCAGACCAGATGATCCCGGGGAATTACTGGTTGACGGCGGTGCGCGAGTTTTACAACTTCGTGGAATACGGGCGCATGGAAGATATACCGACGGCAGACATCGCCACCCACCCGTTCCTGCTGGCTGCCTGGAACGAAAGTATTGAACGTGGCGCTCGCTTCATCAACGCAGACAAGGATGAAGTCACCAATACCTACCGCCCGGCGATTACCGCAAACCTCATTCTTTACAATATGTTCGAATGGCACAAAGGCGACAACGTTGTCATCACCGACCTGTCGTATCCCTCCATCCCCTACATTCTGCAGGACCTCAGACGCCGTTACGGTCTCGAAATCCGTGTGGTCAGGAATGTCCGGGGTGAAATATTGATGGATGACCTGGAACAGCAGGTCGACGGCAATACCCGTATGGTGATCGTTGACCGGACCACGGCATTTTGTGGTTTCACCTTTGATATGAAGGAAGTCAGCCGTATCGCACACGCGCAGGGGGCCCTGGTGCTGGATGACGCGATGCAGACCCTCGGCGCGGTTGATATCGATGTGAAAGATGATGATGTCGACATGCTCATATCCGGTGCCTACAAGTGGCAATGCGGCCCGGAAGGCGCGGGGATATTTTATATCAAGCGCGCGCTCATGGACCAGATCGATGCCCGTTTCCGGAATTATATCTGGGCGGATATTCCGGGCATGATCCCGTTCGCTGACAGGGATCACGATACCCTTGCAAGCTGGGTCTATCCGCCGGTTAACAACGCCAATCAATTTTCACAGGACGTCACCATCGGTCCGGCGCTGTTCGGCTGGATAGCCACATTGAAATTCTATGAAAAAATTGGTATCAAAAACGTCGAAGACCGGGTCCGCCGTCTGGGGACCTATACCATTGACCGCCTCGGGGAAATAGGTTGTAAAGTCACCAGTCCGACCGATCCAAACAAACGACACGGGCTCATTACCTACACGACCGGTGATTATGACAAGGACGCGGCTTTCTTCCAGCGTTGTGCGGCACCGGGACGGTGTATGAAACCTGTCAAGATTTCAATGCGTGCGCTGGGCGGAATTGGCAATTTGCGTATCAGCGCCCATTTCTTTAACACCGAAGATGACATCGATTACCTGATCGATTTACAAAAACAGATGCTCTGAGCAGTATTTATTGAGGCAAGCCGCGAGCAGTCTATTGGACGACCCGCGAAATATTGTCCTCGTTATACCGCAACCGCTGGGTGTGGTCGGGGTCATCTGAGATTGGGACAGGCAGTAACGGCAGTTTAGAAACCACGTCATTACAATGATAAATGTTGACGCCGGTATCTCTACTAGGCTAACCTTGGCGGATGAACACTTCCTTCAACTGTATGTGCTGTTGCTGCGCCTGTATGTGTAGCGGCCAGCCGTGCGGTGTCTGAAGATCTGATTTAACCACCTGATTGAAAAACTACCGCACCGGCAAACCGGGGCGGAAGATTTCTGTGCGCGCTCCGGTCAATATTTTTACAAGGAGACCACAACATGAAATCACAGTCCCTGGCACGGCAAAACCTGGCCCGTCGCAGCATACCGGCGCATCGACCGGTACAGCCTGGCAAACCCGACCCTAAAGCACAACGCGTATTCGACAACATCGCCGATCTCGTGGCCAACCCCGACAACCCCACACCGATGGTGAAACTCAGCGAACACTACACGCGTACACCGGGTTTTGATGTCTACGTCAAACTCGAGGCCTTTAACCCGTTCGGCTCTATCAAAGACCGCACTGCCCTGTACCTGCTGCGTGGCACCCACCTCAAGGAAGGACAGGTGCTGGCCGAGCCCACCGCGGGCAATACCGGTATCGCACTGGCGGCCCTGGCCAATGCCCAGGGCACGGCCATCGAACTGGCGGTACCCGACGCTACACCGCAGGAGAAGAAGGACCTGTTGCGCTTTCTCGGCGCCGAACTTTTGGAAGTCGAGGACGACCTGTGTCCCCTCTTTCCTACCGAGGGCGCGCGCGGCGTGGTCAAGAGCCTGGTTGAAAGCGCCGCTTACAAGGGCAAATATGTCAGCCCCAACCAGTATGAAAACGAACTCAACGTCGCGGCCCACTACCATACCACCGGGCCCGAAATCTGGAACCAGACCGGTGGCGAGATCGATTATTTTTTCGCCGCCTTTGGCACTTGCGGGACCATTACCGGTATTGGGCGTTACCTCAAGGAACGCAATCCGGATATCAAGGTCATCGGGATAGAACCCAGTTCGCGGGAGCACCAGCTTTCCGGGATCAAGAAAATATCCAACCTGCCGGACGAGTTCAAACCGAAAATCCTGGACTACTCGCTGATCGACGAGATCATCGCCGTGGACGACGCCGATGCCTTTAAAGCCGGTATCGAACTGGCACGCACCGACGGTATCATGGTCGGACCCACCACCGGCGCCCTGCTGCACGCCGCACGGGTAACCGGCGCCGAGGCCAGCGGTCGGGCCGTGGTCATTTCACCCGATAACGCCACCAAGTACATCAGCACCTATGCAAAATACCTGGTCCAGACCTGAATTAGCAGCAGCCTTTCGGACTTGGCCTAACCCCCAGCATGACCGGAGGTCAGACGTCATGATATTTTATTTACTTACACGTCTGCGTCGAATACCCATCAGCGCAATCAGAGCAATCATACCCAGCAGCGCCAACAGCCCCCCCTGGGGAAGGGTCGGTACCGAAGGCCGTGGTGGCTTAACCAGTGACAGGCGCTTCTCAAACTGGAGTGTTACCGATTGACCAGGGGGAATAGTTAAATTGTATTGGAACGCGTGCTTTACATCAGCCGGTCCCAGCGGGCCTTGATGATTACCCAGGTGCCCGGCAACAATATTATCATACAGGAGGGGATCTTCCCCTGTTCCCTGGGCGATGTCATAATAACCCGGAGCGGTGAGGGCCCGAATGGTCGAGGTAGTAGCACCGGAGGTTTGGGTGAAGGTTGTGTTTGCGGGGTTATAAGAGGCGGTATCGTTAAACTCGTTGTCATTAAGATCCCAATCGGTGTATTCGATCAGCCACAGATTGACAGGCCCTGCATCGCCTGCGCTTGTATCGGCCAGCTCAATGGTCTCCATCAAGGTAGCACCGTTGGCCGACGCTGCGGTCAATTGCCGGGTGACCGTAGCGGTAAGACCCGAACCTATAAATACGGTCTCGATGGTATCGGTTCCTTCGTTTTCCGTCGCTAAACTCAAAGTCAGTAAATCCGAAATATCCTGATCGGCACGATTGCCGTCACTGGGGATACTTGTGCCAAAACCCAGGTGAAACTCCTCTTCCCACAGGTGATCAATACCATTATAGGAAAAATTGACAAGATCATGCTCACCAGAGTTGCTTTCAACAAGCCAGCCATTATTTGACACGCTACATGATGACCCGCTGCAGTCAACCGTAACAACCGGCCCCGGTATTGCATACACCAGGCCGGACAGAGCCAGCCCGCAAAGACCGATCAGCAGACGAGCTGGCGTTTGACGGACATAAAAAAACATGACATTCCCTCCATAGTTATTTACTTTTAGCGTATTTTAGTTATTTACTTTTAGAACATTTTATGCTAGCGGCACCACAAAAAGCAAACGGGATCGCTGTGGTTCATCGTTGTCGGGTTTGACAGTCCGGTCCCTTGGTCAAACTGAACCCGCTTGCCAGGGCATCTGGATCAATTCTATCTTGTAGCCGTCCGGATCTTCGATAAATGCAAGTTCGGGCCCGCCCTTCATTGGGCCGGGTTTCCTGATGATTTTTACCCCGTTTTTTTTCAGCCCGTCACACAGCGCATAAATATCCCACGACGGCAACGCCAGGTGGCCGTAAGCCGTACCCAGCTCATATGCTGTCTGGTCCCAGTTATAGGTCAATTCCAGCACCGTCTGACTTTCCTCCTCGCCATAGCCCAGGAAAACCAGGCTGAAGCGCGGCTCGGGAAAATCATGCCGGTGTAATATTTTCATTCCCAACTGTTCGGTATAGAAACTGATGGAACGCTCGAGATTAGCCACCCTCAACATCACATGCAGTATCCGGTCCGGCAGTTGCACAAAAGCTTCCGTTTGCTTGTCTACATTACTGTTGTCGCTCATGCCTGTTCTCACTGTGGCTTGCTTTTCGCTGTATCTGAGCCGGACACATCAGCCAAATGGGTGGCAAGTGCCTGGCTAAACATCGGCACATCGGCCCCGATCGTTATGAACCGATAACCACGTTGCAAAACGCTTGCTATTGGCAAGCCGGGCAAGGGCATACCGCCCAGCATCTTACCGGCTGCGAGTGTTGCCGACTCAATGTTTGCCAGGGCTTGAATGAAATCCGGGTGCTCAAACTGGCCCGGTATACCCATGTCATAGGTCAGATCAAACGGCCCCAACTGGATGACGTCAACACCGTCGACCGCCGCAATTTCCGCCACATTTTTCACACCTTCCACGCTCTCGATCATCAGACACACCAGCAACTCGGCAGCGTCATCGGCGATGTACTGCGGGACGTTCAGACCGTAATCGGAAGCACGTGCTGTGGCGGCTGAAAAACCGCGTTTACCACGGGGCGGGTAGAAGCAGGCGGCCACTGCCTCGCGTGCCTGTGATACGGTTCTGATATCGGGGATCAGCACCCCTTCAGCACCGAGATCAAGTGCCCGCTTGAGTGCAACTTCGTCATTGGAGGACACCCGCAAAATGGCGCTGGCCGGTGTTGCCGCCACCGCCTGCAAACACTGAAGATGTTCCCGCATACCGCCGGGGCCATGTTCCCCATCGATGACGATGAAGTCGTAGCCGGCCAGGCCAATCATTTCAGCTACCTGTGGGTGCGCCAGCTCGTGCAGCATGCCGTAACAGGCCTCGCCTGCCTTGATTTTTGCTTTACTTGTGTTTTTACGATACATGGTTCTGATTTCCAGGTGGTATGAGGGTGGTCTTGGATCTCGTGTTTCAGCCTTTGGCCAGTGTGTGGCGGCCGATATCTGCCAGTGTGGGTGTGCCCAGCAGGGCCATACCACGCTCAAGTTCAGTGCGTAGTATTTCCAGCGCTTTGGCGACACCTGCTTGCCCCCCTGCGGCGAGGCCGTAAAGATAGGGCCGTCCGATGGCACAGGCATTCGCGCCCAGTGCCAGCACTTTGAGTATATGGGTACCCCGCCTGATACCGCCATCGACAATCAATTCGATACCGTCGGGTATCGCCCGGCGGATTTCAGCCAGGTGCTCAATCGCGGAAGGCGCGCTGTCGAACTGGCGGCCACCGTGGTTGGATAACCAGATTGCGGTCGCGCCGATATCCAGCGCACGCCGGGCATCACCTGCCGACATGACGCCCTTGATGACAAATGGACCCTGCCATTTTTTAGCCAGCCAGGCCGCGTCGTCCCAGGTCAGGGTCCGGTCAAATTGGCTGTTGACGTATTCCGGTGCTGTCTGGCCCGGTTTGATGGCCGCCAGGGTTGAGCCGCTGAAATTGGCCAGATCGAAATTGCTGCGGAATTTGGAATTGAACGACCAGGTCGGTCTGGCTGCGAAGTGGAAGAGGCTCTTCCCGGTCCAATTGGGCGGTATGCTCATGCCATTGACCCGGTCACGCTCCCTGTTACCGGAAAGTGGTGTGTCCACGGTCAGGCAAAGTGCATCAAAACGTGCACGCTTGCAGCGCTCGACCAGGGCTTCGGTCAGTCCCCGGTCACGGAAAACGTAAACCTGGAATATCTTGGGCGCGCTGTTCAGGGCACCGATGGTTTCAATATCCTCGGTCGACATGGTTGACATGGCATAGAAGGCACCGCTTTGAGCGACCGCCGTAGCCACCGCGGATTCGGCCGTGTGGTGGAATAATGCCGAAGCACCGGTTGGCGCAGCGATGACCGGCCAGTCGATCCTGCAGCCGAGCAGACGGGTACTCGTATCGATCTTGCCGATATCGACCAGCGTGTTGGGTATTAACGGGTAGTTATCAAAACTGCTGATGTTGCGACGCACCGTCCACTCATCGTCAGCACCGCCTTCGAGGAAATCAAAAATGGGTTTTGGCAAACGGCGGCGTGCCAGGCGTCGCAGGTCTTTAATATTAAAACACCTTTCCAGTTTCATTATCAATCCGATCCACCATGACGATGACAAATGACTTCCATATGGCACCAACCGGCCCTAATATCCCCGTGCGGTATCAGGAAGAATGACATTGTTCACCCGGGCATAATGCTCCCACAAGCCTATCATCCGCTTGAGTTGCCGGGGTTCGCTCGCAGAGAGATCTACGAGTTCGGCTGGGTCAATGGCGAGGTTATACAATTGCCACTGCTCACGCTTGATACCAAGATCAGCTGATGCCCACCAGTTTACAAAGCCGGTTTCCCAGATGATTTTCCAGTCACCATTGCGAACCGCCCTCTTACCAAATAATTCCCAGCCAAAGATATCATTGTCTGCGTGAACCGTGTCTGTTTCACCGCTCAGCATGGACAGCATGGACCGCCCCTGCATGGGTAGCGGGCCACGTTCCCCATTGTCCTTTCCGGGATGTTCAACACCCGCCAACTCGAGCAAGGTGGGCATGACATCGGTCACCATGGCCTGTGCCGGCGTCCATTTGCCACCGCCAATCATCGCAGGATAACGTATAAAAGCGGGTACCCGGACACCCCCTTCGGACGTAAAGCCCTTGAACATTCGAAACGGTGCATTCGCAGCCCTGGCCCAGTTGGGACCCAACATCAGGTAGGAATCCGCTTTACCCATATTTTCATAGCTGTTGTTACAGCATTGCTTTGCCCACCCTTCCAGTGGCTTCAATCCCTGGCTCAGCCAGTGCCCTTCGGCGCCGTTATCGGACATAAAGAAAATCACAGTATTGTCGTACTGGCCGTTCGCCTTTAAAAAATCAATCAGCTTGCCGACATAATGGTCCAGGTCGCCGATCATGGCGGCATAAATTTCCATGCGCCGTGCTTCGATCGCCTTGTCGGTGGTTGAGAGTGTTTCCCAGGCCGGTTCCGAAAGCGATCGCGGGAAGGATTTCACATCATCGGGAAGCAGTCCGAGTTCCTGCATCCGCAGCAGACGACGGGCGTGCAGCACATCGTACCCCTGATCGTAAGCACCCCGGTACCTGGCAATCGAGTCTGCAGGCGCCTGTAAGGGGAAATGGGCGGCCGTAAACGCCAGGTAAGCGAAAAACGGGCGTTCATCGTGCTCATCATTTTCCAGAAAAGCGATCATTTTCTCGGCATAGAATCGGGTGGAGTAAAAATCTTTCGGAAGACTCGCCAGCAACTCACCGTTCTCGCTGTATTCAGCCTTGCCCGGACCCATCGTTGGCAGCCGGTTATCAAAGGCACCTGCACCTGAATCCAGCAGGGCGAACGTTTTATCAAAGCCACGCTGCGCGGGATCCGCACCGTCAGCCGCTGAGCCCAGGTGCCACTTGCCGGTCATGTAGGTCCGGTAACCGGCCGCCCCAAGTACCTCGGCCAGCGTTGCGACACGGGCGTTGATATGTCCTTCGTAGCCGCTATGCCCCCTCTGGTTTGCTGCCAGCCTTTCGGCCATATTACCCAGTCCTGCCAGATGGGAATCCACACCTGAAAGCAGCATGGCCCTGCTGGGTGAGCACATGGGGGAACTGTAGAACTGGCTGAACGCAACACCTTCCCTGGCCAGGCGATCAAGGTTAGGTGTTTTGATCTCACTGCCGTATACACCAAGGTCCGCAAAACCCACGTCGTCTGCCACGATGAGCAGGATATTCGGTCGCTGGCCGGTGGCAGATGAAACGGCAGTCCCGGCGGTTGGTGGAGACACTGCCAGTGGCGGCCGCTCATTGTCAACCGGACCACAAGCTGAAAGCAACAGCGTAATCGCGAAAGTCTTGAAGCATGCAATGACCCCGGCCAATAGTGGCTTATTTGTGGTCATTCCAGACAACGGACGATGCACGGTCCTCTCCTTATTCTTCCGCAGCTGATGAGGCAGGATCCACCCGCAGACTTTCCCCCACAGACGGAATATTAAAAGACATGATGAAAACAACGGCACAGGCGATGGCAGCAGGAATGGCGGCAACATAAAAAAGCTGACCACGCACGAGGCCAAGGGCCATCAGCGCACCACCAACTGTCGGACCGACAATCGATCCCACACGCCCCATTCCCATGGACCAGCCTATCCCGGTGCTGCGCATGTATGTCGGGTAATAATTGGCAGCCAGAGCGACGATATTGAGCTGCGCACCGGTCACACATAAACCAACCAGGAAAATAAGGGACAATAGCACGCTCACGGAAGAATTGATCATCAGACCGACGCCGGCAACCGCGATGGTGCCCAGGCCATATGCCAGGGTCAGTATTCCGAATGGACCCTGTTTGTCACTGACACGACCCAGGATGATGCTGCCAATGATGCCGCCCAGATTGAGCAACACCACACCCATGATGGCCTGGTGGTGATCCATACCGGCATCCACCAGCAGCAGTGGTATCCAGTTGACCAGGAAATAGCCGAGCAGCAATGCGATAAATGTGACCAGCCACAGCAGCACCGTCCAATTGGCCCGGCCAGCGGTAAAGAGGCTCCTGACCGGTTGCCTGGCGGCGCCGGTTTCGGGAAGTCTGATCTGGCCCGGTTCAAAATCACTGATCTTTGGGGCGATGTGGGACATGATTTTTCTGATCCTGGGGGTCTGGCCCTGACCCTTGGCAAGGTAGTATAAGGACTCGGGCAATCCGGCCAAAACAATCGGTATCAACACCAATGGCAGAAGACCACCCAGCACGAACACACCTTCCCAGCCGTATACCGGAATAATCCTCGCACTGGCCATACCACCCAGGACTGCACCCAGCGGAAAACCCGCAAAAGTCACGACAACCGCTGTGGATCGATTCCCGGGCGGTGTATATTCTGAGACCAGGGCAATGATATTGGGAATTGCACCACCGAGCCCCAGGCCGGCTACCAGGCGATAAACGCCAAGGACTTCAATGGATGTTGCCGTTGCAGACAGCAACGTCATCACACCAAACAAGGCAGTACTGATCAAAATCAGCGGCTTGCGACCAATCCTGTCAGCCACCGGGCTGAGCGCAATCGAGCCCACCAGCGTACCGAACAGACCGATGCCGAAAAGTGGACCAAACATCGCCGAAGGTACATCCCACTCATGCCGGAGTGCGGGAGCGACAAAGGCAATGGATTGGGTATCAAAGCCGTCCAGGGCTGCGATGCTAAAACATATTGCAATGATGCGGATTTGAAACAACCCGAGATCGGCGCCTTCCAGCAGTGTCTTGAGATTCAGGTTCTTACTGTTTGGCATAGCGCCCCCTGCCGGCAACTTGCATCCTGAACAAAACGACCTGCCCGAATCGGGTCATTCTCGCGACTCTGCAATGCGTTTTCTGATGACATTGGTAACGCTGTTCAAATGGGCTTCGAGTCCGGCGCTAGCCGCGCCAGCATCGCGCTTGAGCAGTGCGCTGATAAATGTCTGATGTTCACTCATGGATCCCCCGGGAGTCTCCTTGATTCGTCCTGACAGCTTTTGCAGACGGGTGATATGCTGGTCCGCGTGTGCATGCATGGATAATAATGCCGAGTTCCCAGCGGCCACGACAATGGCCTCATGAATGTCATTGTTGTACTTCCAGTACTCCAAAAGATCGTCGCGGTTACAACAATCCTGCATTCTTATGTGCAATTCTTCGATCTCTGCAAGACACTCGTCACTGGCCCGTTCACAGGCCAGGCGAATTGCCAGGGTTTCCAGCGCGATGACGATTTCCATGTTCTCCAGGGCATCGGTCAGGGTCGGGCGCGTGACAATAGCACCGCGGTTGGCTTTCAATTCCAGCAGTCCTTCCTTGGTCACGATCTGGAAGGCTTCGCGCACAGGTGAACGCGACACGCCGTAACGCTCACACAGTACGCGTTCGTGCAGCCGCACACCCGGTTCCCAGATACCTTCAATGATTTCTTCACGCAGCCGCGATGCGATCTCTTCCTGCAGCGATCGCCTGGGTATCAGGTTGGTGGACTCGATTTTCTGTCGACTCGAAATACGATCACGTCCTTGCATTTCATTGTTCCGTTTGCAGTAGGGAATCCGGAAATAATAAACGGTTTGCGTTGTTCTTCTCTAGTTTGTTGTCGAAAATCCCGGCAAACTCGCAAATTCTGCACACCCGCAAATCCAAATTCATCAATTCCAATTCAAGTTGCAATTGAATGATAACATTAATTGTAGTATTGTCGACAATAATAATATACTAATGTATACATATAGTGCTGCCAATCTGTCAGTGCTCATAAACTGACTGGGGCCTACCCACAACCGGGGAGTTTAAAATATGAATCGTCTAATTCTTGTGTTTTTCAGCTTTTTGTTCATTCTGCCAACCAGTCCGGTCCTGGCACAGGATCAGGACAGCTCAAACGTCATCGAGGAAATTATTGTCACAGCACAGCGCAGGGAGGAGAGCCTGCAAGACGTCCCCATTGCTGTCACCGCTTTGAGCGGTGATTACCTGCAACAGCAGCAGGCCTTTACGGTTGAGTCATTGTCACTGTATACACCCAGCCTGCACATTTACGCCGAAGCGGTGAACAGCGAGTTTTACACGATCCGTGGCGTCGGACGCGCCAACGAGGATATCGGCTCCGATTCCGGTGTGGCCGTTTTTATTGACGATGTTTATATACCACGACAGGGTGCCGCAAACCTTTCGATGTTCGACGTCGAGCGGGTTGAAATTCTGCGTGGACCGCAGGGTACTCTATGGGGTAAGAATGCCACTGGCGGCGCAATCAACGTCATCACCCGCAAACCTGCCGATACCGTGAGTGGCTATCTGAGCGTCGACATTGGCGAGTACGGCACTACCAATATACACGCAGCTGCCAGTGCACCTTTGATCGACGGCAAACTTTACGGTCGTGTTGCTGTCCAGTCACGGACACGGGATGGGCTCTACTACAACCTGACCACAAACGAGGATGGCAATAACATCGATTCACAGGGCGTGAGAGGATCGCTGCGCTTCACCCCGTCCGACAAGACCGAGGTTAATCTGAGTGGTGACTGGGAAAGCTTTGACCAGATTGGCGTACTTAAAAGCGTCATCGTTGATGTTCCTGGAACCCCATACGTGTTAAAAGATTTTTTCCGGGCGACCTTTCCCACCCAGGAAAGTGACCTGCGTAGTTCCAGGAGCGGTGATCACGGCAAACAGGGCGTTGAGCAATACGGTGCGCACCTCACCATCAAGCACAAAATGAATATTGCCGATCTGATGCTGATCTCCGGTTACCGTTCCGAAGAAAGCTACCACGCCGAGGATAACGACCATGCGCCCGAGCGTTCCGGCTCTTTGTGGTCAAATCAGGACAGTTCCAGCTTTAGCCAGGAAGCCCGGCTGAACTCAAATCAGGACGGTGAACTGAGCTGGACCGCCGGTGTTTACTACCTGCATGAGAGCGCCGATCGTAACCAGAGCCGCTATTCTGACTTCTTTGGCCCTGGCGGACTGGTGGGCCCGGGGTCACCGGAATACCAGGATTCAACCACAACTTTTGGCACCGGTATCAAGACCAACAGTTATGCGATCTTCGCAGAGGTGAGCTACGATTTCAGTGAACGAACCAGCCTCACACTGGGCGGGCGCTACACCAGCGAGAAGAAGAGTTATGATGTCAACGCCTTCGCCGTGGCCAACCAGCCGGGCGGCGATCCATACTCGCTGTTCATCCCGGGTGGTGACTTTATGGCAAGCAACTCGGAAACCTGGAAGAAATTCACACCCCGGGTTGTACTAGCGCACAAGTTCAGTGATGAACTTAATAGCTACCTCACTTATTCAGAAGGGTTCAAGAGCGGTGGCTTTGACGGCAGCCCCGAAAACGCGGCAGCGGTTGTGCCCTTCCAACCCGAGAAAGCCAGAAACTACGAGTTTGGTCTGAAGGGCCGGTTCCTCAACAACCACTTGTCCACCGACCTTGCTGTGTTCTACATCGATTTTAAGGACCTGCAACTACAGGGCTTCGACCCGGAAACCGGTTCACCGATTACCAGCAATGCTGCCGCTGCCGAGATCAAGGGTGCCGAGCTCGAGGTCGCGGCGCTTCTGGGTGACAGCTTCACGGTCAATCTGGGCGCTTCCTATCTCGATCACCAGTTCAAGGACTACTTTATCAGGGTATTTGATCCCACGATCCAAGGGGGGCCCCCATTCCGTACAGTGGATAAGGCCGGTGACCGCATTGGATTGATACCTGAGTATAACGTGCATGCCGGGTTCCGTTATAGCTGGCCGCTTGTCGCTGGCGGCGAGCTTGCTTTCAGCGGTGATTTATCAATGGCGGATGAAACCATCACTGTATTCAATACCAAGTGGTCAAACTCCTACGCGGTTCTGGATCTCAGGCTGAACTGGCTGGCAGCACAGGGCAACTGGGGCGCCTCTTTGTGGCTCAAGAATGCGTTGGATGAAGAATACTACCGCGGTGGTGGTCCGGTGCCTGATCTGCACGACAAGATTGCCAGACTGGGACTGCTGTCAGACCCGCGCATATTCGGTGTCAGCGTTACCTGGCGCTACCGGGAATAGCAGAGCAGCTACTGGAACCTGACCAGGGATGGTCCAAATTGTCGCACTCACGCGATGCGAAAAAGACAGGATTGCCCACAAAATACGGGCAATCCTGAATATTGCATAAATATTACTCAGCATTGAAAAAAAAGAGCCCAAGATGAACTCTCCTGATCGATTTAAAAGCGAATCCACAACAACCGTCGCATTCATCGGTCTTGGCCGCATGGGAGCGGGTATGGCCGAATGCATCCAGAAAGGCGGTTTCCCGTTGACCGTTTATAACCGCACCGCCAGCAAGACCGAACCGTTTGTAGCGCGTGGTGCAACGGCGGCCAAAACACCCAGGGAGGCCGCCACCGCGGACATCGTGCTGACCTCGCTGCTTGATGACCGCTCTGTTCTTGACATGGTGAGCGCCGAAGACGGCATTCTGAAAGGTTTGTCACCCGGTAGCATCCACCTCAGCACGACTACCATCTCGCCTGCTGCCAGCGCAAGGCTGTCTGAATTACACAGCGCGCACGGCAGCCACTATGTAGCCGTCAACGTGCTGGGACGTCCTTCCAATGCGGCCATTGGCATGCTGGATGCACTGGTGGCAGGAGAACCTGAAGTCATAAAACGGTGCCGAGGAGTCATTGAGGCCTTCACGAATTCGATGATCGTCATGGGCAAACAACCGGAATTGGCCGCACGTACCAAGCTGATTATCAATTTTTTCCTGTCCGGTTTGCTTGAATCGATGGGCGAAACCTATGTATTCGCCGAGAATTATGGCATCGACCCCGAGATCATCAGGAACCTGATGCTTGACCAGGTATTTCCCAATCCGGCTCTGCGGGAATACGCCGAGCGTATCAGAACTCACCACTACACCGAGGCAGGTGCGACACTGTCAACCGCAGTCAAGGATTTGAACCTGATTCTTGCCGAGGCCGCCACGGTCAACACACCTTTGCCGATAGCTGACCTGGTGCGTAACCACATCCATACTACCCTCGCGAGAGGTTATGGCGACCTCGACTGGTGCGTTTCAACCGAGGCCAATCGCATCGCTGCGGGTCTGGATTTACCGGGTGAAAGACAAAAATAAGCAGCTAAACCTTTTTATCAGTTTTTTGTCCGCCTTGGTGACACGCCCGGACTGGTTTGATTTTCGCGTTAGTGGAGGTAGACGTACATGAATAATTCCTTGAAGTTTTTCGCTCGACCGTCATTTAAAGATTACAAAGAGAAATACAAAGACTACATCGCCATGGAGCGCGAAAACGGCGTTATCACACTGCGTATGCATACCTTCGGTAAACCCGTGATCTGGGGAATGGAGATGCACAATGCGCTGTCGCAGGCATGGCGGGACGTGGGTAACGATCCTGATAATGAACTGATGATCCTCACCTCCACCGACCCTTACTGGATCGGAAACGTCGACCAGGAAGAAGAGAATGGACTGGTTTTTGACTATGATGCTTTTTATTGTGAAGTGACCAAACTCATAGAAAACCTGGTTTTTGATATTGACATTCCAACGATTGCCGCGGTCAACGGTCCCGGCTTCCACACCGAACTCGCCCTGCTATGCGACATCACCATCTGCTGTGAGGAAGCCATCTTTCAGGATGGTCACTTCCTGGTTGGTTTCATACCGGGTGACGGTCAGCTTTTGACCTTTCAGGAAATACTCGGCACCAAGCGCGCCAGCTACGCTTTGTATACGGGCCAGAAAATTGACGCCCGAACAGCCCTCGAATGGGGTATGGTCAACGAGGTTGTACCCAGGGAAAAACTCATGGAGCGAGCAAACGAACTCGCCGCGGCCGTAATGAAACAGCCACGATCAACGCGCTGCATGATGCACCAATTGTTGAAACGCCCCTGGAAACAACGTCTGATCAACGATTACCAGGCGCACGTTGCACACGAAGGTTTCGGTATACATGTTGCCCGGACACCACACGACCTGAATACCATTAAAAAGACCTGGTCCGATGACGATCGTTAACCGGTATTCTGGATCGCCAGCGCAATGCCGTTGACGGTTGCCTTGAGTGTC
>CAZYVH010000017.1:35815-42173 GCA_964650905.1 uncultured Wenzhouxiangellaceae bacterium | reverse complement strand
GCAGAACCTGACGTTCGGACAGCACGCCGATGGCAGTTGGGGTATCGCACACAACGCCGCGGACGCCACAGCCATGGGTTTCTGGGCGTTTCACGTGGATACGCTTGTGTGGTCCCTGATACTGGGCGTGGTCTTCTTCTACATGTTCCACAACGTGGCCAAAAAAGCCAATTCCGGCGTACCCTCGCGTTTCCAGGCAATGATTGAATCCATCATCGAGTTTGTCGATGGCAGCGTCAAGGACACCTTTCATGGCACCAGCCGTCTGATCGCGCCGCTGGCGTTGACCTTGTTTGTCTGGGTCTTTTTCATGAACCTGATGGATTTGATCCCGGTAGACTGGTTACCCACGCTGGCGGGAGACATGGGGGTTTCACACCAACGGGTCGTGCCGTCAGCAGACGTTAACGCCACCTTGGGTATGTCGTTTACCGTGTTTTTTCTGATCATCATTTACAGCATACGTTACAAAGGTGTGAGCGGGTTCCTGGGTGAGCTGATTATGAATCCGCTCAATCCGAAAGAACTGGGTATGCCGAGGGTCGTTTGGCCGTTTGTCATGGCCTTCAACCTGGTGCTGGAGACCGTGTCCCTGCTGGCCAAGCCGGTATCACTGGGTCTGCGGTTATTCGGCAATATGTACGCCGGTGAACTGATTTTTATCCTGATCGCACTGATATTCACCGCGGGCTCCGGACTGGTGGGCGCCGGTCTGTCAGGCGTGTTTGGCGAACACATACCCGCCTGGTTCTGGGCCACCACCAGCGCCACGGTGTTCATCACTCTGTGGCTCAATCTGAAAGGCAGGCTGGATAACAAGAAGACCCTTTGGCTGGTATTTGCAGAAATGCTGCTGGTCGGCGGACTGGCCTTTCTCGGTGGCCAGTTGATGCACTTTGGTTGGGCCGTGTTCCACATACTGGTTATAACGCTGCAGGCCTTTATTTTTATGATGCTGACCATTGTCTACCTGAGCATGGCGAAGGAGCATCACTGATTTACTTGTGTTTTTTTAATGTGTTTTTGACGATCTGTCTCTGAAACGGGAGTTATGTAATGGAAACTGTTATTGGTATGACCGCACTGTCGGTGGCCCTTTTGATTGGACTCGGTGCACTGGGTGTTGGTATTGGTGTTGGTATTCTCGGTGGTCGTCTGCTGGAAGGTTCCGCCCGTCAGCCTGAACTGGCACCGATGTTGCAAACTAAATTCTTCCTGGCCATTGGCCTGTTGGATGCCGTGGCCATGATCGGTGTGGGTATTGCGTTGTTCTTCACGTTTGCAAACCCGTTCATCGGCCAGTTGCAAAACGCTGTTGGCGGATAATTGGCGGCCTTACTTATCAAGGTTCCTTGCAGACAAATAAGAGACGAGGTAACGGCATGAACATGAATGCCACCCTGATCCTGCAGTCGATCGCCATGATGGTATTCGTCTGGTTTTGTATGAAGTTTATCTGGCCACCGGTGTTAAAGGCCCTGGATGACCGACGTGCCAGAATTGCTGATGGTCTGGCCGCATCTGATCGTGCAGAACAAGCGTTGGCAGATGCCAAGCAGGAAGTTGAAAAGCAAATCAAGGCTGCACGTGACAAAGCAGGCGAAATTGTCGAACAGGCCAACCAGCGCCACGGCCAGATTCTTGACCAGGCTAAAGAAGACGCTGTTGGTGAACGTCAGAAGCAGGTCGTGGCCGGTGAGGCCGAGATCACGCAGTCAGCCAACCAGGCGCGTGAGGAACTGCGTGCCAGCGTGGCACACCTGGTGGTTCTGGGTGCGCGTCAAATCCTTGAAAGGGAAGTGGACGAAGATACGCATCGTGAACTGCTCGACAAGCTGATCGCCGACATCTGAACATGAGCAGCCTGACGACACTGGCGCGACCCTATGCGAAGGCGGCATTTGAACTGGCCCGTAACGACGCCAAGCTTGCTCTGTGGGATGACCTGCTGTCAGCGGCCGCAACGATTACCGGTGATGAAAACATGGCTGCCTGGCTGCAAGGCCCGCACGCCGATGCCGCCCAGGCGGTCGAGATTATTGCGGAGGCCATCGGGGGTGATATTGATCACCGTTTTCAGGGTTACCTGGGTGTGCTGGCGGCGAACGACCGCTTAACCTTGTGTAATGAGATATCCCGGTTGTACCAGCAGCTACGTGCGGACTCTGAAAAACATTTGAAGGTGCGCGTGGTTTCTGCGGTGTCTTTGCAGGAATCGCAAATCGAGCGCTTGAAAACAGCACTGGCCAGACGTTTTGATCGTGACATAACCCTGAGTAACGATGTCGATCCCGAAGTTTTGGGCGGAGCCATCATTTATGCGGGCGACCAGGTTATCGACGGCTCATTAATAGGCCGATTGAACCGACTGGAAGTTTCATTAAGTTAATTGAAAGAATACCGATTGCCCGATAACCGGGCGGTCTGACAGGAAAAATACAATGCAGACTACATTGAATCCATCTGAGATCTCGGAGCTGATCAAACAGCGCGTAGAGGCGCTGAACATTGCCGCCGAAACCCGCAACGAAGGCACCGTGGTTAGTGTATCTGACGGCATTGCCCGGATCCATGGCCTCGAAGACGCCATGCAGGGTGAAATGATCGAGTTCCCGGGCAACACCTATGGGCTCGCGCTGAACCTCGAGCGCGATTCGGTTGGCACGGTAATCCTCGGTGATTATGAACATATCACTGAAGGTGACACGGTCAAATGTACAGGGCGTATTCTCGAAGTTCCCCATGGTCCCGGTTTGCTGGGTCGGGTTGTCAACGCCCTCGGTGAGCCGATCGATGGCCAGGGACCGGTTGACAATGACGGTTTCGCCCCGATCGAAAAAGTGGCGCCGGGTGTAATCTGGCGCAAGTCAGTTGAGCAACCGGTGCAGACCGGTCTGAAGTCCATTGACGCCATGGTGCCGATCGGTCGCGGTCAGCGCGAACTGATCATCGGTGACCGCCAGATCGGCAAGTCAGCGATCGCTATCGACACCATCATCAATCAGGTCCGTTCCGGCATTAAGTGTATCTATGTAGCCATCGGCCAGAAGCAGTCGACGGTTGCCAACGTGGTTAAAACACTGGAAGAACACGGTGCCATGGAGCACACCATCGTCGTGAATGCATCCGCGTCCGATTCCGCTGCCATGCAGTACATGGCACCGTACGCCGGTTGCACCATGGGTGAATACTTCCGCGACCGGGGTGAAGACGCGCTGATTATTTATGACGATCTGACCAAGCAGGCCTGGGCCTACCGCCAGGTGTCCCTGCTATTGCGTCGTCCGCCGGGCCGTGAAGCCTATCCGGGCGATGTTTTCTATCTGCATTCGCGCCTGCTCGAACGTGCGGCGCGGGTCAACGAGGAATACGTTGAAAAATTTACCGATGGTGCGGTCAAAGGTAAAACGGGTTCGTTGACAGCGCTGCCGATCATCGAAACCCAGGCAGGTGACGTATCGGCGTTTGTGCCGACCAATGTGATCTCCATTACCGATGGCCAAATCTTCCTCGAAACCGACCTGTTCAACGGTGGTATCCGCCCGGCGGTCCACGCCGGTCTTTCGGTATCGCGTGTCGGGGGCGCGGCACAGACCAAGGTAATCAAGAAGCTCGGTGGTGGCGTGCGCCTGGCACTGGCGCAGTATCGTGAGCTGGCGGCTTTTGCACAGTTTGCCTCCGACCTGGATGACGCGACCCGCGCCCAGCTGGAACGAGGCCAGCGTGTTACCGAGCTGATGAAGCAGCCTCAGTACAGCCCGATGACCGTTGCCGAGATGGCGGTGTCCCTGTACGCCGTTGACAGCGGTCTCATGGATGACGTCGAGATGCAGAAGATAGGTGCATTCGAAACGGCCTTGCTGGACTACATGAATAACTCACAGTCCGACATGATGGAAACCCTTAACACAGGCGGCTGGGACGATGAGGTCCAGGGCCAGCTGAAAGCCGGCTGTGATGAATTCAAAGCCACGGGCAGCTGGTAAAACGGGATAACCTGACGGAGTAATCTGATATGGCAGGCGGAAGAGAGATTGTCAGCAAGATCCGCAGCGTGGAGAACACCAAAAAGGTGACTTCCGCGCTGGAGATGGTCTCGGCCAGCAAAATTCGCAAATCGCAGGATTTGATGAAAGAGAGCCGGCCTTATGCTCGCATGATGCACCGTGTTATCGGCCATCTCGGCAAGGCCAACCCTGAGTACCGCCATCCGTTCACCATCAAGCACCCGGATATGAAGAAGGTTGGTTACATCGTGATCTCAAGCGACCGTGGTCTGTGCGGAGGCCTGAACAACAACCTGTTCAAGAAAGTGCTGGCGGATATGCGCAGCTACCAAAAAAAGGGTGTGGACATCAGCCTGGTCGCACTCGGTAAAAAAGCCATTGCCCATTTCAGGAATATCAAAGTTGAAGTCGCTGCGGTGGCCAGTGGTTTGGGTGAAACCCCCCAGATCGAAGACCTGATCGGCACCATCAAGACCATGCTGGAAGCATACCGTGAGCAGCAGGTTGACAGTGTCTACCTGGTGTATAACGACTTTATCAACACGATGGTGCAAAAGCCGGTCATTGAGCAGTTGTTGCCTTTGCCTCCGACCGATGATGAAGAAATCAGGGATATCTGGGACTACATCTATGAACCGGATGCCGAAACCCTTCTCAATGGCGTCATGGTTCGCTATATCGAAGCCCTGGTCTACCAGGGTGTGTTGGAAAACCTTGCATCCGAACACGCTGCCCGCATGATTGCAATGAAGAGTGCGACGGACAATGCAAGTGATCTGATCGACGAACTGAACCTGGTTTACAACAAGGCCCGACAGGCAGCGATTACGCAGGAAATTTCAGAAATCGTCGGCGGAGCCGCTGCCGTTTAGGGCAGGCCACTGGCATATTAGGAGCTAATCAATGAGTACTGGATCAATTGTTCAGGTTATCGGAGCCGTCGTAGACGTGGAGTTTTCGCGTGAGGCGATGCCCAAAGTTTTCAACGCCTGTAATGTCGACGGAACCGATATCGTGCTGGAAGTCGAGCAACAGCTTGGTGATGGTGTGGTGCGTTGTATCGCGCTGGGTTCAACCGATGGCTTGAAACGTGGCTTGCCGGTATCCAACACCGGTGCCGCCATCAGCGTTCCGGTGGGTGAGAAAACCCTGGGTCGCGTCATGGACGTTCTCGGGCGTCCAATCGATGAGCAAGGCCCCATCGGGGAAGAAAAGCGTATGCCCATTCACCGCAAGCCGCCTTCGTATGAAGAACAGGCCGGCGGCAATGACGTGCTGGAAACCGGCATCAAGGTAATTGACCTGATCATGCCGATCGCCAAGGGTGGTAAGGTCGGTCTGTTTGGTGGTGCCGGTGTGGGTAAAACGGTTACGCTGATGGAACTGATCCGTAACATTGCGATCGAGCACTCGGGTTTTTCGGTGTTCGCCGGTGTAGGTGAACGCACCCGCGAGGGCAATGACTTCTATCACGAAATGAAAGACGCCGATGTACTCAGCAAGGTGTCGCTGGTTTACGGCCAGATGAACGAGCCGCCGGGTAACCGTTTGCGGGTTGCCCTGACCGGTCTGACCATGGCTGAAGAATTTCGCGACCAGGGCAAAGACGTATTGATGTTCATCGACAATATTTATCGTTACACGCTGGCCGGAACGGAAGTGTCCGCACTGCTGGGCCGCATGCCTTCAGCGGTGGGTTACCAACCGACACTGGCGCTTGAAATGGGTCTGTTGCAGGAACGCATCACGACCACCAAGACCGGTTCAATCACCTCATTCCAGGCTGTGTATGTGCCTGCGGATGACCTGACCGATCCGTCGCCGGCCACCACCTTTGCGCATCTTGATGCAACCCTGGTGCTGAGCCGTAATGTCGCCGAGCAGGGTATTTACCCGGCCGTTGACCCACTCGATTCCACCTCACGTCTGCTGGACCCCAACCTGATTGGCCAGGAGCACTATGACGTGGCCCGCTCCGTTCAGGGCGTGTTGCAGCGCTACAAGGAACTCAAGGATATCATCGCCATCCTCGGTATGGATGAACTGTCCGAAGAAGACAAACAGGTTGTTTCGCGTGCCCGTAAAGTGCAGCGCTTTTTATCTCAGCCATTCTTCGTGGCCGAAACCTTTACCGGCTCAGCGGGTAAATACGTGACGCTGAAAGACACCATCCGTGCCTTCAAGGGTATCATTGATGGCGACTACGACCACCTGCCCGAGCAGGCGTTTTACATGGTTGGCGGTATTGAAGAAGCAGTTGCCAAGGGTGCTGCGATGGCCAGTAAAAAAGAGGCCGCTTAGAGATGTCTGTTTCACCGCTGACTGCGTTGCCCTCAGGATTACGAAGCTCA
>CAZYVH010000017.1:0-35715 GCA_964650905.1 uncultured Wenzhouxiangellaceae bacterium | reverse complement strand
GTCTGTTTCACCGCTGACTGCGTTGCCCTCAGGATTACGAAGCTCAGGATTTTGATATGACCAAGACCATACGTTGCGACATCGTTAGCGCCCACGAGGAAATTCACTCGGGTGAAGCCGCCATGGTATTCGCGACCGGTGTGGCCGGTGAACTGGGCATCAGCCCCCGTCACGCGCCGCTGATCACCCAGCTTAAACCCGGCCCCGTCCGGGTGCAGGATCCCACCGGTGAAGAACTGTTCTACTTCGTATCCGGCGGCATACTGGAGGTGCAACCACACATGGTCACGGTCCTGGCGGACACCGCCCTGCGCGGTGAAGACCTCGACGAGGCCGCGGCCCAGGCCGCCAAGGCTGAAGCCGAGCGCGAACTGGCCGACCGCACCGGCGACATGGAAATCGCCGAAGCCCAGGCCAAGCTGGCCGAGGCGGTTGCCCAGTTGCAGGCCATGGAGCGCTTGCGCAAGAGCCTGAAACGCTGATTGGCAATTCAAACAAATAAAAGACGCTGGCAACGAGTCAGCCCTTAGCGAATGATATAGTCTGTGTCATCCATCCAGCCATTGTGTTGCGGCAGCTTGTCGGTGATTTCATACCAGGGAGCTTTCGATCCGACGAATTGGTGATAGCCGTCAGGGCAGTCGACATCGCCATTGACCGTGCCGAGTGTTATGTAAAGCCTGTGTGGTTCCGTCTTGAAGTCAACCAGTATTGTTGAGCTACACGTAGTACAAAAAAAGCTGTCCGAACGCTCTGAATAAGCGTAGCGACCGAGATCCTGCTCGCCTGATACAAAGCTGAATGCTTCACGTGCGACACCACCCCACGTTACAAATGCGGCGCCGTGAATTCGTCGACATATAGAGCAATGGCAGTGGCAAAGTTCTTCAATTTTCCCCTGCACCTGGTAACGTACCTTACCGCAGTCACAACCCCCATTAATCATAGGAACTCTCCTCATTATCAATTTTCATTATCAATTTACAGTCTAGATAGTAGCTGACTCCAATTTGCCAGGCTCCATTTTAATCATTTTGCCATGATGAAGATGATTACGAATATCGCCGCTGGCAACCGGCACGGTGTTACCGGGTTTGCGGAGGAGGTTGAGGGCAGTTATGCCCTGAAACAGGAATTGTCAGCACCAAGACTGAAAACCCAGGTGCGCAATCAGTTTACTACCATTAGTATAAAATGTTGGCTGACACCAGGGTTGCTTTGTGCCACTTGACTGGAGGCGGCTAATGGGTGACCCCATTGATATACCAAGCTGGGCTTATCGTAACGGGAGGCAAGCCATGAATATCGTGTCGCCAATCAGGTGTAAAAGTCGTTATTCCGGCATCATTTGGATAGGTGTGCTATTAGGCTTCACGGCACTCACGCCCGCCATGCCTTGCAAGGCCGTGGTCAGCTTGCCTGCTCAGCCAGGGCAATATGATCTTGAAATGCACTACGCAGGGGCCAAGCGAAGCTATATTCTTCATATTCCCCCGCAGTATAATGGCAGGGCCCCACTCCCTCTGGTCCTGGCCTTTCACGGTGGTGCCGGTAATGCCAGCCAGTTTCTTGGCAGCACCGGGTTGGCCAAAAAAGCGGACCGGGAAGGTTTTATACTGGTTGCGCCGAATGGCAACGGGGTTTTAAAAAAGAAACTTTTAACCTGGAATGTCAGATTTGGATTTGGCTACGCCCTGAAAAACCATGTCGATGATGTCGGCTTTGTCCGGAAACTCATCAACCGGCTGGAAAACGGACTACTCATCAAACCAGACAGAATCTATGCCACCGGTATTTCAAATGGTGCCATGCTCTGCCACCTGCTTGCGGCCAGGCTGTCGGAAAAAATTGCCGCCATAGCTCCTGTTGTGGGCTCCGTAGGAGGGAAACAGGAGGCAAATGGGGATTATCTCATGCCTCCATCGCCCGCTTTTCCTGTCGCCGTGATTGCTTTTAACGGGAAGAAAGACATGCACGTTCCGTATGAAGGTGGGATACAGAAGAAATTCATTAGCAAAACCCCGGTCTTTGTCACACCGGCGCGAACGATGCATAGGTTCTGGACGCAGGCCAATGGCTGTAATGGCAAGGCGGAAAAAAGGTTTAGTAAGAGAAAAAAATATATGACGCTCACTTTCAAGCAGGGATGCCGTGGTTCGGAGGTGGTGCAGTATCTGATTTTCGACCAGGGACATGCCTGGCCGGGAGGGAAAAAGGGATGGGGTTTTGCCGATGCACCCAGCAGACACATTTCAGCAAATGATGTCATGTGGGATTTTTTCAAAGCCCACCGTAAAAACTAATCAGGTTACCGGCGATGTCGTAATTGAGTCACTGCATTTCACCGCCATGGGTGCCGTCTTCTGCTGAAAGGAGAAATTGTGATGCACGTGTACTTATCAAGCTCCGGTTTTTTCTGTATTAAATGGTAATACTAACCTGCATATCTCACCAGTATCCTGGATGATGGCGCCGGACAGCAGGCAATCCACGTGCTCTAGAAACTCACCGCGAAGCGCCACAAAGCTTTCCAGCATCGGCTCGAACGAATGGTGCGAGCCTCTACGAAGGAGACCCCGTGCTTTTTTATGCTCACGGTGCAACAGACCGCATCGCTGAGTCGAGATCAGCCCAGAGATCATTCGCATTCTCGATACCAACGCTGATTCGCAGGAGCGAGGGTGGAATGTGGTGCTGTCCTGGAATAGCGGCCCTTCGTTCCATCGTTGATTCCACAGCACCGAGACTGGTGGCGTGGCGGATGAGTCGGATGCGTTTGCAAACAGCATCGGCGGCCTCTGCTCCCCCAGTCACATCAAACGAGATGATACTTCCGAACCCCTTGAGTACACGCTTGGCGACGGTATGCGTCGGGTGCGAGGTCAGGCCCGGATATCGAACGCGAGTAACCATCGGGTGCGTTTCAAGCTGCTTCGCGAGTAACATGGCTGTCTGCTGAGCACGTTCCAGGCGAAGCGCAAGGGTCCTGGCACCGCGAACCGCAAGGAACGTCTCCAGTGTTCCTGGTGTGGCCCCGGTCAGCTTTCGGGATTTCCTCAGAGCATGCCATAGTGCATCGTCCTTCGTCGTGGCGACTCCTGCCAGCAAATCGGAGTGGCCGCCAATAAACTTCGTAGCTGATTGCAAGGACACCGTCGCGCCGAAGGCAAGCGGTTGCTGATTCAGCGGTGTAGCAAACGTATTGTCCACGGCCACGATCGTCCCTTGCTTACGCGGTGCTGCGCAGATTGCCTCAAGATCTGACACGGTGAGCAAGGGGTTCGAGGGTGATTCCAGCCAAATCAGGTCAGCGACGCCGCAGGCGCGAATCCAGCCGGCCGTATCATCAACGGGTACACGCTGCAAAGACCAGCGCTTTTTGTCAGCGCCTGCTGCCGCCAGACTTGCAACGCCCTGATAGCAGTCATCTGGCAGAACTACAACGGCGCCGGTTGCAAGCTGATCGAACACAGAGGCGATGGCGGCCATGCCGGATGCAAACACCAAGGCCTTGCCAGACTCAAGCCCGCCGACGACTTCTTCAAGCGCTTCCCATGTCGGTGTGCCATCATCACGGGAGTACTCGTACCCATTGCCGATAATGAAGTTTGACGCGGGAACCGGCGGTACGTTGAGCGGTGCACCGGGCGCGGTGTCGCGACCAGCCGAGACGAGCCACGATTCCAGGCTGATATCAGGTGTATCTTCATCCATTGTGCTCTATACCTTTAGACAAGCAAATCTTATACGACGAAGCCATTGTAGCCGCTTGCAGGGTACGAAACTGGCCAATGCTTATGTTGGCACGCTGCGGCTGGCGTCGGTACCCAAAAACCAGGAAAAAAGTCCTCAAACGCCCAAAATATTTTCGGGTCGGCTACCGCAACAACAAAAACAGGAAACAATGACTAAATCTGGTCGGATCAGAGGTGCTCATGAAATATTGGGGCTGATATGTTTTGACCTGTCAGTAGATTGATTCAATTCATTTTCTTTATCAGGCACGTTGGGTCAGGACACGGCCAGGCAGTTCACCAGCTTAATCCACGCGGCTTGAGGTTGGGCAGGTCAAATCATTATGTCTAACCAGTATTCAGGCGTCTGAAGGCAATGGCCTCGGCAATATGCCCGTTGTGTATATCGTCCGTCTGGTCCAGGTCTGCAATCGTACGTGCAACTTTGAGTATCCGATGACAGGCGCGCGGTGACAGGAACAGCTGTTCGGTTGCGTCTTCGAGTAGTCCCAGGGCTGCACTTTCAATACGACAGAACTGCTCCATCTCACCATTATCGAGCAGGGCGTTGGCCTTGCCGGCACGCGCAAGCTGCACGTCTCTTGCTGCGATAACCCGCGCACGCACGGTTGCCGATGACTCGATGTCATGCGTCGGTTGGCTGAGTATGGATTTGTCGGGCCGCAGGACTTCCACCTGGATGTCGATCCGGTCCAGCAGGGGGCCGGATATGCGGCTGCGGTAGCGCTGGATCTGTTCCGCGCTGCAACCACAACGACCACTCTCATCCCCCGCCATTCCACAGGGGCAGGGGTTCATTGCGGTGATCAACAAGAAACGGGCAGGAAAGGTTGCCTGCCTGGCGGCTCTTGAAATCACGATGCGGCCCGATTCTATCGGTTCGCGCAGCACTTCCAGTGCGTGCCGGCCAAACTCGGGCAATTCATCGAGGAACAGAACACCATTATGGGCCAGTGATACTTCACCGGGTCTTGGACGCGAGCCACCACCCGCCAAGGCGACGTTGCTGCAGGAGTGGTGTGGTGTGCGAAATGGTCGCACACCCCATTGACGGTAATCAAAACCCGCCTGGCTAACCGAGGCCAGCGCGGCGGTTTCGAGTGATTCTGACTCGGACATGGGGGGCAAAATACCGGGTAATCGTGAGGCCAGCAGAGTTTTGCCGGTACCGGGCGGGCCAGCCATAAGCAGGTTGTGACTACCGGCGGCTGCAACCTCCAGGGCACGCTTCGCCGCGGGCAGGCCGATGACATCACAGAGGTCTGGTTGCACGGGTAGTTGGTCTGGCGAGTGGGCTTCGCATACACTCAGTTGTGTCTGGCCTCTAAGCCAGGCAGCGATTTGTAGCAGAGAATCACCGCAATATTGACGTCCACCCCTGACCAGTGCCGCCTCGGCTGCGTTATCTGCTGGAACGATGAGCACCCGGTTACTGTCACGCGAACGGATGGCTGCCGGCAGCACACCACGGACCGGGCGCAGTTGACCATTGAGGGACAGCTCACCGAGAAATTCACAGTCACCCAAAAGACCATTGGGCAACTGCCCGGAGGCAGCCAGTATACCCAGCGCGATCGGCAGGTCGAAACCACCACCTTCCTTGGGCAACTCGGCCGGGGCCAGCGCCACGGTGATACGGTATTGCGGATAATCGAACCTGGCATTGAGGAGGGCTGCACGGACCCGGTCCTTGGACTCCCTGACCGCAGTTTCGGGCAAGCCCACCATCGACAGCACCGGCAAACCGCCGGAAATGTGTACCTCGATCGTGATCAACGGCGCCTCGACCCCGACACAGCCACGACTGAAAACCAACGCCAAACCGAATCCCACAATAGTCCCCTTTCAAGCGGCCTGCTCCAGGGTTGATTCTGACGGATGGCCAGGTTGTTGACATCAGCCAAATCCTGCAATGTCTGTAGGTGATTTACCTTTCATTTCGCTCGTCCTGTCGGGTTTATGGTAATTGCACAGATATTTTCTTCAAAAGACCGGTCACACATTCGCAGTTATCTGAATGATCGAAGCATGCCTGCCCCACTCAAAGGCCGGTTATAATGCCCAGGGATCCTGTTTCCCTACGCACAACCAGGGTGGCAGGGATCCATACAAAATCAAGCAGGACAACACAACATGAAAATGATCATTGCAATCATCAAGCCGTTCAAGCTGGATGACGTACGTGATGCACTCGCGGAGGTCGGTGTAGCTGGCATGACCGTCACCGAAGTGCGCGGTTTCGGGCGTCAAAAAGGTCATACCGAGCTCTATCGTGGGGCGGAATACGTGGTTGATTTTCTTCCCAAACTACGCCTTGAGATCGCGGTACCCGATGCACGCACCGAGGCTGTCATCGAAGCGATCGTCAACTCGGCGGCGTCCGGCCGGATCGGTGATGGCAAGATTTTTGTACAGCCACTGGAAACCGCGATCAGGATACGCACCGGCGAGGAGGGCGACGATGCCCTGTAAACGACATGGATAGCCCAATGCGGGTCGGCGTCATTGGTCTTGGTGCGATGGGTGCGGCCATGGCGCACCACCTGGCGCAGGCCGGTCTGCTCGAGTGTGTCTGGAACCGGACTGCGGCGCGCGCCGAAGAATTTTCCCGGCAAACCGGTGTAACAACGGCCACAGACCCGGTGCATCTGGCAAACAGTTGTAATGTCATTCTGAGTTGCGTGTCCGCAGACCCGGACCTTTTGGCTGTGGTGGATCAATTGTTGCCCGCCATCCAGTCCGGCAGTGTGATGGTGGATACCTCGACCGTCAATCCGGCCACCGCCCGGCGGGTGGCCGATGAACTTGCCCGGGCCGGTTGTGGATTTGTTGATGCACCGGTCTCTGGTGGTGTAGAGGGCGCAAAAAACGGAACGCTGTCGGTCATGGCGGGTGGTGATTTCGCCAATATATCGCGATTGATGCCAGTCCTGGAGTCTTTTTCAGCGACGGTAACCCACATGGGTCCGGTCGGAACAGGTCAGGCCACCAAGGCGGTCAATCAGGTCATGGTCGCTGGTATTGCCGAGGCCGTTTGCGAGGCCCTGGCACTGGCGGAGAAACTAAAGTTGCCTACCCAGCGTCTATTAGCTGTAGTGGGTGCGGGCGCCGCCGGCAGCTGGTTTCTTGAACACCGTGGAAACACCATGCTGGATAATCAGTTTGATGTCGGTTTCAAATTATCCCTGTTGCTCAAGGATCTGAAAATCTGCCAGGAGCTGGCACGAGAATTGGATATACCTGTAACGACGGTCGATGCTGCGGTGGCAGATTATCATAAGCTGGTAGAGGTGGGTGATGGTGACAACGACATTTCTGGTCTGATAAAGCTCAAACGACAATCTCAACATTAGAATTGGTATTTGGTGAGGGAAGGAAAGCAAAAAACATCGTTCTTGTCGGCGGTACTGACCGAACTCAACCGGCGTAAAGTTTTGCGTACGGTAGGTGCGTACGCGGTTGCGGTTTTCGTCGTATTGCAGTTGATGGATGCCGCAGTTGAGCCCCTGCGGCTACCGGACTGGTTGCCTACGCTGATGGTAATCATCCTGATACTGGGGTTTCCCGTGGTTTTCATACTGGCGTGGCAGTTTGAGATTACACCGGGTGGTGTCCGGAAAACGACCACAGCCGGTCTTTTGAAACAATCACAGCAGGCCATATTGTTTGCCCTGGCGATGCTGGGGACCGCGGGTCTGGGCTATGGCTTTTACGGTTACTATTCCAATGTGTTCATGACCGGTGGAAACGGTTCCGCTGCGGACACAATCACCCGGGAGCGTGAATTTGTTGCGCCGGAAAACTCCATCGCTGTTCTGCCGTTTGCCGATCTGTCCGAGGATAGCAGCCAGGGTTATTTCTCCGATGGAATTACCGAAGAGATTCTCAATGTTCTGGCTCAGGTCAAGGGACTGCATGTGGCCGCACGCACGTCCTCGTTTGTGTTCCATGGGGCTGACAAGGACATCCGGGAAATTGGTCGCCTGCTCAATGTCAGCACTGTGCTTGAAGGCAGTGTACGCAAGGCCGGTACCCGTATCCGTATGACCGCCCAGTTGATCAACGTTGCCGATGGCTATCACATCTGGTCAAAATCTTATGACCGCGAACTGACAGACGTTTTCGCCATCCAGGATGAGGTGGCCAGCGCCATTGCCAGCGCGCTGGTTGATTCGTTCACCGGCTTACAGCACAAACAGGCTTCCCGGACACAGGACCTGACGGCATTCGAGGCATACAGGACCGGCCGTCTGCACTGGTGGCGCCGTTCGCCAGAAGAATTGCAAAAGGCCATTACACTATTTGCCCAGGCGATTGAACACGATCCCGCGTTTGCCCCCGCCTATGCCGCCATGGCGGATTCGTGGATGCTGTTATCGTTATACGGCAACCTGACCAACATGCAGGCCACCGAGCACGCCATGCCACGGATTGATGAAGCACTGAAAATCGATCCCGGGTCAGCGGAGGCGTTCGCCGCACTCGGGCTTACACGTTGGCAAATCGGTCAAAAGGACGCCGCCGAGTCAGCCTTGCGGCAAGCCCTGAGCCTGGATGAAAATTATGTTCCGGCGTATTTATGGCTGGCCGGGTTATTGGGTGAGACAGGCAGGTTACCCGAACAGTACCAGGTCTTGCAAAAAGCCATGATAATCGATCCATTGAATGAACTACTGGCCATCAATTTTGCCGGCAACCTTGCGCAACGGGGTGATTATAAGGCGGGTAAGGACCTTTTGCTGGAGTTGGCTTCCGTGCGTCCGGATTCGCCCACCTTGTTGAGGACCATGGCCGATTTTGGCATGGAGAATGGTGATCTTGTCAGTGCCTGGCGTTACGCGAAACAGTCCTTTGAACTGGAACCGGACAGCCCGGTCGTTATCCTGAGCCTTGCCAATGCCTGGCAAAAAATTGGTGTACCCGGTGAGGCAGAAGACCTGCTGCAGCAGGGCTTGGCGCTGGCCGGCGATAACATGAAACTGAGAATGAGCTATGTTTTCCTGCTGATACAGCAAAAGCGACTGGAAGAGGCCGAACGGCTGGTGGACGAACAGGTGGGCGGACAGGTGGAAGAACTGCCCGTATTATTACAGCAATATTATTTTTTCCAGAAAGGTCTGATCAAGCTTATTGCCGGCGATACGGACTCGGCGAGGCCACTTATCGAGCGGGCGGTGGATGATGATTCCAGCCAGTCCTGGGACGCTAACCAGATACTTATCCTGACCTTATCTGCCCTGCTGCAACGCGAGGCAGGTCACCTGGATATTGCCGAGCAACGGTTGGCAAGTACTGAACGTTCCCTGCACCGTGCCCGCATCAACGGCGCTGATAACGCCTATATTCATTACACTCAATCGACCATATATGCGCTACGGGGTGACAGCAACGCTGCACTCGACAGTTTGCAGACAGCCTATGACCGCGGGTTCAGGGACGCCTGGCTGCTCGGTGTGGACATGCGTCTTGGGTTACTGCATTCGGAGCCCCGGTTTATTTCACTCAGGCAGCAGATTGAAAGCGATCTTCAAAAAGCACGGTCTGAAGTGGAGTCCATGGTGATCGCCCAGCGTTGACCCGCGTATTCCACCGGTAAAAAGGGTTTATGCAAACAATACTCCAGCAAATCCGCGCAAATTCGGTGGCCATCATCAGCCTGATGACGGCGGTCATCGCGCTCAGTTACAACACCTGGCGCAATCAAACTACGGAGGCCCAGCGCAATGTCCGCCAGGCGGCTTTCCGGGTACTTGAAAACCTCGGTGAACTACAGGAAGTGGTGGATTATCGTTATTACTATTTTCCCTTTGAGCAGGCACAACAACGCGAAGGTGAATTGCGTCTGCGCGGCTACGGCAGTGCATCCATGGCGCGTGACCTGATGTACCTGATGCCGCCGCCGGCTCCCGCAGCGGGCAAAAACCTGTTCATGCACTGGAACGAGCAGGTCAATTCACTGGCAGAGCTCGGATCCGATGGAAGGCATTCGGCGGCTGCAAAAACAGCAGAAGAGACACTGACCGATGCAATCAAACAGTCCAGGGTCGCAGTTATCCAGCTCCTGGAGCAACTGGATTAAACGCCTGCAAAACGGGATGTGTTACCGAGCCAGCGACGGATCAGCTTGTCGGCCTGTGCCGGGTGTTGTCCCAATAGTGTGCCTGCGATCGCCGGGACCCTTTGTAACAGGTCCGCATCCCGGGCCAGGTCAGCCACCCTGAACTGCAACATACCCGTCTGGCGTGTTCCCAGTACTTCGCCGGGGCCGCGTAACTCGAGATCTTTTTCGGCAATACGGAACCCATCGGTCGTTGCGCGCATGATTTCCAGACGTTGCCGCGCCATCTCGCCAGGTGGCGGGTTGTACAGCAACACGCAGCTGGCTTGTTGGCTGCCGCGCCCGACACGGCCACGCAGTTGGTGTAGTTGCGCCAGACCCAGTCTTTCCGAATTTTCGATAATCATCAGCGAGGCATTGGGGACATCGACGCCGACCTCGATCACGGTGGTGGCGACCAACAGGTCGGTTTCACCACGCTTGAAGGAATCCATGACCTGTTGCTTTTCTGCAGGTTTCATACGGCCATGGATCAGACCAACGTTGAGGGGTTTCAGGGCTTCACGCAGGTCCTGGGCGATCTCCGCCGCTGCCTTGGCTTCAATGGCGTCTGATTCTTCAATGAGTGTACAGACCCAGTAGGCCTGTTGGCCATCAGTGCAAGCTTTGGCGACCCGCTGGACGATCTCGGGCCTGCGTTGGTTGGACATCACCACGGTCTTGACCGGTTTTCTGCCAGGCGGCAATTCATCGATCACCGATACTTCCATACCGGCGTAGGCGGTCATCGCCAACGTGCGCGGTATGGGTGTGGCGGTCATGATCAACTGGTGCGCCTGGTGACCGTTGTCGCTGCCTTTTTCCAGCAGGTTCATCCGTTGGTGCACACCGAAACGGTGTTGCTCATCCACGATGACCAGACCCAACCGGCTGAATTCGACACCGGTCTGCATCAGCGCATGTGTGCCAATGACAATCTCGGCACCGGTATTGATGCGATGCAGCGCCTTTTCACGTTTTCTACCGGTCACCTTGCCGCTCAGCCAGACGGGTTTTATGCCCAGTGGTTCCAGCCATTGCCCAAAGACGCGTAAGTGCTGTTCGGCCAGCAATTCCGTTGGTGCGGTGATTGCTGTCTGGTAGCCATTTTCTGCCGCTCTGAGCATGGTCAGCGCCGCCACGACGGTTTTACCCGAACCCACGTCTCCATGGATCAGGCGCAGCATGGGTTGTTGTCGTTCCAGGTCGTTGTAGATTTCGTCGATGACCCGTTGTTGTGCAGCGGTCAGTCTGAACGGTAAAAGACGCTTGAACTCATCCACCACGTGACCCGCCTTTGTCATGGCAGGCGCCTGCTGTGAACGATGCTGGCGGTGTAGTTTTTGCATGCTCAGGTTATGTGCCAGAAGTTCTTCGATCGCAAGGCGTTTTTGTGCCGGATGGTCGCGTTCGATGAGCGCTGCGATGTCGGCATCCGGTGGTGGACGATGGATGGTGTCCAGCGCTTCGGTCAGCGCAGGCAGCTCGAGTGTTTCGAGCAAGGTGGCGGGTAAAAGCTCCTCAAGTTCCAGTTCACCATGGCACATCAGGGCCAGCGCCTGGTCGGTCATTTTTATCCAGCTTCTCTGGCCGATGCCTTCAGTTGAAGGGTAAATGGGTGTCAGTCGATCGGCCAGTGCCTCACGTCGGTGTCCGCTGAGTCTCTGGTAGCTGGGGTGGACCATTTCCAGACCCTGAAAACCTGCGTGGACCTCACCGAAACAGCGCAGTTGTGTTCCCCTGGAAAGTTGTTGTTGCTGGTAGGGACGGAAATGAAAAAAACGCAATGTGATTCGGCCAGTGCCGTCCGCCAATGACACGACCAACATGGTTCGGCGGGCGCGTTTAATGGCTACATGTTCAACCTGTCCCTCGATTAAAACACGTTGTCCTGGTTGACAGCTACCGATGGGATGTATACAGGTGCGATCCTCATAACGGATGGGTAGGTGAAATAACAGGTCGGCCACCTGTTCGATACCCAGTGCAGCGATTCTCTCGACCAGTTTCGGACCAACACTGTGTAGGTCTAGCAGATTCAACTTTCAAGTCGCGAGGATCGCGTCCACCTCTACCTTTGCGCCCTTGGGCAGTGCCGCGACACCGACCGCTGCCCGTGCCGGGTAGGGTGCTGAAAAATATTGATCCATGATTTCGTTAACCTTTGGAAAGTCTGCCATGTCGGCCAGGTAGACTGTCAGTTTTACGATGCCGTTCAAGGTACCGCCTGCGGCCCGGCACACGGCTTCGAGGTTTTTGAAAACTTGCTGGATCTGCTCCTCGACACCACCGCTAACCATTTCCATGCTGTCAGGAATGAGTGGAATCTGGCCGGATACAAATATCAGCCCGCCATGCTTGACAGCCTGTGAATAAGTACCGATGGCGCGTGGCGCGTTGTCGGTGTGAAATGTCTCTTTGCTCATGCTCTGCTCCTTGCAATGATTGATGCCGGATAATGTCAGGTGCCGATACGGCTGACCCTGATCACATTGTGGTTGCGCCTCAGACGACGCATCACACGCGCCATGTGGTCGCGGTCGGCGACGCTGATGGTAAACAACAGGTTGGCAGCTTCGGGGTTGGTCTCGGGTTGTTCAACCCTTTCAATGTTGCTGCCCACATTTCCAATACTGGCGGAAATATTGGCCAGCACACCAGGTACGTTCTTGGCAAGTATTTTCAAAGCCACCTTGAACATGCCCCGTCGGATGGATGCCCATTTTACGGCGATACAGCGGTCTTGTTGTTTGTTAAGCTCACGTGCATTACGACAGTTTCTACGGTGTATCACCACGCCCTTGCCAGCGGACAGATAGCCCATGATGGCGTCCCCGGGGACTGGGTGGCAGCACGCGGCAAATGTCACCGCACTGCCCTCGGAACCTGCGATAACGAGCGACTCAGCGTCATCCACCGACGTATCGGTACGTACTTCAGGTACCAGTTTAAGCGCCACGATTCCGGCCAGCACGTTACCCATAGCGAGCGCCGTGAACAGGTCTTCCTGGCGTTCGAATTGATTGTCTTTGAGGAACTTTTTCATACGTTCTGCCGGTATGGCATCGATGTCTGAACCACGGGAATTGAGGGCGGTGTACAGCAAACGCAGACCGAGCGCGACAGTGTCAGCCTGTTCGAGACTCTTGATGAATTGCCTGATGGCCGTCCTTGCTCTTGATGTGGTAACAAAGTCCAGCCACTCCGGCATTGGATGGGCCGCATCGTCAGTCAGCACTTCAATGGTCTGCCCGTTGGCCAGCGGGGTTGAAAACGGTACTTCAATCTTGTCGACCAGTATCCGTGCGGTGTGATTGCCAATTCCGGTGTGGATGGCGTAGGCAAAATCCAGCGCGGTTGCCCTGCGGCGCATGTCGATGATCTTGCCTTTGGGTGTGAATACGAATATCTGGTTGGGGAACAGATCTGACTTGGCGCTTTCAAGGAACTCCATTGAATCACTGCTGTGCCGTTGTATGTCAACCAATTGCATCAACCAGTCCCTGGCGCGCTCCTGGGCTGAACTGGTGTTGGTCTCACCGCTTTTGTACTGCCAGTGGGCCGCTGCACCCTTCTCTGCCATGAGATCCATTTCCTGGGTACGGATCTGTATTTCCACGGGCAGGTCGAAGGGGCTGTTGAGTATGGTATGCAGGGACTGGTAACCGTTGGATTTTGGTAGTGCTATGTAATCCTTAAAGCGTCCGGGTTTAGGTGGGTAAAGCCCGTGGACCGTGCCGAGTGCCTGGTAACACTGCGGTTCTGAGTGTGTGATGATGCGAAAAGCATAGACATCCATGACTTCTGAAAAAGATAAATCCTTTGAATGCATTTTGCGGTATATGCTGTACGGGCTTTTTTCGCGTCCCTTGATAACACAGGGAATCCCGGCCTCGCTCATTTTCCTTTTCAGTGCCTTGTGGATATCAACGATAATTGCTTTGCGGTCACCCGTGACCGTTCTGATGTGTTCGGCGATGGTGCGGTGCCGCCAGGGGTACAGGTTGGCAAAACCCAGATCCTGCAATTCCAACTTGATGCTGTTCATACCCAGGCGGTCAGCAATGGGTGCGTATATATCAAGCGTTTCGCGTGCAATCCTGCGTCGCGGTGCGGTTGTCATTGAAACCAGTGTACGCATATTGTGCAGTCGATCAGCCAGCTTTATGAATATCACCCTCAAATCCCGTGACATGGCCAACAGCAATTTGCGGAAGCTCTCGGCGTCTGCCTCAAGCCGGGTACGAAATTTCATTTTATCCAGCTTGGTGACACCATCCACGAGTTCGGCAATTTCTTCGCCGAAGCGGTTTTCAATTTCGTCACGGGTAAGCGGTGTGTCTTCGATGGTGTCATGCAGGATTGCGGCAGCAACACTGGCATAATCCATACGCATATTGGCGAGGATACGTGCTACTGCGACAGGGTGGAGTATATAAGGCTCACCGGTTTTGCGTGTCTGACCCAGGTGTGCTTTGGCACCAACTTCAAAAGCGCGGAGGATTATGGCGACCTTTTCCGGTTCCAGGTAGGTGTTGAGCACGTCCCTGAGGTCAAGCACGGGCTCCGGTAAGGTCATCGGGGTCGCCAGCATTACATTTTGTCAGGTTTCGAGGTCTTGCTCCTCAGCATGCATGTTAAATACCTCGGCGGCTTCGATCTCAGCTTGCAATAAATCTACACCTTCGGTATTGATCAGACCTTCAGCAATCTCGCGCAGTGCGATCACGGTTGGTTTGTCGTTTTCTTCCTCAACCAGTGGTTCTGCGCCATTAACGATCTGGCGGGCCCGTTTGGTTGCGGTCAGCACCAATTCAAAACGGTTGTCAATTTTCTCGAGACAGTCTTCTACGGTAATACGTGCCATGTTCTATCCTGTTGTTCATAAGGGGTTAGGGCCTGTAACACTTGCCAGGTCCTGAGCAGAACCGATCATTTTAACTGCTTCCGAGCCGTTGCGCCAGATGTTGGTACTCAGGATTGGTCAGGCAGGGACGCTGCTGACGTTGGTCGTTGATGATGGTGTCCAACTCTTTCAATGCCTCGCTGAAATCATCGTTGACCACCAGATGATCGAATTCCTGCCAGTGTGAAATCTCCATTTTTGCATCTTGCATCCTACGCACAATGACAGCCTCGCTATCCTGTCCGCGTTTTGCCAGTCTTTTGCGCAGGGTTTCCAGCGTCGGTGGCAGGATAAAGATGGAGCAGCAATCGGGGAATTTTTTACGCACCTGACGCGCACCTTGCCAGTCGATTTCCAGGATCACGTCATGGCATTCGGCGAGTTGCTGTGCCACTGCGTTCTCGTTGGTACCGTAAAAATGATCAAAAACCCGTGCGTGCTCCAGGAATTCACCCCGCTCAACCATTTCCCTGAAAAGGGCGGGGGAGACAAAATGATACTGCCGGCCTTCGTGTTCACCCGGCCTGGGCTCACGTGTGGTGTGCGAAACCGATAATACCAGCCGCGGGTCGTGTCTGAGCAACTCGTTGACCAGGCTGGTTTTACCACCACCCGATGGCGCGGCGATGATAAACAGTTGCCCGCGAGCCTTGGCAGGACAGCCAGTCTCCCGCTTATTCGACATTCTGAATCTGTTCACGCATCTGCTCGATCAACACCTTCAAATCAACCGCGGCCCTGGTGGTGCGCTTGTCAATGGATTTGGAGCTGAGTGTATTTGACTCCCGGTTGAATTCCTGCATCAGGAAATCCAGGCGACGGCCGATGGGTTCTTCAAGTTCAAGTACACGGTAAACTTCGCTGACGTGTGCATCCAGCCTGTCCAGTTCCTCGTCGACGTCCATTTTCTGGGCAAGAAATACAACTTCCTGTTCGATTCGACCGGGTTCAAGGGGTAGTTGCAGGTCCTTGACACGGTCCAGCAGGCGTTGTTTCAGCGCGGCGCGTATATCCGGTAACCATAACCTGACTTGTGTGGTCAGCCTGGCCACGCCAGCCAGACGCTCACGCACCGCGGTATCCATTTTCTGACCTTCCCGGCCGCGTCCGTTTTGCAATTCCTGTGCGGCTTCGCGCAGCAATTCCATGGCAGCTACCTTAAGCGGCGCCGGGTCAGGCCGGTTTTCTTCGATCAGACCTGGCCACGTGAGCAGCCCGTCAAGTCTGGCCGTCCGATCATCACCCGCCATGTCGGCCAGCCGTGCACGTACTCCGAGGAGTTCACTGGCCAGTGCGCGATTGAGACTCAGACCGCTACCGGTGGAACCCTTTGATTCGGTAAAACGTAAGCTGGCATCAATTTTCCCACGGCTGAGGTATAGCCCGAGACATTGCCTGATATCGCTCTCGAGGGATCGAAACTCCTCGGGTAGGCGCAAACTGAATTCAAGGTAACGGTGATTAACCGAGCGCATTTCCCAGCTCAAACGACCAAATTCATATTGTTGTTCAACCCGGGCAAAACCGGTCATGCTTCGAATCATTGCTTTTTCCACGTGGCGGGCAATGGCACAATGTTAACGGTAAGTACACAAGACTAAAATAGCGGCCATCATATTTAAACTGACAACAGGAACAGAAACATGAGACCCAGTGGTCGACAAACAGATGAGCTACGCCCCGTTTCCATTAAGAGAAACTATACCCGTCACGCCGAGGGCTCGGTATTAATTGCCTGCGGCAACACACGCGTATTGTGCACGGCGTCGGTTGAGTCCCGTGTACCCGCATTTTTACGCAACAGCGGCCGTGGCTGGGTCACGGCGGAATATGGCATGTTACCGCGTTCCACGGGCTCTCGCATGCGCAGGGAGGCATCTTCCGGCAAGCAGGGTGGACGCACACTGGAAATCCAACGCATGATCGGCCGTTCCTTGCGGGCCGTGATCGATCTTGAAGCGCTGGGTGAGAGCACGATTACGCTGGATTGTGATGTATTGCAAGCCGATGGGGGCACACGCACGGCCTCTATTACCGGCGCTTATGTTGCCCTGGTTGATGCCTGCAACTGGATGCTGGCCAACAGGAGAATCAAGAAAAACCCTGTACATGGTCAGGTTGCGGCCGTTTCGGTCGGTATATTTGAGAATACACCCGTACTTGATCTTGATTATCCCGAAGATTCCAGTGCGGAAACGGATATGAACGTGGTGATGAACGATGGCGGGGCCTACATCGAACTCCAGGGCACTGCGGAAGGTCATGCATTTCGCAGGGACGAATTAAATCGTTTGCTGGAACTGGCTGAAAAGGGTATCCACACCCTGCTGGAAGTTCAGTCATCAAGTCTGCAGACCTGAACGGGGCATTGAGACCATGTGCAAGCAATATGTACTGGCCAGTGCTAACCCGGGCAAGCTCCGTGAAATTACTGCCAAACTTGAACCATTGGGTTACAGCATCCGTCCACAGGCCGATTGGCAGGTGCCCCAAGTGCTGGAGACGGGTCGCACGTTTCTTGAAAACGCACTGGCAAAGGCGCGCCAGGCAGTGCGTTACACACAGCTGCCGTCAATTGCCGACGATTCTGGACTGGTCGTGCCTGCATTAAATGGCGAACCGGGTATTTTTTCCGCGCGCTATTGTGGTGAGGGCGCCGGTGACCGTGCCAATATTCATCGCTTGCTCAAGCAACTGGATGGTGTCACTGGCAAACGGCGCTGTGCTTATTTTTATTGTTGCATGGTTTTATTGAGCAGTGAGGACGACCCTGCACCATTGCTGGCGACCGCAAACTGGTATGGCGAGATACTGCATTCACCCAGGGGTGAGAATGGATTTGGCTATGATCCGGTATTTGCGGTTGCCGGTACGCAGTATTCTGCGGCCGAATTGTCCCTCGACGATAAACAATCCATCTCCCACCGTGGTCAGGCTCTGGACTCGCTGTTGACGCAGATACGTGAACGGAATGGAAAATGTAGTTGAAATCAGAAATTCCCTGTCAACCGTACTTAAAAACCCACCTTTAAGTCTTTATGTACACATACCGTGGTGTGTGCGCAAATGTCCATACTGTGATTTTAACTCACATGTTGCACCGGACAATGTTCCAGACAACCGCTATATCGAGGCACTGGTTGCTGACCTCGAGCAGGATTTGCCGATGACCTGGGGCCGCCCAGTCGGTAGTTTGTATTTAGGAGGAGGAACACCCAGCCTGTTCAAGGCAGAGCAAATTGACAAGCTGTTATCGGCGTTGCGGGCGCGTTTGGAAATCAAACCGGATGCAGAAATCACCCTTGAGGCCAACCCGGGAACGCTTGAGCATGATAGTTTTACCGCCTACGTGCACGCCGGTGTCAATCGATTTTCCCTCGGGGTACAGAGTTTTGACGATCAGCTGTTGCGGCGTATCGGTCGCATCCACACGGCCGGGGAAACAGCTAAGGCACTGCACTCGCTGGCATCTGCCGGCATCACAAATTTCAACATCGACCTGATGTATGGCCTGCCCGGACAGTGTCTTGTGCAGTTAAAAAGGGATGTTGCTATGGCCATTGATGCAAGACCGGCTCATATCTCATTCTACCAACTGACCGTGGAGCCGAATACCGCATTTGCAGCCGACCCGCCGTTATTGCCCGACGAAGACCTGGCCTGGGAAATGCAAAACTTGGGCATGGACATGCTGGCTACAGCCGGGTATGAACAATATGAAATCTCGGCATACGCGCAACCCGGGCGGCGTAGTCGTCACAATTTGAATTACTGGCGTTATGGTGATTTCCTCGCCATAGGCGCCGGTGCGCACGGTAAAATCACATTGCCGGGCGAAAACAGGATACGCCGCTTTGCAAAACACCGGCATCCAAAACGTTATCTGCAGGGGCTTCACAGAGGATCCTGGTTAGCTGAAGAACGTGACCTGGGCGCCCGGGAGCGGGTATTCGGGTTTTTCCTGAACCAGTTGCGGCTCAAGCACGGGGTGTATATTGATGATTTTGGTGCACGCACCGGTCTGTCCTGGAGTACGGTTGAATCGCGCGTACATGAAGCGCTTGAAAAGGATCTGTTGACAAAGACGGATCAACGTCTGGTACCGACCACCCTTGGCTGGAAATTTGTCAACGATATCCAGCAGATGTTTCTGCCGTGATGCAGGATGATCAGCTAATGATTCTGCCAAGGTGTCCGTGCTTGCAATGCAGCTTGTGCGTG
Source organism: uncultured Wenzhouxiangellaceae bacterium (assembly GCA_964650905.1). GTDB lineage: Bacteria > Pseudomonadota > Gammaproteobacteria > Xanthomonadales > SZUA-36 > SZUA-36. The sequence continues at coordinate 16,736 of CAZYVH010000017.1, read as the reverse complement.
GTTAAAATACCCGGCTCTTTGGACCCAACGAATACCGGAAGCTGTCATGAAAGCTGACATTCACCCAGATTATCGCGAAGTTGTTTTCCAGGATATTTCATCCGATTTTGCATTCCTGACCCGCTCCACCTTACACAGCAAAGAAACCATAAAATGGGAAGATGGTAATGAGTATCCACTGGTCAAGGTGGAAGTCTCCAGTGCCTCTCATCCTTTTTATACCGGTAAGCACAAACTGATGGATACGGGTGGTCGTGTAGACCGGTTCAAACGCCGCTATAACAAGTAGGTTCGTCTGCGGTTTTGGTGTCCTGATGCCGTTGTCATGAACGGCAAAAAACAGTTTCAGAAAATGCTGGTAGTAGCCTTGTCGGCGCGGGCTTTTTGCCACCTGTTTGCTGGCATAGAGTAGCCCCAATGTGAGATAATTACGACATCCACAGCAACCGGTTAAGGCCGCCAATCGAGCAGGGTTCATCCGGTTGTTGAGTTTTCCTGATTTAAGGACATAAAAGGAGCGAATCATGTCTGATCATCGCGTAATTATCAAAGACGAGAGCAACGGCAAGAGCCTGGAACTACCGGTTATCCGGGGAACCGAAGGCGAGCCTACCCTGGATATCAAAGCATTGCCATCGACCCTGGGTTACTTTACCTATAATCCGGGTTTTACGGCGACCGCCAGTTGCACCTCTGACATCACATTTATTGATGGTGGCAAGGGAATCCTGCGTTACCGTGGCTACCCGATTGAACAATTGGCTGAAAAGAGCAATTTTCTGGAGGTCGCCTACCTGTTGTTGAATGGCGAATTGCCAACGGCGCCTGAGTTGCACTCATTTGAGGATGATATTACCTACCACTCGATGGTGCATGAAAAACTGAATACGTTTATTTCGGGGTTTCATTATGACGCCCATCCAATGGCCATGATGGCCGGGGTTGTTGGCTCGCTGGCAGCTTTTTACCATGATAGATTGGACATGCGGAACCCTGAGCACCGCACACTGGCTGCCAAACGCATGATCGCCAAGATGCCAACCATTGCTGCTGGATGTTACCGTCAACACCGGGGCTGGCCGAAAATCTATCCCAGAAATTCGCTCGCTTATACCGAGCGTTTTTTGCACATGATGTTTTCTGTGCCCGCTGAAGCCTACGATATTAACCCGGTTTCCGCCAGGGCACTGGACCTGTTATTTATTTTACATGCCGACCATGAACAAAACGCCAGCACCTCCACGGTCAGGCTGGTCGGTTCCACGGGCGCAAATCCCTACGCCTGTGTTGCTGCGGGTATATCCGCACTGTGGGGCCCAGCGCACGGCGGTGCCAATGAATCTGTACTCAATATGCTTGAACAGATTGGTGATGTTTCAAATGTCGGCAAATTCATCGACCGTGCCAAGGACAAAAATGATCCTTTCCGCCTGATGGGTTTTGGTCACCGTGTCTATAAAAATTATGACCCGAGAGCATCGATCATTCGTGCAGCGGCGCACGAGGTATTGTCTGAACTTGGTAGCAGTGATCCGCTGATGGACCTGGCCATGGAACTGGAGCGCATTGCGCTGGAAGATGAGTACTTTGTGACCAAGAAACTCTATCCCAATGTCGATTTCTACTCCGGCATGATCTACAAGGCACTGGGTATTCCACGGAGCATGTTTACCGTCATGTTTGCCATCGCCAGAACGGTCGGCTGGGTATCCCAGTGGCTGGAGCAGGCTGAGAACCCAACACCGATCGGGCGCCCGCGGCAAGTCTATAATGGTTGTCCCGAGCGGCCCTATGTTGCGATAGATTCGCGCGGTTGACGTCAGCAGGCGTTCCACCTCTAATACCGGCGCCCACTTTTGCGGGCGTCATTGTCAGAAGTGGTCGTAAGGATCTTCCCTGGAGTCGGTATCGGGATGATCTCCTTCTATTTCATCCTCCATTGGTGGAAGACTTCCTGATTCGAATACTTCCATAATTGCAGCCTCGTTTTCAGGTCTTGCAAGTAAGCCGGTTTCAGGATCAATCTTTGCTTTGGCAATCCCTTCAGGGATTTGGGGAGCCACGTCTGGCACATTTTTCAGGGCGACCCGCATGTAATCGATCCAAATGGGTAGTGCCGCCTTGCCACCCACTTCATTGCGCCCCAGCGGATCGTGGTTGTCAAAACCAACCCAGACGGAAGTTACAACTTCATTGTTATAGCCGGAAAACCAGGCATCTCGCTGTTCATTGGTTGTGCCGGTTTTTCCGGCCAGGTCATTACGACCCAGTATCATGGCCTTCTTGCCTGTACCACGGCGGACGACATCCATCATCATGGAGCGCACCAGGTAGGCATTTTGTTCACTGATAACCCGTGGGGCAGGCACTGGTCTTGAGGGAGCAGATACAAGCCCTGGCTTTCCTGTTTCCAAAACGTTGGTGATGCCTTCGCTTTCCAGTTGCAGTGGTCTGAAGCTGGGTTCAGTCATTCCTGGGTCTTCTGATTCTCTCTCAACGGGGGTATCGGTGTTACATCTCTGGCAGACGATGTGAGGGCTGGCCATATAAAGCGCATTACCCCTGGCATCCTGAATGCGTTCGATAAAATAAGGCTCAATCAGGAATCCACTATTGGCAAAAACCGCGTAACCCCTGGCGATGCTGATGGGTTTGACAGAGGCGCTGCCCAATGCCATGGACAGGTTTAATGGCAGTTCTGCCGGATCAAAGCCAAACGATGAGATATAACTGCGCGCATAGGGGATACCGATGTCCCTCAGCAGTCGGATGGAAATAAGGTTACGAGAATGAACCATGGCTTCGCGTAAACGGGTAGGGCCAAAAAATTTCTCACTGTAGTTCTGTGGTTTCCAGTCCCTTTCAAGATCGGTGTCACTGAATACGATAGGCGCATCATTGATGATGCTGGCGGTGGTTTTTCCTTTTGCCAGCGCGGCTGAATAAATAAAGGGTTTGAACCCGGACCCCGGCTGCCGCCGGCTTTGCACCACCCGGTTAAATTTGCTGCGGGTGTAGTCATAACCACCGACCAGGGCCAGGATGCTGCCATCATGAGGGCTCAGCGACACCAACAAGGCTTCCACCTCCGGTAATTGAGCCAGTTGCCGTTGACCGTTATCGAGCAGGCGGGTGCGAATAATGTCACCAGCGTGCAGGACATCGCTGACGCGACTGGGCAGCGGACCTGTCCGGTCCCGGCTGATAAATCGTCTGGACCAGTTCATGTCCGCGAGTGACAAAGCGATGGTTTGACCATCCGTTTGAAAGACCAGTGCGATGTCATCGTCCACCTCGGTCACCAGACCAGGGGACAGACCTGCCACTGGTTTAAACGCTCTGAGTGCTTCATCCCATTGTGCTGTAGTGTGGCTGTCTTCCAGGTCGATATGGGTTTCTGCACCACGGTAACCATGTCGGTGATCGTATTCCTCAAGGCCATCTGTAACCGCCTTATTTGCAACCGATTGCAGCTTGGAACCAATGGTCGTATAGACCTGGTAACCCTCGGTATAAGCAGCTTCTCCATAGCGTGCCAACATTTCCTTGCGTACCATTTCAGCCAGGAAAGGTGCAGAAACCTCGGTCGTTGCACCGTGATAGAAAGCCGTGTTGCGCGTATTGATCGCCCGTTGATAATCAGTGTCATCAATGAATCCCAATTCCAGCATACGCCGCAACACATAGTTGCGACGGATCATTGCACGTGCAGGTGAGGTAATGGGATTGATCCGGGACGGTGCTTTTGGCAAAGCGGCAAGCATGGCGCACTGCGCCAGGCTCAACTCGCTGACCGATTTACCATAATATACATCTGCAGCCGCACCGACACCGTAAGCACGGTGTCCCAACAGGATTTTGTTCAAATACAGCTCCAGTATCTCGTCCTTTGACAGCTCACGTTCAATTTTGAGTGCCAGAAAAATCTCCTTGATCTTGCGGCTGAAGGTCTTTTCCAGCGATAAAAAGAAATTTCGTGCAAGCTGTTGGGTGATGGTGCTGCCACCGACAGATTTTTCACCGGTGGTGACCAGTTTCCATACTGCGCGTGTGATTCCCTGGTAATCAATACCGTGGTGTACACGGAAACGAGCGTCCTCACCAGCGATAAAAGCATGTGTGAGATGGACGGGCATTTCAGTGATTTTTACCGGGATGCGCCGCTTTTCCCCAAAGACACTGATCAATTTGCGGTCTCGTGTGTAAACTCGCAAAGGTACCTGAAGTTGAATATCGCGAAGGGTATCAACATCAGGAAGATCTTTAACAACAACAAGATAGGTAACCGTTAGTGTTGCCACGCCTAACAGGAACAGGACCAGTGACCAGCGAAAAATTGAATAAAATGCTTTTTTCATGCTGTGATCCTGCTATGCTTACGTACTGAAATAATATATTTTTAATGGGCCGTCTGTGGATAGCTGTAGACGGGACAGAAAAAGATTCACCAATTCGGACAGGGAAGTTCCGGGTATTGATAAGTTAAAAATATACCATTACCAGCTATTTCCCCGCATAAATTTTACAAGCTTTGTCCTTCAGGTGGAGACAAGTTCAGCAGACTGATACCAAATCGGTATTTGTGTATTGTTGGGTTTTCTGTTAAAAACAGCTATAAGAAGTTTCACTAAACCATTGGCATGGAAAAGGAATGGGGGAGTCTTGAAACTGTTTGGAAAAAGGATTGAACCAGTCATCGGACTGGACATTGGCTCAACAAGCGTGCGCTTATTGCAATTGTCCAGCCAGGGGTCCGGTTATCGGGTTGACCACTTCGCCATAGAACCTCTGACTGAGGGCGCCGTGGTTGAAAAAGCTGTACGGGACGTAGAGGCCGTATCGGAAGCAATTTCGAGGGCGGTCAAAGTGGCTGGTACACGCGCCAGATCCTGTGCAATAGCGGTATCCGGTTCAGCCGTATTTACCAAGACGATCAGTTTGCCTGCCGATCTGGCTGAAGCTGATATTGAAAGTCAGGTGCAGATCGAGGCAAACCAATATATACCTTACCCACTTGACGAAGTCAGTCTGGATTTTGAAGTGCTGGGACCATCGCTGCGTAACGCTGACTTAATGGATATCCTGTTGGCCGCCAGCAAGAGTGAAAACGTGGAAAATCGCCAGGACGCCATTGATGCTGCCGATCTAAGGGCAAAAGTTGTTGATGTCGAGGCGTTTGCAATCGCCAATGCATTTGAGATCATTCGCAAACGTGACGCAATCGGACACAGCGAGGCCATCGGTCTGTTTGACATTGGTCATGATTTGTCCACCTTGTTGATTATCAAGGGTGAACGGGTAATCTACACCCGTGAACATCCTTTTGGTGGCCACCAGTTGCTGGAGGAGACCATGCGCCGCTACGGCATGACCGTCGAGCAGGCCAGTTTTTTTGAACGTAATGAGCAACCGCCGGAAGATTTTGAAGATGAGGTGATGGAGCCTTTCCAACTCAATATCATTCACCAGATCAGCCGTGCCCTGCAGTTCTACGCTTCAAGCAATGAGTACTCAAACATTGGAACAATATATCTTTCCGGGGGTGTGTCTTCATTAAAAGGACTGGCGCCAATGGTTCAGCAGGAACTTGGCATGACCACCCGTGTGGCGGACCCTTTGAGCGGTATGGACATCGCCAAAAACGTCGCGATCAGCGTGTTAAAACGTAATGCTGCGAGCCTGATGATAGCCACTGGACTGGCTTTGAGAGGGTTTGACTGATGGCTAGAATTAACTTACTACCATGGCGCGAAGAATTACGACGCGAACGTCAACGGAAATTCATGATGTCGTTACTGGTAACGGCAGTTCTGGGTGTGATCCTGACCTTTCTGGTGGGGACCGTCTACGACCAAAAAACCGGACACCAGAATTTGAGAAACAACCTGCTTCAGGCAGAGATTCATAAACTTGAATTGAGAATAACAAAGATCAATGAATTGGAGAGAACCCGTGCCAGTTTACTGACACGTAAACAGATCATTGAGCAACTGCAGGCAAGCCGTTCGATGACCGTTGAATTGCTGGATCAACTGGCCAAGTCAATACCGATAGGCGTCACACTCTTAACTGTAAACCAACAGGGCGCAGACTTGTCGCTGAATGGAACGAGCCAGTCAAATGCCAGAGTTTCAGCCTATTTGCAAATGCTGGAAAAGAATGAGCTTTTCCTGGAACCTGAGCTTCAATATGTGCGCACGGCCGCACGTGCCGCCAGCGTTGCGGAACCGTACGAATTCAGTATCAAGGCCAAGCTACGCCCACCCCGATCGGCAGATAGTGAGGTTGACGATACCAAATTGCTTGATCAGGGGGGCGCGGAATGATTCTTGACGACCTCAGAAATACTGACTTTACAGATCTGGGTAGTGCGTCAGCTGCGGTACGTAATTTGGTATTGGCTGTCGCGCTGGTTTTGATATTGGCCGCCGGTTATTTCTTGCTGATCAAGGATAAACTTGAAGCGCTTGAACAAGCACGCCAGCAGGAACTGACCCTGATGTCTGATTTCGAGTTCAAACAGCAAAAATCGGCAAATCTGGAAGCCTATGAGCAGCAACTGGCTGACATGCAGGAGTTGCTGAAAACCATGTTCCGACAATTACCTAGTAAGACGGAAATGGACAAATTGTTGGTCGACGTATCACAAACAGCACTGGCCTCTGGTATTGACGTGCAACTATTCGAGCCGCTGACCGAGACCTACCGTGATTTTTACGCTGAACGGCCTATCAGTATCCGCATGCTGGGCGATTACCATGAATTCGGAGAATTTGTCAGTGGTGTCGCATCATTACCGAGGGTAGTGATTTTGACGATGCATGACATTTCGTTGAAACGTGCTGGTGCTAACCAGAGCCGCTTTGGTGATTCAGAGGGCAGGCTTATCCTCGAGGGACAAGTAAAAACCTACCGCTATGTCGACGAGGAAGAAGTGGCTCAGAGGGCAGCGGAGCAAGCACCATGAAACAGTTGGCTAAAAAATCGGGGTACTTCGCCGGTATGCTGCTCATGGCCATACTGATGGCTGGCTGTTCTGAAGATATGAGTGATCTGCAAGCTTACATAAAATCGGTCAATGCCCGGCCAGCCGATCCAATCCCGCCGATCCCACCGGTCAGATCCTACACCCCGTATGACTACGAGGGCTTGAGTGGACGGGACCCGTTCCGCGTTTCTATTAGTGAAGGTGCCAATGACGAGCGATCGTTAACGACAAATCGCAATGGTCCGAAACCTGATTTTGAACGTTCCAGGGAATACCTGGAGCGTTATGAACTGGACACGCTGTCAATGGTGGGAACCTTTAGCAGAGGTGATGATGATTGGGCTTTGATAAGTGACCCTGAAGGCGTCGTCCACCGTGTACGGGTGGGTAACTTTATGGGTAAAAATTACGGCCGTGTGGTTGATATAAATGACACACAGATACATTTAAGCGAACTGATTTCGGATGGCGCGGGTGGCTGGCTTGTGAGGGAAGCCTCTATCGCCTTGGGTGAAGGATAATCCGGTGTGGTACGCAACAGCGCGACTTAGAGGGTACAGCCATGGTTAGAAATTATGACCTTGATTTTAATTGGATACTGGCCGGTAGATGGGAACAGTTTATGAACAGTGGAAAATTTGGAGTTCACATGGCGCTTGGTCTGGCGTTGCTGGTCTTACCGGTGCTATCTGTCTGGGCCGCAAGCGAAGTCACCGCAGCTGATTACAGCAGCACTGGCGCAGGCGATGTCACCATTACCCTGTCCACTGATGGCGCAGACCCCCAGGTGAGTGTATTTGCAACGGAAAGTCCAGCAAGAATCATTCTTGATCTGGCGGATACCAACAGCCAGGTTGATACGGCTCCGGTATCGGTTGGCGTTGGCTCCGTGCAAAAATTTACGACGTTGGCGTCAGGTGGTAGAACCCGGGTCATGGTCGATCTGTCCAGAACAGCTGCATACGATTACCACTCAGCTAACGGGCAGGTCGTGCTGTCCATAAGCGGCAATGGTGCCAGTTCGAGCACAACAAGCCGTGGCAACAGTGAAAGTTACACCGTGGAAGGTGTGGATTTTCGCCGTGGTGAAGATGGTCAAAGCCGCGTCATCGTGAGCATGGACCATGAAGGTGCCAACCTTTCGGTCAATACCATGAGTGGTGGAATGTCGGTTGATATTTTTGACGCCTCACTGCCAGATTCTCAGAATCAGCGTTTGGATGTAGCTGATTTTGCGACGCCGGTAAAGATCATTAATGTTGGGAAAATGGGGAATGGTGTACGTCTCGATATCGATATTTCCGGTCTTTATGAACAGATGTCTTACCAGTCAGGTAACGACTGGATTATCGAAGTCTCGGAACTTTCCAGCTCAAGTGTTGGTACTGATAAGGAAAAAGTTGAGTTTTATCATGAGAAAGAATATACCGGTAGTCGGGTGACCTTCAACTTTCAGGATATCCCGGTTCGTTCTGTACTGCAGCTCATTGCGGATGTATCCGAACTCAACATCGTTGTCGCTGATAATGTCGCCGGCAACCTGACGCTGAGACTGACGAATGTACCCTGGGATCAGGCACTGGATATCGTTCTGGATGCACGCAATCTTGACAAACGTGAAAATGGTAATGTCATCTGGATCGCACCCACCGCAGATATTGCCGCCCGCGAACAACAGCTGTTACAGGCGTTGCAGGATCGCAAGGAACTTGAGCCATTACAGACTGCGCTGATCAGTGTTAGTTATGCAACCGCCGAAGATTTGCAAAAATTGATTACTGAGGCATCGGTCGGTAGTAATGACGGGAGTGGTGACACCGGTCTGCTGTCCGGGCGTGGCTCGGTTACGATTGATCCACGCACCAATACATTGATGGTGACCGACACACCGGATCGTATTGAAGCGATTCAGAATCTTGTTCTGGAACTTGACCACCCCGTGAGGCAGGTCCAGATTGAATCACGTATTGTTACTGCCAGCAGTGATTTCAGTCACGAGCTGGGTGTGCGCTTTGGCGTAACAGGCCTGCATCAATATAGTAACGGCAATATCCTCGCAGTGGCTGCTGACGGATCAGGTGCCGACCTGGTCAACCCGGCCACCAACCCCAGACTTGATGGTCTGATCGATTTACCAGGCATACCGGAGCGATACAATGTCAATCTGCCGAGCGCCAGCAGCAATGCCGGTAGCATCGGTGTGTCATTCCTGTCCGGTAACTGGTTGCTGGACCTTGAGCTCGCAGCATTGGAGGCGGAAGGCGAAGGTGAAGTCATTTCTACACCCAGGGTGATAACGGCCAACCAGTCAGAGGCGTTCATTCAGCAGGGCGTGGAAATTCCCTATGAACAGTCCGCATCTTCGGGTGCGACCGCCGTGCAGTTCAAGGAGGCCGTACTCGAATTACGCGTCACGCCACTGATTACACCGGATAACCGCGTGCAGCTCGAACTGGAAATTAAGCAGGATACAGTCGGTGAGATTTTCCAGACCGGACGGGGTGGCTCGGTGCCCTCAATTGATACACGGGAATTAAATACCTCGGTGCTTGTTGATAACGGTGAAACCGTTGTTCTTGGCGGTATCTTCCAAAACGAGACCAGCAAGAAGGAAGACCGGGTTCCCTATCTCAGCAGCATACCCGGTATCGGTAACCTGTTCCGCAGACGCAGCAATCTCGCGAAGAAACGTGAGTTACTGATTTTTGTAACACCGACCATCGTTGAAGACAGATCGGCGGTGAATTGATCAATGTTCTCCAGGACAGCAAAAAACCCGGGCATGACCCGGGTTTTTTGTAAACCGTGTCGATATGACGTCTGTATTCACGTTGTTAGCTGGCCACCGGTCTTTGACACGGTATTGGCCGCAAAGATCGAGCCCGCTTTGAAGATGCTTATTAAGACGCTTTGTCATACCCGGGATGGCGAATGTCCACAGTCGTGCATTCCAACGTCTGATTGCCGGTCTGAGCGGTCCGCAGGGTAACCACCACGACAGTTTCTGGAAATGAGTGCACTGTCTTTTTCAAGCGCTGCCGAACGCAACAAAGAACCCATACTCGAGCAATTGGTGCGCTTGTTGCCGGCATCGGGTAGATTGCTGGAAATTGGTTCAGGCAGCGGTCAACATGCCGTATATTTCAGCCCGCGTCTGCCCGGTCTCGATTGGCAAGCCAGTGAGAAAGCTGAAAACCTGGCCCCTCTGGCGACACGCATCCGGTTTGAAGGCGGTAAAAATGTTCTTCCACCACTACAATTGGACGTACTCACTGACCCCTGGCCCGATGCCAGCTATGTTGCGGCATTTTCTGCAAATACGGCTCATTTCATACCCTGGAATGCAGTGATGGCGATGTTTGGGGGACTCTCCAGTTGTCTGATGCCAGGCGCCGTGTTTTGTCTTTACGGACCTTTCAATATCAACAACGCGTTTACGTCCCGAAGCAACGAGCAGTTTGATGGTTGGCTGCGGAAAAGTGATCCAATGCGCGGCATCCGTGATCTCGCTGCTATTGAGACGCTGGCCAGTGCCTGTGACATTCAATTGCAGCAATGTATCACCATGCCAGCGAATAATTTCTTGCTGGAGTTCAGGAAAACATGACAGACTGGGACCAGTTGTTGCAACAGGCAAAAGGCCTGCTGTCGGTTACATCCAACCGCGTCTCCAACGCCGCCAACCTGAGTGCACTGCTATTTTCTGAGCTGCCCGACATCTCCTGGGTGGGATTTTATTTTGTTGCTGGCGCGACACTGCTGGTCGGGCCGTTCCAGGGTAAACCTGCCTGTGTCAGCATAGACTTGGGTAAAGGCGTATGCGGCACGGCTGCCACAAGTGGTAAAACCATCTGTGTTGCCAATGTCGATGAATTTGATGGCCACATCGCCTGTGATGTGGCTGCGCGCTCCGAGGTCGTTGTACCGCTTTACAAGGAGGGAAAGCTGCTCGGTGTATTGGACATTGACAGCACAAGACTCGACCGTTTTAAAAAAGCCGATGTGAAAGCTCTGGAGACACTTGCAAAGATCTGGCTGCGGTCGATAGATTGACAATGGCACCTGATATGCCCTGTGAGTGGGGTCAGCGTATCCGCAGGTCTTTGCTACTCATCAAACAAGTTAATTTGCCAACCCGGTGATCACGCATTAGTGCGCCGGGAAAGCCAATCACTGCCAGTGTCCCGGTAGACATTTTCCGTATATCAGCTGCGTCTTTCCGGTTGAGTGTACTGACCAGCAATTGGTGGAAACCCGGGTTGTGCCCGACCATGAGCAGACGATCGCTGTAACTAAAGGCGTCTTGTGCCAACGTCACGAGCAGGTCTGTGCAAGCCCCATAAATGGTGTCGATATAGTGGGTCGATGTAATCAGTTGCGGCCATTGACAAAGCAATGGTTCGAGCGTTTCCCGGGTCCGTCTGGCCGGTGAACACAGCACGGTGTCCGGTGCAGGCAGGGAAGTTGACATCCAGTCGGCCAGAATCTTTGCGTGCCGGACACCTTTTTCACTCAAAGACCTTGAAAAATCACTGGTACCCGGATTCCAGGGCTCCGCCCTGGCATGGCGTAACAGGTATAGATACTTTTTCATACAGTCCTTACCGCGTTTCGTCGCCGTTGTTGGTTTTGAACGGCAGGCAATTGAGATCGATGTTACCGCCGGAGATGATGGCGCCGACAGACCTGCCGGAAAAGACGTCGGGCCGTGCCCGTATCGCAGCGATAACCGTCGCCGAGGATGGCTCAATCAACAGGCGGAAATACCGCCAGACGAGGGCCATCGCGTCGACGATGCCTGTTTCGCTGACGGTAATGATATCGTCTACATACTGTTGAATGATCGCAAAATTGAGCACACCGACAATCGCCCGCAGACCATCGGCAATGGTGTTGACATCGAATTGCTCAACTCTTTGACCGAGTTCAAGGCTCAAAGCTGTGTCCGCTGCACCTTCTGGTTCAGCGCCAATCACGGTGATACCGTTGACCAGAGAACGGGCCGCAATGGCTGAACCGCTGATGAGGCCGCCACCGCCCACGGGCGCAAGCAAGACATCAAGACCGGGGCATTGGCTGACAAACTCAAGGGCAGATGTGCCCTGACCGCAAATGATATCGACATCGTCGTAAGGCGGTACGGGTATACAACCTTTGGCAACGAGTTTAGCCAGGCCTTCTTCACGGCCCTGTTGGGTTGGTGGACAAAAAATGATTCTGCCCCCATTGCGGCGCACGGCCTCGATTTTTGTTGCTACCGAGTTCTCAGGCATAACGACCCAGGCCTGGCGATGATGGGTGGTGGCTGCCAGGGCGAGTGCAGCGCCGTGATTGCCGGAGGAATGGGTTGCAACGTTGCCCTGCACACCTGCCTCGTTGAGACGTGCGACCACGTTACTGGCACCGCGGAACTTGAAGGCACCGGTGCGTTGCAAATTTTCACATTTCAACCACAGTTTGCAACCGAGCAGGCGATCAAACTCAGGCTCTGAAAGCACCGGTGTGGTGTGGATTTCGCTGTCAACACGTCGTTTTGCGTTCTGTATATCGACAATAGTCGGTATTGGCACTGCAGAATTGTTAACCATTCGCATATAATACTGACCCCCTCGGTGTTTTAACCAGCAAAATTTCAAGGAAAGTATTGATGCAATATGATACCCCCGGCAAGACCGTGCACCGTAAAAACTATGCGGCTTACCCATGGGAAGTCAGCGAACTTGACCTGCATTTCGATATCGGTCTTGAGCGGACTACCGTAACAAGCAGTATGGTTTTTGAATTGAAGGATCCGGTGGCGGCAAGGCGGGAAATCGTACTAAACGGCAGTGACCTCAAGTTGATTTCCCTGTCGCTTAATGGCCGGGCCCTGACACCGGATGACTATGTGATCAAGGGTGAGGAACTGGTCATTACCAACGCGCCCCGTCGCAGCGAATTGCATACACAGGTGCAAATCTGCCCTGCAAGCAACACCGCGCTTGAAGGTTTGTATCTTTCAGGTGAATTCCTGTTGACCCAGTGTGAGGCGCAGGGCTTCAGAAAAATTACCTGGTTTCCGGACCGTCCGGACGTCATGAGCACCTTTCGGGTAACGCTCGAGGCTGACAAGTCAGATTTTCCGGTGTTGTTGTCCAACGGCAATTGTGTGGAACGTGTTGATTTGCCTGCTGGCCGGCACCGGGTATGCTGGCAGGACCCTTTTCCAAAACCCAGTTACCTGTTTGCCATGGTCGCGGGTGACCTGTCGCTGGTTGAAGATCACTTCAGGACCCGCAGTGGCCGTGACGTTGATCTCAGGATTTATGTTGAGGCTGAAAACCTCGACCGCTGTGAGCACGCCATGACTTCATTGCAAAACGCCATGCGCTGGGATGAGGAACGCTTTAACCTCGAGTACGACCTTGATGTTTATCACATCGTCGCCACCAATGACTTCAACATGGGTGCGATGGAAAATAAATCACTGAATATATTCAATTCCAAATATGTACTGGCACGGCCGGATACGGCGACCGACACTGACTACCGGGGGATCGAAGGCGTTATAGGGCATGAATATTTTCACAACTGGACTGGTAACCGCGTGACCTGCCGGGACTGGTTCCAGTTGACGCTCAAGGAAGGCTTAACGGTATTCCGGGATGAAGAGTTTTCGGCCGATATGCAGTCACGCGCGGTCAAGCGCATACGTGTTATCCGTGACCTGCGCAGCCGTCAGTTCCCGGAAGATGATGGTCCAATGTCACACCCCATCCGACCGGACCAGTACGTTGAAATCAATAATTTCTATACCGCCACGGTGTACCAGAAAGGTGCAACCGTCATCCGTATGTTGCACACCCTGCTCGGTGAAAGCGGCTTTCAGAAGGGTATGCGGCTTTATTTTGAGCGGCACGATGGACAGGCGGTTACCTGTGATGACTTCCTGGCAGCGATGGCTGATGCCAATGGCATCGGCCTGGAACGCTTCAGCCGCTGGTACAGCCAGTCTGGAACACCACAGGTGAGTATCAAGGACTATTATGACGCGGAAGGCCAGCGTTACACGCTCAGCCTGGAGCAACGGACTGAACCGACCCGTGACCAGGTCCAAAAACAACCATTGGTACTGCCATTTGCACTGGGGCTAATGACAATGAACGGTCAGGAATTATCGCTGCAGCTTGAGGGTGAAAAAGCGACAGGAACAACCGGCACACGTTTGCTGGTGATGGACCAGGCCCGTCAGGAATTCACATTCATCAATGTTCCCACTGCACCGGTGCCATCCCTGTTCAGGGACTTTTCCGCACCGGTGAAGTATTTTTTTGACTACACACCACAACAACTGGCGACATTGATCGAGTTTGATCGCGATGAATTTGCACGCTGGGATGCTGCTCAGCGTATGGCTGAACATACCATTCTCACGCAGTGCAAAGCACATGCAGCCGGCCGGGAAATGACACTGGATGTGCACCTGATCGATGCATTCAGGGGTATTTTGACCGACCGCGCAGCTGACCCGGCTTTACTGGCCGAAGCTATGACCCTACCGGATGAAGACTATCTCGCGGAGCAGATGGACGTGGTTGACGTCGATGGAATACACGCTGCTCGCCAATTTGTTCGCAGGGGACTTGCAGAACGTCTGCAGAATCAGTTTGCCTCACGTTATGGAGAACTTGATGATGGAGAACCTTACCAAAAGAATGCAAGGGACATGGCGGATCGCAGCCTCAAGAATGTTTGCCTGTCCTACCTGCTGGAAACCGGGGTTGGGGAATCTCTGGCGGTGACTCAACTCTCCCGTAGCGACAATATGACCGATACGCTGGCGGCATTGGGTGGTTTGATTCTCGCCGACTCGAAGCAGTCGGAAACTGCCCTGTCGAATTTTGAAGCCTGCTGGAAAGATGATGCACTCGTCATGGATAAGTGGTTCATCATGCAGGCAATCAAACCCGGTCATGGAACGGTTCAAACGGTTAAAAGACTCATGCAACATCCCGCGTTCAGCATCCGAAATCCGAACAAGGTAAGGGCACTGATCGGTGTTTTTTCAATGCTCAATCCAACGGGTTTTCATACAGCAGATGGTTCCGGCTACACTTTTCATGCCGACCGGGTGATTGAGTTGGATGCGTTGAATCCCCAGGTCGCTGCCCGCATGGCGACAGCCTTCAATCGGTGGAAGCGTTACGATGAGAAAAGGCAAGCGCTGATGAAAGAACAATTACAACGGATTGCAGCACGTCAGGGTTTATCCGGTGATGTTATGGAAATCGTCAGTAACGCTTTACGCTGAAAGTGTCGTTCAGCAAAAATTCACCTCAATGCTGCTAAGCTTGTTGCAAAGTTGCCAATACGCCGGTCGGAATGGCGCTGGAGGACGTATGAAAAAGCTGATGATTCTTCCTTTGTTACTTTGGATGACGGGCTGTGTGACTTATTACTACCCTGAAACTGCGGTTAAAGACGGCGCTTATTACACGCATGACAACCCGGCTTTTGTGGAAGAATCATACGGCTATGATAACGGGGCGTATTACCCCTGGGGATCGGTAGATTCTTTCTACCTGGGTTACGGCGGCTTTGCCGGTGGTTATGGTCGTGCCGGTTTGTCGTGGGGTCTTTCCTACGGGTACTCGCCATGGTATGACCCGTATTACAGCTTTAATTCACCTTGGTATGCACCGTATTATTCACCCTGGTATGCGCCGTATTATTCACACTACTACCGGCCTTATTACGACACCTGGTGGCCATATTACGAGGGTTGCCGAAGGTATCACAGTTGCGGTCACAGGAATAGATACGCCGATGGCCACCATGACAGGCATGATCGCAACAGACACGACCGTTATACCGGTGCTGATCGGGGCAATGGCCGTTACCGTGGTCGCGACAATAACTATCCGGGTGACAGTGTTCGCCCCGATCGCAAGGCGCGTGGCAATAATTCACGTGACCGCGCAGGTGAACGTGATGCCGCGCCGCTCAGACGCTATGTTTCTGCCACGCCGTCAGGGCACTCCGGCAACCGGGGTATGGTGATCAGAAACCGTGCCGGCGCCAAGATCGGTAAAAGCCGCGTGGAGCCTCATACCCCAAAACCTGACAGGTTGGTCGCCGTGAAGACGCAGACTGCCAGCGCGGCCCGGTCTGATTACCGGGTCAGACACTCTGGCGGTGTGGTGCGTTATCGTTCCGGCGCCAAACAGAGCCGGTCGCACATAACGCCTATTGAAAGGGCACCGGTCAGCGGTCATGTCGAAGCAGTGGAAGCACCTGGGGGTGCACGCAGTTCAAATTACCGGAGCCGGCAAGCAACCGGTGAGATCCGTTATCGCTCAGGTGCCAAGCAGAGCCGTTCACGTACCACGGCGATTGTATCGACCCGGTCTTACAACCTTGCACCCGTTGCCAGACCAGTAACGCGACCTGCTGTTCAGCCATCTCAACAACGTCGGACGATGCGCACGGCACCCGTCAGGTACGAACGCCAGCCAACCCGGCGGACATCGGCGCCGGCTCCCGCACAACGGGTTTCACAGCAAGCCGCACGCGGGCAACGCTCAGAGCGGAACGGCCCGAGGCGCAACTCAACCCACGCTTCAAACGCATCGGGTTCAGACCAGAAATCAAGCAAGCGTGATCGCCGCAGGTAGAGTTTGACAGTCTGCTAGCTGTGAATTCCAGCAACCTCGTTTACGCCTGAGAGTGCGCTCGGCGGGGATACCGGTAGCGGCCTCCGGGACACACT
>CAZYVH010000016.1:18857-45012 GCA_964650905.1 uncultured Wenzhouxiangellaceae bacterium | reverse complement strand
TTTAAACGGTTGCTTGTTTTGGTTGCGTGCCATGCTGCTCTGGGTAAAAATTAATAGATTATACGATTTAACCGTCGAAGTCAGGTGAACAAACCGGATGTTTGGTGACGGGCCGGGTACCTACATGGCACCCGGCTCCCGTAATGATCAGAAGTTAAACTTTAAGCTTACGCCCCATTCCCGTGGACGGGCGTATTGGGCTTCTGCGAAACCAAGAACATTAAGGAAATCGTCGGCCGCCATGAGATAGCGCTTATCGGTGAGGTTGGTGCCAAACAGCGAGACCGCCCATTTACCATCAGCACTATCGAAGGTGAGTCTCCCGTTCAGCAGACCATAGCTTTCCTGCAGCGCAGTCAGACTGTTGGCTGCATCATGATGAATCTTGCTCTTGTAAGAATAATCGAGTCGCGCAGTGAGTTCGCCCCAGTCCTGAATCGGTACGGTATATTCACCTGACAGTGTCACCGACCACTTCGGGGTTTTGACGAACTCGTCATCCAGGGAAATCGGCAAGGTCGAGGTCGGATCCAGTTCGGTATACTTGGCGTCGATATAACCAACGCTCGCATTCAAAGTGAGGCCAGCTACCGGCATAGCCACCAGGTCCAGCTCGAAGCCCTGTATTTCCGATTGCGCAGCGTTGTCCACAACAGTGGTCTGTACACCCGTGGCGGGATCTCCCTGAATCACCTGGAACTGCATGTCCGTATAATCGGTGAAGAAGAATGCGCCGTTTAAGCGCAGGCGATTGTCCAGCCAGTCAGATTTGAATCCCACTTCGTAAGTCCATGTGTACTCGGGGTCAAATGCTATGAACGAAAGTGCAGTAACCGGACGACCATTGATACCGCCGCTCTTGTAACCACGGGCGATTGAAAGATAAGCCATAATCTCTTCTGTCCAGGCGTATTCAAGGCCGACCCGGCCCGTGAATGCATCCCAGTTTTCATCTTTCGAGGTCTTGGGGATAATTACACCATTGCCCGTTACATGTGCATAACGCAAAACCGTGACATCCTTTTGATCGTAGCTCCAGCGCAAGCCGCCGGTCACGCTGAGCTTGTCGTTTATTGAATAGCTCCCCTGGCCGAAGACGGCGTAACTTTCGGCCTTGACCCAGCTATCCGCCGTGCTACTGGGATCAATGGGCGGGAGGGGGGGAGAGAATGCCAGGAGGTCACTATATATGTCAACCGGGTTATGGTTGGAGCCGTCTTCGTTGAAGTAGTAAAGACCAAGCACCCAGTTCAGCCGATTATCAAAAGACAATCCGCTGATTTGCAACTCCTGGCTGAATTGTTCATGCTCAATGTCGGCAATGTAATCAATGACATTGTAAAACGAACCATCCGGGTCGACGCCAGTAATCATGTCTGTTTTGCGGTAGCTGGTGATGGACTTGGCGGCCCAGTTGCCGAAATCCCAGTCCGCTGTCAATGTAACACCAGAAGCATCCAGATCGGTGAAATTGCTTCCGTCGGCGTAACTTGTGTATTCACTATCGGTCAGGAACACATCCCCGTAAGCAGGAATAACGAATAAATTAAGTAGACCAGCCAGTGGCGCTGTTGGATCGTATGCCAAGACCGTGCGAGCCGATCCGGCTTCCCGTGCCCGCGTACCGTCAATAGAAAGAAGGAAGCTCGTGTCCTCTGTGGGAGTCCAGTTGAGCACGACACGCCCACTGAGGCTATTCCTGTCACCTAACTCAGCGGTCTTTTCACCAGTATAGAAGTCGAGTCTCTTGCTATAGCCGTCACGGTTGCGTGATACACCTGCTAATGTCATCGCCATCTTGCCGGGCACCAGCGGAATATTGATACTCGCTTTGCCGTCGATCCGGTTGAAGCGACCCGTGGTGATCTCCGCTGTCCCATGGAAATCATCGGTCGGCCTGGCTGTCACTATATTCACCGCACCGCCTATAGTGTTCCTGCCGAATAATGTCCCCTGGGGACCGCGCAGGACCTCAACTTGTTCAACATCCATAAGATCCAGGTCAACCCCCTGCATCCGGCCGTTGTAAGCACCGTCAACATATACTCCGACACCCATATCCCAATAGAGGTCGGGGTCTTCCTGGCCAATGCCTCGCATGTAGACAATGGCCCCACCATTGCCATACTGCGCATGATTGTAGAAACTGAAGTTGGGGGTAGCCTGGCCGAGTTCCTTGAGACTGGTTATGGATCTTGCTTCCAGATCTTTGGCACTAAAGGCGGCAATGGAAATGGGCACATCCTGCAAACGTTCTTCACGCTTACGAGCCGTTACAATAATTTCTTCGATTGTGGCGCCGTCCTGCGCATAAACTTGTGTTGCTGCAATCCCGGTTGCACCAATAATAAAAGTACAAACCCATGTCACTGCAAGTGACATTTTCCCCTGGAAAACTCGACAAATCCTTTTCAATTCACACAAAATTTTATTATTGCGTTTAAAGTTCATATCAGCATTCTCCTATACGATGACAGATCGAACGTTTGTTCGAGTACAAAGTCTATCTTCAAAGATCGTTCTAGTAAAAACAGGCATTTCGGTTGATTTCACTGTGGGATTGCTGCTTATTGCCCCAGGAATCGAAGAATCTCTTCGGTCGGCGTGCCGGGGCCGAAAATAGCATCCACACCTTTGGCTTTGAGTTCAGGCGCTTCATCTGCGGAGATGATCCCCCCGACCATGAATTTCACCTTTTTCCCTTTTTTCTTCAATGCATCTAACACCAGGGGAAGATCGTATTCATATCCTGAACTGTAACAACCCATTCCCAGAGCATCCACATCTTCCTGCAAGGCGATTTCTGCCACTTCCTCACAAATCTTGTAACGAATGAATATTACTTCCATACCGGCATCCCGGAGTGCTTCGGCAATAAATCGAATCCCCCTGTCATGAGCATCCTGATCCGACTTCGCCAGTAAAACCCGTATGTTTTTCTTAGTGCTGTTCATAGTAACCATACCCTAATACCTCTTTCATAAGCCCCTGTGTTTCTCCCAACGTACAATCCGCCCTGAACGCATCGACCATTACCGGCATTAATTTGCCGCATGATTGAGGCCAATTATCTTTCATTTCCTCGAGCGCTGTCCGTAATATGATCAATGCCTTCCCTGACTTGTCATTGTCGCGTTGCGCCCTGAACGCTCGAACTCGTTCGATGGCTTCTTCTTCCGTTCCCTTTCGAATCTTGAACGTGGCCAATTTTTCTTCTTCATCGACAACAAATCTGTTGACGCCGACAACGGTTCTCTCCTTTTTGTCGATGGATTCCTGCCACTTTCTCGCCTCTCTGGCCAACTGGCTTCGAAACCAACCGGATTCCCAGCACTTCAAGTACCCTCCTTTTTCTTCGATGGTATGCAAAAGTTTCCAAGCCTCCTCCTCTATCTTGTTGGTCAGCGATTCCACATAGTAGGATCCGCCCAAGGGATCTATCGTGTTGGCGATATTGGTTTCATAAAAAATGATCTGTCCGGTTCTGAGGGCAATCTGAGCCGCTTTCTGAGACGGTATGTTCATACACTCGTCATAAGACGCGGACCACACGCCATCTGCGCCCGCGAGCACCTGCGCCATGGACATAATGGCCACGCGGATAATATTGTTTTCCGGCTCATTGCGTTGGAGCAAAGACCCGGCTGTTTGCGGAAAATTTCTGAGCCTGAGCGATTCAGGGTTTTTACAATCAAACTGTTCGCTGAAAATTTTGGCCCACATTCTCCTCTTGGCTCTAAATTTGCAGACAGTTTCAAACAAATCCAAACTGGTATGGTCATGGCCGTAGTAATGCGGAACAAAGTCGTCCGGATCGAGTCCAGCCTTTTTAGATTCTTCGGTAATAAATATTGCCGTTGCCAGGGAAAAAGCGATTTCCTGTGCCGGTGTGGCACCGGTCTCTCCGGGGCTATATCCGGTCATGCTGGCGACCTGGGCAATCGGTACATGCTTACGAAAAAATGAAATACACTCGGGACCTAATTTAAATGCATGTTTGGGTGGATACCCGGCTGCATCCCAGTACCATGAGTGATACCAGAGATTGCTGACCTTAAGACGCAGCTTCTCCCACGGAATACCTCGTCTTTCCGCATAAACAAGGTAAGCCGCAAGGCATGGCAACTGACCATCGGGGGCTGCGAAAAATACCTCCGTCCTGGTAAGATCCTTGCCTTCGTACAATTCTTCAAGATCCCACATATTCGAAAGACTGGTACCGTCTTTCCCCACCCTGCCCCGCGCTTCCGGCGCATCTGGATCGTAACCTTGTTGAGAACAGATATCGAGCGCGATATTTTGCACATGAAGTTTGTCTTTTTCGTCCTGGCCGATAAATAATTGCCAACCGAGTTTTTCGAGATACTCCATCCTGGCCCTGGTATCTTTGCTCAGCCCCAAAGCCACAGGCTGGCGCATCATCCAACCTTCAAGAGAATACGGTACATCTCGAAAGCCCCGGGTGTATGGGAACTCTCCCGGAATGCTGATTTCCTTGAAATCATGGTTTTCCATATCGTGTAAGGTATAAAATGGTTTTATCGGAATGCCGCCGGCCGTCTTGACCTCCATCTTCTTTTTATCTTCTCTTTCGGACACCCTTTCATACCACTTGTCCACCATCGATTTTACCTGTGCAATTATCTTTTTTTTGAACATTTTCTTTCTCCGTTGCATACTTTTCGCTTACTTCGGCACACCGTATTATATCGAGTAAAGCTGCGTTCATGAAGCTCGCCAGCGGTGCTTGGCTGTACGAGTACAACAACTTCTTCATTACCCGGACCCACCAACGTCGGCAAGGGCTTCATCGCGTGCTATGGCGGCTACTGCGTACTGCCTACACCTGCCTGGGTATGAGGTGGTTAAAGTAGTCATGCACTATTTCTAGGGCAGGTAGGGGAAGAGACCGCGAACGGTCTGGCCCCCGTCCACTATGAAAGTTTGGCCGGTGACGTAGGACGCTGCGTCCGAGCACAGGAAAAGCACGGTGCCGGCGATCTCTTCGGGTTGCGCGGCGCGGTGCATGGGAGATCCGTCGCTCAGGAACTGACGGAGGCCCGGAATGTCCTCGATGGCTTGGGTCATTGGTGTCTCCACCCACCCGGGTGCCACAGCATTGATGCGAACTCCCCGTGCGGCGTAGTCGAGCCCCACCGTCTTGGTCAGGCCGATCACCCCGTGCTTGGCCGCCACGTAATTGGCCATGCCCGACTCGGGGATCATACCGGCGACCGAGGTGGTATTCACGATTGCCCCCTTGCCCACTTTCACCATGTGCTTTAGCTCATGCTTGAGGCAGAAGAAGACACCCTTAAGGTTGACTGCGATCACCCGGTTGAAGATCTCCTCGTCCATCTCGTGAAGGAGAACTGGCATGGTGGAGATGCCTGCGTTATTGAAGGCGCAGTCTACGCGCCCGTACGCGCTGATGGCCGACTCGACCAGCGCGGCCACGTTCGCTTCCTTGCTCACGTCCGTTTTCACGAAGAGCGCCTTGCTGCCCTTTGCCTTCACGAGTTCGACCGTCTCCCGAGCCTGAGCCTCGTTTACATCTCCGATGACGAAGGTTGCGCCACGATCTGCGAAAGCCAATGCCGTGGCGCGGCCGATGCCGGTGGCGGCCCCGGTGATGAGGATCACCTTGTCCTCGAAGTTGAGCATATTGATCTGCATGAGGAAAATCCCTTTACACGTAGATACCGGACTTACCCGGTGCGATGATGCCGTTGGGGTCAAGCGCCTTCTTCAATCGCTTGTTCAACGCCTTCTGAGCTGGTCCGTAGGCATTGATGGCAGGCTCCATAAACGCCGTGTTGGCCCGGTACACTCCGTAGCCTTCGCGCGTGCAGGTCTCCAAGCACTCCTCGAAGCAGTCGTACGCGCGCTTGGTCTCCTCGAGGTTGGTGCGATCGAAGAGCAAGTCGACGACCAGGTCAAGATGACGGCCATACACAATGAAACCGCCGGCTATGTCGAAACCGTGCTTCCGGAAAATACTGTCGATTAGTGTGAAGACCTTGATGGCCTCCCGACCGCGGGCTGGCACGACCGGGGAGAACCACATCGTACCGCCGCCGCCACGGAAATTGAAGATCCCGAACTCGTGTGAATTGGGCTTGCCGGTCATGTTCTGATGCCAGTACTCCACACCAGGGGCTTTAAGGGCGTCACCCGAAGAGATAACGGTACCTCCGATCTTCTCGAAGGCCTGTTTGACGATCTTAAAGTTGACGGCAATCTGCTCCTCGGTACCGTAAAGCGTGCTCAAGGTAGCGAACGGAGGCATGTTGTGATCGACCAGGTATTTGGCGAGAACGTCCTTGGGAATCGCACCTTTTCCCTGGTAGATATCGGAACGACGAATGATGGTGGCGAGCATGTAGGTGGTATGGCCAACGACGCCCGTTTCCAGGACGTTGTCGAGGCGCAGGTCCCGCATCGTTTCGATCCCGAGGCTCGCAGTCTCCAGATCGGGGTAGGCTACCATGAAGAACAAGTCGGCCGGTGGGCGCTTCATGAGCCAGACGCCGATCTTCGTCACGATGCCGAAGTTCGATTGTAGGAAGAGGCCGTCCACCCAGGGGCCTAGGCCCCAGCGGTAGGCCTGCCAAGCGGTGGTGCCCTCGATGCCTCCCATGCCAGTACGCAGCATCGTGCCGTCGGCCAGCACGACCTCCATGCCGCAGAAGTTAGCGGCATGTTCGCCGTAGCGGTTGTAGCCAGCGCCGCGATCGAGGATGTTGCCCATCGGGCCCGCGATAACGCCCGAGGACGGAAAACTTGTCCAGTAGGGTAGGTTGTTGGCTTTGAGGTACTCGCTGAGCTGCAAGTAGGTGACGCCCGGCTCAACCAGCGCGGTGCCCAACTCGGGGTCCACGTCGATGATCTTGTTCATCTTACGCATATCCAGTACGAGTTGGCCCGCCGTCGCGGGAGCGGCCGATCCATAGCCGAAGTTGCGACCCGTTGAGATTGGCCAGATGGGAATCTTGTGCTTGTTGCAGACCTCGAGTACTTTCTGAATCTGCTCGACACTTTCGATGATCAGTGCGCCCGACGGTTGGTGCTGCGCTTTCGGGACGGCCAGCATGATCTTGGTGTACGGGGCCAGGCGCTCAAGGTCAACGATCACGTGCTCGTCGCCTAAGATGCTGCGGTACTTGGAGATGGCTTGGGTGAAAACCGCCTTCGAGATGCCCTTGGGGAAAGTGGGTTTTAGGTTCATGGGCTATCCTATATGGGTTATGCTATAAAGCCGGGCTCGACGCGACTAGGCTGGTGCTCGACGTTGAACGCCGATCACGAACGATGCGTAACCAACATTGACGGAGGTGAAAGCGTCACCGATGTGGATGTGGTTCGATATTGCGGATGGCTCCCAATGGCCGAGGGCTACCTGACCGAGCGCATGTCCCAGCAACTCCGACCAGTTCCCGTCCGGAGTTTCTATTCTACAGGCAGCCGGAAACGGGAATGCCGCCTTATGCATGGCTACCTCTTGGACGTACGCATGCTGGTAGGGCTGCTTCAGCGACTGGTCGAAGGCCGCTCCGATACCAGCACTGGAAGCGGTGGTCGTGAAAGCATGGCGGGAGTGAGCCGCGTCGCCAACCACGTGAGTACCGCGACACAGGAGGCGGAGTCCCTTTTCACGAATGCACTCGTTTACCAGGATGAAGTCGGCTTCCGACACCATCCCGACGAACACCACACCCTCCACCGGGGACACGAGGTTTTGCCATTCCACGAAGTCAAGTATGGCGGGGGGCGTTCGCACATCGACCTGAGCTGGATCCATGCCGCTGGTCTGCAAGTAAGCACGAACGCCTTTTTCGAACGCCTCGGGCTCCGCCTGCGCGGAGCGCAAGATCTGGATCACGGAAACGGGTGCGGGTGCCGTATGAGAGGCCCTAAACCAAGTAGAGGGACTCTTCATCATCGGAGCCAGCACGGCGGCCGATCCGATTACGATCGACGAGGCGAGAAACTCTCGGCGGTTGATGTTTATTGGGCACCTCCTTGCAGCTCAGCAAGTTTGGGTTGTTCCACTATCCACTTGGCGAGTTGCTGAACGTCGGAGTCCGAGTAATCCGTCGGCTTGAAGGTCGGCATGCCTCCGCCTCCACGCCCGTTGCGCATCCAGAACATGATGTAATTCACACCAAGAGAACGACCGAGAAGTGTGCGCGCTGCCCCCACCCCGATTTCATGGCATTGGGCGCACGACGTCTGGTACATCTGCTGGGGGCTCTCGTACTGGCCGGCGGCCAACGCCTGCGGCTCCTTGAGGTTTTTGCCCACAAGGTTGGGCGGGTCATTCGCCTCATGTCGAATGAGGCCCTCGGGAACCGGGACCACAATTTCGGCATTGCTTTCTGTCGCGCTGATCACAGTCGTACTGAACATACTCAACATGAGTACGCCGATGCCGAAGGCCACTTTACAATGTCGCATTATCGTTTCCCTTCGCAATGACGGGTCAATGTGATGTTTCCCAAGGTTCTTGAATGATCAGAGTTTCCCTGTAAGCGTCCCTCAGTTTCTGCGCCAAGTTGTCTGCACTACCACTCGCTACAGCATTGAGTTCATCTTGAACCTTGCAGAGTTTCCTTATTGCTTCCAAAATTGGTTCAAGGCTTTTGAGATATGAAGATGCAGCCGCTGTCACGTTGTCGAAACTGTCAACAATGGCCTCAGCCGCCAAAATACCACTCTTGAGGGCGGAGCCCAATCCTTCATGTGTAATAGGCAGAATGAGTCCTCCTGCATCGCCGACCAACAGAACATTCTTGAGGGCGGGCCTGAATTGTCCAGACAGAAGCGGCTCGTGCAATATCGGGATGGCACAGCCGTCCTTCCGTATGGGTCTACTAGCAGGGTCGAACCCATAGGCAGAAAGGATCTCCCCGATTTCGTTTTGGAGTACTGGAAGGCCGGAACCCTCGATCATAAATACATCATCTTTATGATTCACATTAAACCGGGGCCTTGGATGATTTTTCGGGAAAAACCAATGGAAGATATCTTTTTCAAGATCCAGTGCACCCTGGTAGCATTCCCGCATTGGGCTTGAATAGCGAACCTTCAGTTCGGGAAATATGGATTTGCGGACCTGAGATACTGCACCGTCGGCGCCGACGACGAATCGTGCATGCAGGTTTTTTGTTTTTCCTTTTCTTTGAACGACAACCCGGCACCCGTCTTTTTCCGATTCTATGCGTTTAACACGAACGCCATCCTTCAAACTAGCGCCGCTCTTTACGGCCTCCTGCACCATCCAGAAATCCAGTTCCCTTCGCCATGAAAGACTGCAGGGCCATTTCATTTCTTCTGGTTTCGCCGTGCCCACATAAAACCGATGGCCTGAAAGCAAAGGGGGATCCGCGAAAGCGGACGGGGGAATACTGCCGAACTCCTGTTCTATACTCTGGACTGCCCACTTCCCCATGACCAGTCCCGAGCACACCTTGTCACGGGGAAGCTGTCTCCTTTCAATTATTAGAGTGTTCAATCCGTTTTCAGCGCACCGCTTCGCGGCCAATGCACCGCCGGGTCCACCGCCAGCCACGATGACATCAAAAATTTGTGACTCTTTCATCTCATTCCCGTCCCAGATCCTTTACCAAGACATTTCCCGAAAGAAAAAAGCGGACATGAAAACTGACATTCTGTTTCGCAAATAACTACCCTCGACAGATTATCGTGGACATCACATGCAGCGAATGGTGCATTAGCGTGAAGAATAACAGACAGATCTCAGGGCTGATATCCCTCAAATATGGGAATTGTTTCTGAATTGCTCAAAGGTAATACCGAAGTACGGCAGGGCTCAGTCGATTATTGCGTTCTCATTTTGTGTGACCAGATAGTACTGGTTTTCCCAAGCAGGAATAACTGGTTAATCAGTGCAGATACTGATGCAGGTAGTGTATCAAACCGGTTCGATTATTGACGTCCAGCTTTTTATATATCGACTTCAGATGGTCCTGAACTGTAAAAGAGCTAATGCAAAGCCGGTCAGCAGCTTCACGGTTTTTGAGTCCTAGGGTAATGGCGTTCACAACATCAATTTCCCGAGGACTCAATCCAATATCCTGTAACACATTCGCCTTGTTCATCATTGATGCATCCGGCACCAAACGAAGCAAATAACAGGTCGTCAGGTCTTTTGGCATGGGTATGATGTCAATTTTAACAAGATTTGCCTTTCTATAAGGTTGCATGGTGTGTGAGATACCCACCCGGCCTTCTCGATTCAACGCAGAAGAGCATAAATCTTCCAGTGCTGCAGGAAGTTTTGGATTGTCCATATTTGTCTTAATACCATCCCGGTGTTTATAAAACGCATGGATCAGATTGCGTGCAGCGACGTTGGAAAAAACAATTTCAAAATTCTCATTGAGCAGTGCTATGCCGTTGACTATGTTCTCTGGCCCGACTGTTTCCAACAGCCATTTGAAATCACTCATATACTGCTTTTTATTTGCCCGATGAAATGCGCTGGATAGTGAAGGAGCTATAAGTTCAGCTTTCAATTTATCCTGTGTATCGAAAGCCTTGCCTCGATCCGATCGCCATAACCCCACCCGTGCCGTGGCATGATGGTCAAATTTCAGCATGATTGACATCGTCTGATGCATATTAAGTGGCCGGTGATATTCTTTATAATATTCACTGCGACGATAGCTCCGACTTTTAAGAATTTCCGCCTCTGTCGGTACCAGACCAGGCCAGTTACCATCTCGATTCTGGATCCATGATGTAAACGGGTTTTTTTTGCTAAATCTCTTGCGATAAATATTTTGATAATTCTGATTTATGCCGTGGAAAGCTACTCTGTAAGGTAAATCATCTTTTCGCGATGGATTAAGACTTAAGTGACAAACAGACAAACCAAACGAACGGGCGATCTCCGGAAGGAGTCTGGTCTCCAGTTCTTCAACCAGATTGCAGGATTTGGCAAGTCGATTGATTGCTATGACATCATCAATATCCGAGTTTGATAGAGTATTTGTTTCTGAAATCATGACCTGTGAAGTCTCGTTTCTTATGGGTTAACACATATTAGGGCGTGTTTATTTTGACATATTTTCTATCAAAAGTGGCTTTCTCGGAAATATTCCCTTATTTGTGGGATATCGGCGCACTCGATCATCCATTAGAATTACGATCAAATTAGCCATATGGTAGCGCATGTTGGTTTTTGGAAGGTCGTGATTATTCCACGAGTTAGCATATTCCAGCTAAGGACCAGATGTAGTCTAAGTACCTCTTGGCACGTGAAATACTTGCTTGATTTTGAGCTACTTCAATGAAAAAAGGAAAGAAGAATCTAATGGCGAAACGTGGTCCCAAAATAGTTGGAATCTGGCCGGATCAACCCCACCATACACCGGAACAACGAGCAAAAGCACGTATCGTGCTCGACTTCTTCCAACGTTATGTCATCGAGCACGATCCGAGCCTTGGCCCAAGATTTTTCGGAAAGTCATATACGCAACACAATCCCATGGTTGCCGACGGCCCAGATGGACTGCGCCAGTTTGCCGAGTTATTAGGTGAGCAATACCCAGACTTGGAAGTCGAACTCAAGCAGGTCTTTGTCGATGGCGACTATGTCATTTTACATCACCATGCTAAGGGGGGACCCGGTACGCACGGCTCTGAGTGGGGATCCGCTACGCAAGGCACAGCCGTCATGGATATCTTTCGTCTGGAGGGAGACCGGATTGTAGAACATTGGGACGTACTACAGGATATCCCGGAGACCTCCGTCAACGACAATTCAATGTTTTGAGGTGCTTCAGATATATGCAGAAGTTCCCTTGCATCGGGACCGCTTTCCTGGGCTTATGAGTGAGCTGGTTCAAAAAATGCTGGATGGCGATAGTTACGCCCTGAGCCGTCTGATTACGATGGTTGAAAATGAACAGGTCGATATTCCTCTGCTCATGCGATCCCTTCGTGATCGATTCGGCAAGGCATATAAAGTCGGCATCACAGGTGCGCCTGGTGCGGGGAAAAGCACTCTAACCGCACGGTTAGTTGGTCTGATCCTTAAAAAAGGTTTTACGGTAGGGGTCATTGCCTGCGATCCAAGCAGTCCATACAGCGGAGGCGCCATACTCGGTGACCGTATCAGAATGGGTGAGTATTTCCTGAATGATGACGTCTTTATCCGAAGTATGTCGACGCGCGGAAATTTAGGCGGATTGCCGCAAAAGGTTCATGCCGTGGCTTGCCTTTTGGACGCGTTCGGAAAGGATTTTATTATCCTGGAAACCGTGGGTGTGGGACAAACAGAGCTAGATATAAAGGGGATTGCCGAAACCAATCTACTCGTTCTGACCCCCCACGGCGGCGATCAGATTCAGGCGATGAAATCCGGCATGATGGAAATAGCCGATGTTTTCATCATCAACAAAATGGACAGCGGCGAAGCCGATGTGACATTTGAAAACTTGAAATATGTGCTTCACATGAGATCCAAACCCGGAAACTGGGATCCGCCCATCGTCAAATCACAAGCTGTTGAAGGCATCGGCATCGAGGAAATTTTTGAAGCCATTAGGCAACACCGGCAGTTCTCCCCTGAAAGCGAACTTGCGGTGATACGACAACAAATAAACCGAAAAAATATTTTTTCTCGAATAATCGAGGACATGCTCTTGAAAAACATTAAACAGTCCTTGGCTAAGAATGAAAGCTTTATCGAATATTTTTCTAAAGTTACGAGCGGTGATATTGATCATTATTCAGCATGTGAAGAAATTCTTGCCAATAAGGAGATTTGGCGCGATGTATTGTTTGATTTGACGAAGAAATGAAGGTTCGTCAGCAAAATCTGTGGGTGAATTTCGGTTCGGGTAGTACGCCAAGGCCATGATACAAAGTCACATTCACAGTTCTGAAGGCCTGAAAACCGAAGACTTTTTTCGAGATCAGCCTCAAAAGAATAGAGTTTTCATATGAAACAACTTGATTATTACATCAACTTTGATGCCGAACTGGATTTTGAAGCCACACCCATTTGGCTTCTGGATATCAGCCACTGTGCTCCTCCCTGGACACCGCTTTTTGCTTGGTATTGGGGAAATCTTTTTGCCTTTGGCGGTTGCAGTGCGAAAGTAGAAGTAAGTCTGCCATTTGATCGGGTGACTTTGATGCGATTGCAGAATGGTGGTGTCTATTATGGCTTCTCGCCTGTTGAGGATGAAGAGGAAATCACACAGCGGGAAGAGAGGTTTCGAAAGTTCATCCTTCCTTATTTAGAAGATTATGGAAAGAATTGGGATGGCGTGCTTGAAACGGATCTGATGGCACATTACACGAGACTTAAAGACTTTGATGTAGATAATGCCTCCGCCAGCGATCTCTGGGAACATGTTGAAGATTGTTTCGCGGTTACCCGCCGCATGAGTTATCTGCACGTACTGGGTATGTATATTGTCTGGTTGCCGTATATGCTGCTGGAACATATGTGTAAACAGCTCATCGGTATAGATGACACCCATCCGACATTCTTAAAACTTGTCACAGGTTTCGATAACAAAATATTCCAGGTCGATAAGAAACTGCTGGGCCTGGCGAATAAGGCAAGGGAGACGGGGCTTAGTGACGTTATTACCTCCGGGGAAACTGCGGATGAGATTATCCCTCAACTGGAAAAAAGCAATAAGGGTCGTAAATGGCTTGATGAGCTGCGGCTATTTTTACATGAGGATGGATGGCGAATGCCAAGAAGAGCCGAATTTATCGAGCCCACATGGATTGAAGATCAGACCCCTGTCATCGAGGTCATAAAAATTTACCTAAAAAAGACCGACGACTGCGATCTTGACATGAACCGCGAAAAACTGCACATCGACAGGGAAGCGGCGGAAAAGGAAATTCTCGAAAAAATACCGCCCTTGCAAAAGCAATATTTTATTAAGCTGCTGAGAATCGCACAAAATGCGGGGGCATATGGCGAAGGGCATAGCTACTATTGTGAAGACTATTGCTTTTCACTCACCAGAAGAGCGTTTATGGCGGTTGGCAAACAATTTGTGACGGCTGGCACCTTTGATATACAGGACGATATTTTCTTTTTGTTGCCCGAAGAGATATCGAAAATAATTTTTGTGCCTCAAATGTATAATTTGCGGCCGACTATAAAGAAGCGGCGCGAAGATTGGCAGGGATGGTGTAAAGAAGGGAATCCTCCTTTTTTATTAAAAGAAGGAACCTCGGCAGAGGCAATCGAGCCACATCTGAAGCGTTTAGGTGATCCTATATTCTATAAAGCACTCATGGGATCTATGCCGCAGGTCGACCCTGAACTCGGGGCTGATCTATATGGCGTAGTCGGTTCTTGCGGCGTTGCGGAAGGGCGGGCAAGAGTCGTCCATTCAGAGCAGGATCTACGCGATATCGAAGAGGGCGACATTCTGGTCGCGGCCAACACGGCACCAAGCTGGACTCCGGTGTTCCATTTGATTAAAGGGGCGATTATTGACCGGGGAGGAAGCCTTGCGCATGCCGCAGTGGTTGGTCGGGAGTTCGGCATTCCCGTTGTCATGAATGTTTTTGACGGTACGCGCAAAATCAAATCTGGGCAGAGAGTGCGAGTAGATGCCAATGTGGGTGTTGTGTATTTTCTGGATAAATAGAAATAGCCGCAGTCGGTTGAACGTATTTTTTTAAAACAAAGTTGTGTTTCGTATTTAAATGCAGGTCTATTCCGCAAAATAGTGTCATTACAGACTGATAGTTTGCACCTGACAATATAACCTGCTTCGGCAGATTTAGAAAACTTGCTGGATGATTATCAATTCTAGATTTACATTTATTTGATTACCGATTTCGATGTCTTGAAGGGTGGAGGAGAAAATGAACAGACCATTAGTTATTTGGTTGGATGATGTGGGGCGTGAATCCGTCAGCCTAGTGGGGGGAAAAAGTGCAAATTTGGGAGAGTTGCGTCGTATCGGTGCACCCGTGCCGGACGGGTTTGCGATTACGGCCGAGGCTCACGCAAAGTTTCTTGATGAAACCGGAGTGGCGAAGGAGATCAGGCCGACTTTAAACAAAATCTCTAAGAAAATAAACAAGATAGCCGAATACAAGGAAGTTAACAATTTGGTTAACCAAATAATTAATGGAAAAGAACTTCCGGATGATATTCGGGAGGCAATTGTGACCCTTTATAAAGTCATGTGTCAAAGATGTGACGATCCTAATCTGGCAATCGCCGTACGATCCAGCGGACTGGCAGAGGACATGGAGGATGCAAGCTTTGCCGGGCAGTATGAAAGCTATTTGAATGTGAGGGGAGAAGAAGAACTAATAAAGAAAACAATTCAATGCTGGGCAAGTCAGTTCACGGTGCGGGCAATGACATATCGACATCAGAAACACCTTCCAATCGAAGGTGACCTCATGGGGGTAACCGTTCTGCAGATGGTTAATGCCCGCTCGTCCGGAGTGGGATTTACCGCTGACCCGTTAACCGGTGATACATCCAACATTGTGTTGGAAGGAAGTTGGGGGTTAGGGGAAAGCATCGTGCAGGGTCTGGTTACCCCGGATAGATATGTTTTGAATAAGAATACGCTCGTGCTGACCGAAAAAACGATCTCGGAAAAAGACAAACTGATGCGGTACGCAGAACAGGGCATTCAGGAAGATACGGTTCCGTTGGAGAAACGCCAGATTTCCTGTTTATCGGATGAAGAAGCGATACAGCTTGCCGAACTGGGCAAGCTTTTGGAACAAAAATATGGCAAACCACAGGACTTCGAATGGGTCGTGGATTCGAGTGCGTCATTTCCAGGAAATATTTATTTAGTCCAGACCCGGCCAATTACCGTTTTATTTTCAAAAAGCGAAAAGGAAAAAGCGGAGTATCTTGCGGATCTCATGATCCATATGTTCCGACAATTACGGGCGCAGCGATAGTACCAGCTTCTTCAGAAGCGAATCAGGCAATGAATAAATAGATTTTTGTCCATACAAAAAGATTGACATGATAAAAATAATGGACAGTTATGGATGCATTCTTTAACAGACTCCTAGCAGATTTTCTCGAAGGGAAAGACCCATGATCAAAGCAGTTCTGATAGATCTGGACGACACCCTTATCACCACTAACACAGACTCGTTTTTTTCTACCTACTTGAAGGCTCTGGGTGAGCATGCTTCATCTATTCAATCTCCAAACACCTTCAGTAAAAATGTTGTTGCCGCTTATAGCGAAGCGCTCGAAGCCTACGATGCCACCAGGCTGCTGTACCCACGTTTCCTGGAGCGTTTGGCTGCCAGGCTCCAATATTCCAAAGATGAGCAAGAATTGCATCATCTGTTCAAAAGTTTCTACACTGAAGTACATCTGGCCCTGAGGCCAATGATCCAATCCCGCACCGAGACCCCCCTTTTTTTGCGGTGGCTCTTCGAACATAACCACCGGGTTGTTGTCGCTACTAATCCGGCGATTCCTGAGAGTGCCACCCTGCACAGAATGGCCTGGGGTGGTATTTCTGCTTCTGACTATCCGTTCGCAGACATCACAACGCTGGAGAACATGCACTTCGGCAAGCCACAGCCGGAATACTTCGAGGAGATCTTATTGCGTCTTGGTGTCAGTGCCGCGGAAGCGATCATGATCGGTGATGACTGGAACAAAGATATTGTTGGCGCTACTGCCTGTGGAATGAATACATTTTGGATAACTGGAAATGGCACACTTCCACCAGATGATATCCCGGTCACCGGTTATGGAACATACCAATTCCTCATCGCTCAAGTTGAGGCAGGCTGGTTAGATATTCTTTCCCCTCTGCCTTCGACGTATAAGACGTTAATTCATCGTCTAAGGGCTTTTCCGGCACAACTTGATACCCTGCGCAAGATTTACAACGACGATATACTCGAGGCCTATCCGGCTGAGGGTGAATGGTCAACCCGCGATATTGTCTGCCATCTAATTGATCATGAATCTGCAGAAAATCGCGTTCGCCTGCACCGGATCATTGAGCAGGACAACCCCTTCCTGTCAGCCAACAAAAATCCCTGGGGTAGAGCTCATGGATACTCACTCATTCCAATGGAGAAAGCCTTCTCTGAGTTTGTAAGACACCGAACTGAAACTATTGAGTGGCTACTTGGGCTGCCCGAGGAGGCGTGGAACAGACCGGCCCGTTGCGCGATCTTTGGCCCTACCAATTTTGAAGAAATGGTCCGCATCACGACTGAGCACGACCGCACCCACCTACTCCAAATTCAGGATGCAATAGCTCACGGTCAAACAACGAGTAATGAATGCTAGCCGCGATCATGTTCGAGTGCCCGTGGTGACAGTTTGTCGACTTGAACGACTGCCCGTTAAAATCGTAGTGCCGTGAATCACTCCCTCCTCATTTTCCGACCATTTGGGTTTTCGACCTTTCTCAATGACTGCTTTATGATCTTC
Organism: uncultured Wenzhouxiangellaceae bacterium; assembly: GCA_964650905.1. GTDB lineage: Bacteria > Pseudomonadota > Gammaproteobacteria > Xanthomonadales > SZUA-36 > SZUA-36. The sequence goes on along the minus strand of CAZYVH010000016.1, from coordinate 27,560 downwards.
AGAGCTGGATCGGGGTATTCTTCCGCCAAAAGACCAATGGCAAACATGATGTATCGATCATCTATAAACAGGTCCGGATCGATCGGTCTTAGTGAGTCCGGCATTGTCTCATCGAAACATCCCTTCTTCAGAATCCAGCCGGGCATTTGAACGTGGCCGAATACTCCGCCGGTTCCGATGAGATACTTAACTCCAGTCAAATCCTTGCCGCGTTGAACCAATGCTTTACCGGTGGGTAGATACAATTCCTCAATATTACCGCTGTGCCTTTTCATCGCCACTTCTACTGCGGCAGACGCTAAGCCGATATCGAGTAGATGCTCCCTGTCTTCTGGTGCGACCGAGGCACTATCTCTTGATAAATGTCGCATAGCCAGGGTGAGGTCCAGGCGTGTGGACACTTGAGTACCCCGGTCCGGCATGAGGGCCAATATCTTCTGCTTGCCCACCAATTCCAATATCAACTCGGCATTATGGTGTAGGCCGAGATCACCCTCCACCGTTCGTTTTCGATGTGGTTCGGGGAGACCCTTGATTATAGTCATCGGATTCGCCGGGCTGCCTTTGGCTACTGAATGTACGTCGGTCGTTGCCCCGCCAATGTCAACGACTATCAACTCGCCAAGACCTTCAATCTGCTCGGTTCCTTCAGCCAGCAAGGTGACCGCATTTAACACGGCTGCAGGGGTGGGCATGATGATGTCGCCGACAATTTCCCGGGCCCGGTCCAGTCCCTTGGCGTTAATGATATGACTGATGTAGGTGTCCCGAATCGCCATTCTGGCTGGTTTCACATTCACTTTATCCAGTTGCGGCAGGATATTTTCCACCACAATTGAGACTTTTCCACTGCAATCGAGGATCGACCTGACCTCGGATGCAGCTGTCCTGTTACCGGCCATAATTACCGGCACTTCCAGTCGGGAATCGCCAACTATTCTGGCGTTTTCAAGAATCGCCGCCTTATTTCCACCATCGGTTCCTCCAGCCAGCAGGAGGATATCCGGGGCAATTTCTTCGATTCGATCCATATCCTCCTTGATAAGCCCATTTGAGTAGCTGGCAACTACCCTGGCACCCGCTCCAAGGCAGGCCTTCTGAGCCGCCTTGGTCGTCAACTCGGGAACAAGACCGGCGACGACCATTCTCAGCCCACCGGCTGCGCTGCTACAGCAAAGGAACCGCTCCGGTTCGAGATTTTCAACCTCAATGTCCCGTTTGAGTTTCAACAACGCAGAATCCAGGCCCAGAGTCGCATTGCTCTCAACCGTGGTGGGGGCCTGTACAACAGCAACCACTTCTTCCTTTTCCAGATCAACGGCCACCACCTTGGTATAGGTGCTACCGAAATCTACGGCCAAGATCAGTCTCATTTTGAACGCCGATAAAGTCCCTTTTCAATCTTCCCAGGGTCGGGCAGCAGTGAACCATTAGCTATTGCGGTGATGTCATTGATCAGGACCTCATAATCAACCTTGCGATTGATCTCTTTTTCCCGTACAGCGATTTTTTCGCGATGGAATTCAAGAATTTCATTTCCAAAGGGGAGGTTACCGTGATCCAGATATCTTGCCGCACCATGTGAGTCCCTGACACCCATCACGGCAGACCCTTCCGATCTTGCAGAGAGCTTCAGGTGCGCTACGAATTTCTAAATTGGCAAGCCTGGCCTTATCCAAAGGCTATGTGATGCCGATGGAATGTGCCAAATGTGTAGTCTGATATGATGATTTACCCTCCGTGCAGGTGGACTGAATCAAAGGAGAAGTTCACTCCTTCAACCTCCACAGTAAGATCAATTAATCCCATATTTAAGGGATATCTGCCAGTAAACCTGCCTGTTAATATTTATACATTGAGGCATGTGAAGTCTACGATAATCAATCGGCGAGCACTTGGGTGACAACCTGAATAATTGTTTGTGAAATAGAGTGTTAGTTTTAATGTTAGGTTTTTTAGGGGAAATGTCCTGATAAAGGATTTGTAGCATTAGAGGCAAATATGAAATGAAAGAGCCACAAATTTCTGATGCCATCTTAGCGGGCGGTGCAGTAGCGTCGCACGTTTTTCCGCAGATGAATACCAACATCCTCGCTCGTGTTTATGGTGCCGAGGCCGAGTTGTGAGTCTCACCAACAGAGGGCATGGAAATAGCGGCCTATGCCTAGAATGTTACAAATACCAAATTTCGGGTCTATGCTCTCGATGTTACTATACTGAGCGTTGCTCAGTCGGCCTACGCGAATCCGCGGACCTATGGGGTCTCGGTTCGCTATCGGTTACAAACTGGCACAATGCTGGAGGCTTCTTAAATGTTTGCTTTTGACTCTATCCCCATCGCCTCGCTCGAGCTCGGCGGCCTTGATATCCCACTCGCCGAGGAAGATCGGGCCATTGCCGAAACGGTACACAAATTTGCCGACAAGGTGATGCGTCCGCTTGGGCGGAAGCTGGACCTTATGAGCGCTGAAGAAGTGGCCGCCCCCGACTCCCCGCTATTTGATTTCTTGCTACAGTTCCGCGAGTTAGGGTTCGGTCCAGAGTCGATGGTCGATTTGACACCCCAGCAACAGGCTCGCCTGTTTCCCATTATTCATGGCACGCTAGGCTGGGGCGACGCTGGCCTCGCTATCCTGACGGCGGCCACCTCATTTCCAGCGTTTGCCGCCCACCAGACGGGCAATCCCGAGTTAATCGAACGTTTCGGTGCCAAGATCGGTTGCTGGATAGGCACTCAGCCCAACCGGGGCTCGGATACCATCGATCTGCTAGGCACCGAAATCAAGCCGGGTTCGCGCCACGACAAACCAAACCTGATGGCGCGGATCAGTAATGACAAAATCATTCTGACGGGCCAGACCGCGGCCTGGGTGTCGGGTGGGCCGATCGCCGAATGTGGCATCGCCTATGTGCCAGCCGATTTTGGTGACGGGCTGTACGGCGAAGATGGCCTTATGCGTGGCGCGGTGATGTTCATTCCCTTCGATGAAAAGGGCGTCTCCAAGGGGCGACCGCTCGAAAAGCTCGGCCAGCGACCGCTGCCACAGGGCGAGATTTTTTTTGATGACGTGCAGTTGCCGCTCAGCTATCTGCTGAGCGACAACACAGGCTTTAATGGCCATTCCTTTAGCGCATTTACCTTTGCCAATATGGATATGGCCTGTGTCTTTGCCGGCCTCGCAAGAGCCGCATTTGAACTTGCACTGGAGTATGTGCACGAAAAGCGGCAGGGCGGTGCCTATTTGATTGAACATCAGAATGTTCGTCACCGCATCTTCGAGTTGTGGCGCAAGGTGGAAACCGCACGTGCAATTGCACAACGCGCCTGCGACTTCAACTTTCTGGGCAATCCTCACATGCTGGCTTCTGCAACTGCGAAGATCGTTGCCACCGATAGCGCTTTTGAAGTTGCACATGAAGCACTGGGCCTGCTTGGTGGCAACGGACTCAGCAGGGAGTTTCCCATGGAAAAACTACTGCGCGACGCGCGCGCCGCGCTGGTCGAAGATGGCGAGAACACCATACTTGGTCTTATCAGTGCCGGGCATATCAGCAACTGGTACCGCCGACAGTACGACTGAGCCTGGATCGTTTGTAAAGGAGAGACAGATATGACCAAAAAAGCAGTCGTGGTCTACGGCGCCAGTGGCTACACAGCGCGATTGATTTGCGAACATTTGCGCCATTTTGAAATCCCTTTCATTGCAGCAGGCCGCAATCGCGAAAAGATCACAGAAGCGATGCGTCAAGTACCGGGTATAGAAACAGCCGATTACGAAGTCGTCGAAGTCGCGCATGATACTGATGCGCTAGCGAATCTGTTCGATGGGACAAAGGTTATCTGCAACACCGTGGGTCCGTTTAACAAGTTTGGCTGCACGGTGGTGGAAGCGGCGTTGAAGGCAAATTGTCACTATATGGATACTACCGGCGAACAACCCTTCGTTCGGCGACTGCGCGACGAATATGATCTTGCCTTCGCCGAAAAAAATCTGTTGCTGGCACCGGCCACCGCTTCGATGTGGAGCGAACTTGATATTCTGACGGATCTTTGCGTCCAGCGCGGCGGGATCGATACGATCGAAACATCGATGACCGCAATGGGGATACCGACTTACGGGTCGACGCAGACCGTTTTTCAGACGTTCCTGAGCGACGCGCTCTATCTCGACGGTGGCAAGCTCGTGCCGTGGCCCGTGGGTCAGCTCTACGAATTCTCGCCTCCATCTGGTGGCTTAAATCAGCTCCTCCATCATTGGGGTGGCAGCGCCTTGCCGATTTACTACGAAAATCATCCCGAAGTCCGCAACCTGCGGGCCCTTTCGGGATTCACCCACCGCGCGATGATGGACGCGGTCCTTAAGATGGAGCTTCATTACCACGAAAATCTCAAAGACTTGCCAATCGAGCAGCGGATGACGGAACTATCAAAGTTCGCTACTTCGATGCAGGGCGGTATGCCACCGCGCGAGAACCCGTTGCTTCACCGGACAATGACGACAGTAGTTGCACGGGGAATGTTCAAAGAAGTGGTTGCCAGCGCACGTGGCGGTGGTGGTTATACGACCACCGGGGCATTGCAAGCGACAGCCGTGCGGCTGCTGTTGACCCGAGGACCGAAACGGACCGGCTTTCAGTCACCGATCACGGCCTTCGGAAGCGATTATCTGCGTGCCACGCTGGATCGGCTGGGCCTGTGGCGGGTGCTGGAAGTCCGTGAGTCGGGAGCCTGAGGGTGCGCATCATCGACTTCTTCGATCAGGCTGTTGCCTATTGTCCCAACAACACGGCCTTTGTGGAATTTGAGACTGGAGCCCTTCTGAGCTATGCCGAGGCAGACGAGGCAACGAATCACATTGCGTCCGCAATCCGTGGTCGCGGTTACTCCAAGGGCGTCCATGCCGGAATTCTGGCACCCAACTCCAATATTGCATTTGTGGCACTCGTCGGGCTGTTCAGGGCTGAATGCGTGTGGTTGCCAGTCAATCCGCGCAACGCGCTCGAGTTGAACGTCGACATGCTCGACAGCTTCAACTGCGAGTTGCTCTTTTATCACCATACGTTCGAGGCAGACGCGCTGAGGATAAAGGCCGAAGTTTCAGGAATTCGCGAACTGGTGTGTCTCGACCAGCCCGGGCCAGACGTGCCATTTCTCAAAGACTGGACTGCCGACTATCGCAGCCGTTTCGAGGCCGGGCCCGAAAATCCCGATGATATCTTCGGGATCACTCCCACTGGCGGTACCACGGGTCGATTCAAAGGCGTGTTGATGGCACACCATGCCATCGAAACAATGTTTGCCAACAGTTATGCCCATTTTAAATATCACGAGGCCAGCGTGCATCTTGTTGCCGCACCTATGACACACGCGGCGGGCTTGCTCGGCTGTATGCATTTTGCGCGCGGCGGCAACAATGTCCTGATGTCGAAAACGGATCCGGAGTCGGTGATGAAGGCAATCAGTACCCACCAGGTCACGCACCTCTTTGTACCACCGACCGTGTTATACATGATGCTTGCTCACCCTCGGGTTCGCGATTACGATTATTCCTCGCTTGTCCATTTTATAGTAGCTGCGGCGCCAAGCTCCACAGCCAAGCTAAAGGAGGCGATCGACGTCTTTGGACCAGTCATGACCGAAGCCTTCGGTCAAACCGAAGCTCCGGCGATGATCACCGCCAAGGCTCCGTGGGACTATATCGACAGAGATGGCAGCATCAATGAAAAGAGACTGGCCAGCGTCGGCCGCCCCTGCGTGTTCAATAAGGTCGCCATCATGGCAGATGATGGCAAACTGCTGCCCAAAGGCCAGCCTGGCGAAATCGTTGTGCGGGGACGCCTGGTCAATCCGGGTTATTACAAAGACCCCGAAGCGACAGCGCAAGTGCGTCAATTCGGCTGGCATCATACCGGCGATATCGGTGTGATGGATGAGGATGGCTATATAACCATTATCGACCGCAAGAAGGATATGATCATTAGCGGCGGCTTCAACGTTTATCCAAATGAGATTGAGCAGGTGTTGGCCGCCCATTCGGCGATCCAGGAATGCGCGGTTATCGGCGTGCCGGATAATAAGTGGGGCGAGGCGGTAAAGGCCATCGTGTCACTACGCCCTGGTTGCACCGCCACGGCGGCAGAACTGATTGCGCTCGTCAGGAAGCGCCTCGGTGCGGTGAAAAGCCCCAAAAGCATCGATTTTATTACCGATATGCCACGCAGCCCGGCTGGAAAGGTACTGAAGACGGAATTGCGCAGGCCCTATTGGAAAGAGCAAAGCCGCGCAGTCAATTAATAACTATGTAATTGGAAAACACCTATGAGCTACCCAATCATCGCTGGCGCGGGAATGGTTCCGTTCCGCAAACCAGGCACGAGTGACACCTATGACGTAATGGGAGCCAATGCCACCCGCAAGGCTCTGGCGGACGCCGGCATTGACTACAAGGATGTCGAGCAGGCATATGCTGGCTTTGTTCATGGCGACAGCTGCTCGGGCCAGGCCGCACTCTACCATGTCGGCATTACCGGCATTCCTATCATGAACGTAAACAACATGTGTGCAAGTGGCAGTTCCGCGTTTTATCTTGCAGCGCAGGCGGTCCGCAGCGGCGCCGTGGAATGCGCCCTGGCGGTTGGTTTCGAGGAAATGTCACACGGCGCGATCAAGAGTGCTTATCCTGACAAGGTCAGTCCGATCAACCGCCATGCCCAAGTGCTTATCGACCTGTTCGACGTACCAGAGGAGGATCTTCAAGTGCCGGAAGCGGTACTTCTGTTCAGTCTCCAGTGCGAGGTGTTGACTAAATTCTACGGCGTTGCCGAGGAGACGCTGGCTCAGGTGATGGTGAAGTCACGCCGTCACGCCGCGAACAATCCGGACGCACTTTTCCGCCAACCGCTTACGGTAGAGGAGATCCTGGCGGCACCTCCGATCTATCGTGGCATGCGCAAGCTATTTGCCTGCCCGCCGACGTCCGGTGCCGCGGCAGTGATCGTTTGTTCGCAGGCTTTCGCCAAAAAGCACGGTGTAAGCGATGATGTGCATCTGGTAGCCTCGGCAGCCACCAGCGACCGAGCAGAATATTTTTCCGGTAAGCCGATCGATCTGGCTTTTCGATTGCTTGGTGGAAGTGCTGCCGGGCAGGCCTATGAGGCGGCCGGTATTGGGCCCGAAGATGTCGATGTTGTCGAGCTACATGATTGCTTTGTCAGCAACGAGATGATCACCTACAATGCGCTCGGTTTCTGTGCTGAAGAGGACATGGAGAAATTCGTTCTCGACGGCGACAATACATATGGAGGGCGGGTCGTGATTTGCCCCTCGGGCGGGCTGCTTTCAAAGGGGCACCCGCTCGGCGCCACGGGCCTGGCCCAGATCGCCGAACTAAGCTGGCAATTGCGTGGACAGGCTGGTAGACGGCAAGTTGAGGGTGCCCGCACCGCACTGCAGCAGAATGTTGGCTTAGGGAGTGCGAGCTTCGTGAACATATTCCAAAGTAGTTCTTAACAGAAGAAAAAAACCATGACTTTCGTTGTTACTGAAAACTGCATCAAATGCAAATATACCGACTGTGTTGAAGTCTGCCCGGTGGACTGCTTCCACGAAGGACCAAACTTTCTGACCATTGACCCGGAGGAATGTATCGATTGCACCTTGTGCGAACCGGAGTGCCCCGCTGAGGCTATTTACCCCGAAGATGACCTGCCGGATGGGCAGGAGCACTTCATCGAACTCAACGCTGAACTGTCACTGCTATGGCCGGTGATCACCGAGGTCAAATCGCCACCGGATGATGCCGCTGAATGGGACGGTAAATCTGACAAACTGTCCTTGCTGGAACGTTAACTGCCGTGGCGTGTATAGTAGAAATCAGAGCCCTTTTTCCGGAAAGTTACAGTCATACTGCCAGCTGTTCTCCTGGGTTTTCATCCAGTTCGTTCCAAAATGCTACTGATTGAAGCTGCCCCCGACTGAATTTTCCTTGCGGTAGTTCGTTTGTGGGGACTTCAGTTCCCTATTTTCTGGGATACTATCTTGCGTCAAGATGTACCAAACTTTATTACACTATGTAAGCAAGGCTGACATTGCGCGCTGCATGGGAAGACAACCGGTGTTGAAAACTGAAACCAGATATTTGTTAAATGACGGGAGTAACTGTAATGTCAGATAGCCAATCTAAAGATAAACTCGAATTGAACAAAGAAGTAGTTCTCAAATTTTACCATGATGTATTCAGGGATCATAATTTGGAACTCGGAATCTCCGGTATGAGGGAAGACTATGTTCAACACAATCCGGCATTCAGAACGGGGAAAAAAGGCTTTACCGAGGCATTTGGGGCGATGTTGTCGGAAACTGTGCCGATTCCGGATCAACCCGATGAGGAGAATCAATGTAAATCTGATGGTGATCTTTTTGTGCAAAATCTCAAAATTGGTTTCATGAAGTATTTTCGTAACGGGTGTTCTGATTTTGAGATCAAACGTGTGATTGTAGAGGACGATCTTGTGGTCCTGCATGCCCATTTCAATCTACCGGACCCCCGATACCCGAACGGCGTGGCTTTGGTGGATATTTTCCGGGTTAAGAATGGCATGGTCGCTGAACATTGGGATGTAGTACAACCCATACCCCAGGAAACAGCCAATGACAACACTATGTTCTGAAGTGAAGAAATCAAAGTATGAATATCAAAGAGC
>CAZYVH010000016.1:0-18757 GCA_964650905.1 uncultured Wenzhouxiangellaceae bacterium | reverse complement strand
ATGTCCGTATCTCACTGATACTACTGGTAACGTACCGTCACCCCGTAGGTCGCAGGCTCGGCATGGTATTCCATGTTTTGGCCCAAGGGTGCGAAATTGAAAATATCACGTATGATCTCCTCATTCGTGATGTTCTTACCCCAAACGCGCACCTCCCAGTGTCCGTCGGCACTTATCCATGCCACCGACGTATTGAGCAGCCAGTAATCATTCACCTGCAAATCCGGGCGGTTCGTGGGATCCAGAAAAATGTTGTCAGTGTAGGTGAATTCGAATCGTGGCACGATCAATCCGTATTCACCCAGAACGATGTCGTACTCCACCATCCCGTTGAATGATATATCGGGCGCACCGATCATCTTGTTCCCAGCAGCACTAATACCTTCCGCCAACTCAAAATCTGTGTATTCCGAATCAAGAAAGCTCAAGCCGAATATCCCACGTAGCCGATCCGTTGGGAATATCTGCGCCTCCAGCTCGGCGCCGAAAACCTCAGCACTGGCGGCATTTTGCAACGTCAAGACCGGTCCTGGTGCACCCGGAAGTGAAACAATCCGGTTTTGTTGCAGATCCTCAAAGTCGTTATAAAAGATTGCCCCGTTCAGGGTGACTCGATTATCAAACCAGATCGTCTTCGCACCTACCTCAAAGGCATCGACGAATTCCGGATTCACTACCGTAAGTTCGTTCACGTCAAACAGGGCCACTCCATTGTAAGCCCCACTCTTGAAACCATGGTTGTAGCTGGCGTAAATTAAGGCCTTATCGGTTACCTGCCAATTTAGACCGGCCCGATAGCTGAAGGCATCCCAACTCTCCTCGTCCTGGAAGGTAAACAACGGAATGCTAAACGGAAGCACTACCGGGTTAAGCGTATTGACTGCATCAAAATCTTTTTTGTCCTTCGTCCAACGCACACCAAACGTGCCGGTCCAGCGCTCGTTGAAATCATACGTCGTGTCCCCGAATACCGCGTAGCTTTCACCCCCCTGCGTCCAGTACTGATGGACGGGTGTCAAGGCTCCACCGAATACCGCCGATGTCCCAAAGCCGTTGTTGAAATTGAAATTTGTGTCATTTTTCGTGTCATCGGCAAAGTAATACAACCCGACGATCCACTGCAGCACGTTATCCGTGGTCGAGGTCAGCCGCAGTTCCTGTGAGAATTGCTCGCTGAATTCACCGAAGTCGATGTGGATCAGATCTATCCCCATGGCATCGGCATTGCTAACGTTCAGGGAATCCACTTTCTCGTAGGCCGAAATGCTGGTCAGGGTGAAGTCATCGAAATCGATAGTTGCCCTGAACCATGAACCAAAGGTATCGATATCGTTGAGGTTCCCAATCTGGTCGTTCTCCGTCGTCCAGAAATCCCCGGAGCTCACAGAACCGACGACATTCTCGCATCCAGCGCACGCATTTCCTAGTGGAAAACCTGGTGGTACACCTATTACGCCCGGTGGCATCGGCGGTTGTGTACCGGGATGGAAGCGTCCCGCCAGGTGTTCAAACCAGCCTGTCGATTTATTTCCAGATCCGTGGATGTTCAGCAGCAAATCGATCGTCTCGGTCGGTTGGAAGCGCACCTGTCCGCGCACCGCCCAATTATTGATATTATCTCCATCATCCGAGTCACCGGGCAAAAACGTATTTTTGGTGTAACCATCGCGCTTATTGTATACGCCCGCGACACGAACCGATAAGCGTTCGGTAATAGGCAAACCTACCGCGCCCTCGACGGAAACTTGATCGAACCGGCCGTATGTGGCCATCGCACGCACATCGCGCTCGCCATCGGGTTTACGTGAGATCAAATTGATGGCGCCACCGGTAGTATTGCGTCCGTACAGCGTGCCCTGCGGTCCTCGCAGAACCTCTACGCGTTCCAGATCGAACATTTGTGAAAGCTGACCGGCGCGCGCGTTGACGTTCACCTCATCAACGTAAATCCCCACGGAGGTTTGTTCGCTGGCCGATTGACTCTGGCTACCAATGCCCCGTAGAAAGAAATTCGGATGCGAATTCGGATTTGCACCCTGAATACGCAGACTGGGGGTGAATTCGGCCAGATCGCGTGCTGTTCTGAACCTGTATTTTTCAATGTCCTTACCGATGAAACTGGTGATAGACACCGGTACTTTCTGGATCGACTCTTCACGCTTTTGCGCAGTGACGATGATCTCCTCCAGCGCTCCCACTCCCTGCGCGGCACTGGCTGTAGAGGTGAGGCAGCCAAGCACTATGAAGAAAATACCATAAACCGTAAATTGGAACCTGATTGACCAATATGTTTTCATTTCCATTGTATTCCGCCCAGATGGATTCCGCCCAGATGCTTGATTTAGTTTATTTTAGATGAAAGGAGGGGGCGTCAATATCCCACAAATGAGGGATTTTTTCCGGACGGAACGGCCCACTAAGCAAGCCTATGCGCCAACACGATCGCTACCACAGTTATTTGCCGACAAAAAGACCGAGGTCCTGGAAATGTGTACCCAGACCGATTTCTTCGGGTGATAAGTGAGATCGTGGTGGACTATATTGAATTGGCCGCAGGATGGGGGGGCACAGGCGAATCCCGGGTATTGGTGTTACACGCAAATTGCCGGCGCCATTGGCCGCCTGGTGCAACCTCCGGGGGAAGGATACGCCTTGCGTAGGCTGCATTTTCCGGAAGTATCCCTGATATGGCCCGGCGATCTTCTTTCTGGGCAAAATCATACTTATTGGCATGGTCAATACGCTGATTCCGGTTAATTTAAGTCTCAATAACATGGCTGTCCATTTCGGGCCTTGCGCCCAAACGCCGCTTATTTGACCACATTTGCATGCTCAATTCCATATCTCCCACTTTGTGGGTTTGAGCCCGCTGTTGTCATTTTACACAGCCCGAAACTGCTCATTCTTGACGAGCCCACGGTTGGGGTGGGTCCCAAGCGCAACGACTTGAGATTTGGGGCTAGAGGATTATCAGAGCAAAGTGCCGGAGTGATCTACTCTGACCCCGTCCGCTGGGTCACCGCACCAGTCAGCACCAGGCGCATGGCCTGTTCAAACGGCAGGTCCAGTGGTGTCAGCGCGCTGCGTGGCAGGAATAGCGTATAACCACCGATCTGGTAGCTCATTGGCATATATACGGCGACCGGCTCATCGGCGCCGGGTGTAAACGGCAGGTCGTCGAATTGCTCACGGGTCACAAAGCCGATCAATTGGAATGACTGACCGGGTAACTGCACCATCACGACCTTGCCCAGTTCGCCATCCTTGTCCGGGTTCAGGTAACCGATAAAATCCTTGATCGCGGTATAGATGGTTTTGACCAGTGGCAGACGGTTGAAAATGGCCTCACCAAGGTTGATCAGCTTTTGGAAAATAAGCACGTGTGAAAGCAGGCCCACCAGTGCGATCAATGCCAGACCAGAGGCCAGACCCATACCGGGCACATACCAGCCACCCGGCATAAGGAATTTCAGGATGGTGCCCATCAGACGCTCTGAACCGGCAGCCATCCACCACAATATGGCCAGTGTCAGGGCCACCGGGATGACCACGGCCAGTCCTTTCAAAAACAGTTTTCCCAGTGTATTCATAACGTTGTGTGTCCATGTCCGGGGTCAGAGTCAAGTGCCAGAGTTTTTAAACTCCGGCACTTGACTCCGACCCCAATTATAAGCCCGGGCTATGCAAACAAACCCTGCAGGTACCAGCCCGGTTGCGGCTTGTATTCGTGAAAGGCCCACAAGGTGCTGCCGCTGTTATCGCGTACGATGAAATAATCCCGGCGGCAGTCACGGCCATCCCACCAGCCGGATTCGATCCGTTCGGGTCCGGTCAGTATACGGTATTGATCGATCCGGCAGCGGCGTGGTTCGGGGAACAGCCAGGCCGGTCGCTGTGGCAGGGCGGTGCAGGGTGCCGGCTCATCCGGGTTACGGAAAGACCAGCTCAACTCCGGCCGATGGTCTTCAAGACCCTTAAGTCCCTGTACGCAACGGTCACCAAGACGGGCCTGCAGGCGCTCCAGCAGTGCCTCGATGCCGTTTTCGACCGGGTCAGGGTCCGTGGCCGCCAATAAACCTGGCTGGCACACCACGCGGGGCAAAAAGTGCGGTGCCTGCAAATTGATACGACGCACCGGGCCGGACAGTTGCAAACGTTCCAGACGTTCGCGCAAGAGCATCATCAGGTGTGATTCGGAACAGGATGCATGTTGCAGATGCAAATCGATGGTTTGTGTGCCCTTTTCCAGTTGCAGGCAAATCTCGAGAAACGCGACGCCGCGGTCACGGGCTTGCAATGTCCCGCACAGGGTTTGCAGCAACCGCTTCAAAGGAAAGAGCAATCCCTCGGTATGTGTGGTTTCAGGCACATCTATACCATCGGTAAAACTGTCCGGTGGACGAAAGACGCGGCGCGGGTCCGGGCGCAGACCCAGCAGACGGTCGAGGTAGTCACAGGCCGATGGCCCCAGGTGTCGTGTCAGCGCCTTGCGTGGCAGGCGCAGGACCTCAGCCAGCGTGCGCAAGCCGGTTTGTTGCAATACCTTGAGGGCGTTGCCATCCAGTGGCAGGCTGGTAATACTGAGTGCACCGAGACGGGTGCGTAATTCCTCAGATGCGTGGATATTCAGACCATGCCGTGCGGCCAGGCAGGCGGCTTCCGGTGTGGGCGCAATACCGCTTGCGGCGTGGTAACCGGACTGCTCCAATGCGGTCCGGATACGGCTTGCCAGCATCTCGGCGGCGCCAAACAAACGCCGGCTTGCGGCCGCTTCCAGCAACAGGGTATTGCGCCCGGCGGCGATGCTGACCTGGCTGCTGTACTGGTAACAGCAGGCGGCCAGGTGTTCCAGGGCAAGCGTTTCCGCGTGCGGGTCACGGGCTGTGATGTGTAAACTGTCCGCCAGGCCCAGGGCAGCGTCCACCGGCATACCGGTGTGGACGCCGGCATTTTCAGCCGTGCGGTTGCAAGCGATAATACAGCGCTGACCCGCCTGTTGGTCGATGATGGCCAGCGGAGTCTTCGCCTGCACGGTTTGCGCCTGCCGGCCGCGGTTGAATTCATCCAGCGCCAGTTGCGAAAAGTGCAGGGCCAGCCATTGCGGTGTTTTTTTGCTGTCTGTATTTGCGGGCATGGGTACAGTCTGTCGGTAACGGTTCTCTTTATGTGAGAATAGCGCAGGAAATCGGTTAGGATACGTTACCACAGCAAGCAGGATGAACGAATGAAATTTGGTCTGCGTTTGATAGGTTACCTGGGCAATACCCGCGAAATTGTGCGTCTGGCGGTCAAGGCGGAAGCAGCCGGTTTTGACTACGTCTGGTTTCCACACGATACCTTCATGGCCAATACCTGGGTGATCACCAGCGCGGTCGCGATGCAAACATCACGTATCGGGATCGGCAGTGTCGGCACCAATCCCTACACCACCAACCCGGCTGAAATCGCCACCTATATCGCCACGCTGGATGATTTGTCAGGTGGCCGTGCTGTCCTTGGTCTGGGGCTGCATACCCAGAAAATGGTAGAGTGGACGGGTATCGATGCAAGTGACTATGTTGAGCACACCCGTGAAGCGACGGAAGTGATCCGCGCGTTGTTACGCGGCGAAGTTGTGGATTACCAGGGCCAGGCTTTTCAGTGGACGGATCAGTGTTACCTGCGTTTCAAGCCTTATCGTCCTGAAGTGCCCATCTATGTGTGTGCTTTCGGCCCTGAATACCTGGTCTTGAGTGGCGCCATCGGTGACGGCAGCCTGCCGATGATTACCCCGCCCGAATCCGCGTCTTACATGGTCTCGGCGATAACTGCGGGCGCCCTTGAGACGGGCCGCGACCCGGCCGGGGTGGATATCGCCGGCTGTGGCTGGCTGTCACTGGCCGCTCAGCGTAGCGAAGCGACCCATGTACTGCGTGAAATGATCGCTTATTTTGGCCCGCACCTGGAGGCGCAGGCGCTGGCGACGATCGGTCTGACACCGGCTGATTTTGAACCCCTGCGCCACCTTGTCGATGCCGGCAGCTACGAAGAAGCGGCTGCGTTGGTGTCCGAGAAAATGTTTGCCCTGGCGATCAACGGCACACCCAATGACGTCATCCGGCAGATCGAAAGCCTCGCTGAAGCAGGTATTACGCAGGTCAACCTGGGTGGCCCGCTGGGGCCGGACCCGGCCGAGGCCATACGCCTGATGGGTGAGCAGGTTATACCCTGGTTTAAACGTGACTAAGTTTTGAGTGCCCCCCAGGGCTGCTTTATATCTCCAATTTCCTCAAATCATTTCAGACTGGTCAATATCCTCTTCGCTAACCTTCTTGCGGCTTGGAATGAAGTCACCGGTCACCATTTGATCATAGGCGAGACCGGGACCGACCATGGGGTAAACACCCGCATCCCGGTCAATGATGACTTCAAGAAATGCCGGACCCGGGAATTCCAGCCATTCCCGGATGACCCGTGCCATATCATCCTTGTGCTGCAGACGAACCGCGAATTTGAATCCATCGGCTTCAGCTGTTTTTACAAAATCTTTTGATCTCAAAGATTTATCACTGTAGGACATACGACCCTTGTAATACAGTTTCTGCCATTGCCTGACCATGCCGTCACCGAAGTTATTGAGGACAAGGACTTTGACCGGAATGTCATAAGATGTTGCGGTTTCGAGTTCACCGATATTCATGCGGATACTGGCATCGCCATCCACGTCGATGACCAGGCGGTCGGGTGCAGCAAAATGTGCGCCGATGGCTGCGGGCAAACCAAAACCCATGGTGCCCATGCTGCCGGATGTAAGCCACAGCCTGGGATATTTAAAATCAAAATACTGTGCGGCCCACATCTGGTGTTGTCCGACGCCCGTCGAAATAATGGCATCGCCATTAGTGATTGCATTGATGGTTTCAATCACTGCATACGGCTGTATCAGGTCACTGTTGCGATCATAATTCAGCTCATATTGACTTTTCAGATAGGCAATTTCAGTGTGCCACTGGCTCAGGTCTGGTGAAACATGATTGTTTTTTGCATAGTCATATAAAATTTGTAAATCTTTTTTAAGAACACCGACATGACACCAGTCAACGGTTTTCACCTTACCGATCTCAGAGGGATCAATGTCAAACTGGGCAACGTGTTTCACCGAGGGTGCAAATTTGGATGGCACGCCCGCCACCCGGTCATCAAAACGTGCGCCGACAGCGATCAGGAAATCGCAATCATCCACCGCATAATTGGCAGAGGCCAAACCATGCATACCCAGCATGTGCAGTGATAATGGGTCTTTGGTGTCCACCGCACCGATACCCATCAATGTTGTGGCCACGGGGAGACCCAGGTATGAGGAGAAACGGCGCAGTTCGTCAGTGGCATTGCCATTGATGACGCCGCCACCGGCATAAATCAGCGGGCGCTCGGATTGTTGCAGCATTGCAAAAAAAGCTTCACAGTCCTTGTTGTCAGGGACATTATCTCTCACTGCATGTATTCGCTGCCGGTAACCGGGTACTGGCAACAGGTCGGAACCCAGAAAGGTTCCACTCCAGTTCTGAATGTCCTTGGGTAAATCCACCACCACCGGGCCAGGCCGTCCGGTTCGGGCAATTTCAAACGCGGTCCTTATCGTTGCTTCCAACAGTTCAGGATTGGTAACCAGGAAAGTGTGCTTGGATACGGGTCCCAGGCAACTGGAGACCGGTGCCTCCTGAAAAGCATCCGTGCCGATTGCGGCTTTTGGAACCTGGCCACAAATCACCACGATGGGGATCGAATCGGCCATGCAATCACGTACTGGCGTCACGGTGTTGGTCGCACCGGGACCGGAAGTCACCATGACGACACCGACCTCGCCCTTGGCACGGGCATAACCTGCCGCCATAAACCCGGCTCCCTGTTCATTGGCGGGTACGATCAACGGCATGGGTTCATTGCCGCTGTCATCACGGTTTTCGGCGTTATAGCGGAACAGGGCATCCCAGGTCGGAAGGATCGCTCCACCACTGTAGCCAAAGATGGTATCAACACCTTCGTCAGCAAGGACCTGGATAACGATTTCTGCACCGGTCATTTGCACGCCGGTCCTGGGGTGTTCAGTGATGTGGGATGTTTTAGGTGACTTTTGCATGGTTGTTGGAGTTTCAAGCAATTTTTCGTGCATTGCAATAGCCTGTGTTCTGCGCGAACATAAAGCATCAGGCATATAAATTTCGTATAGCCATAATTATTAAATGGAAGCCACAAAAATGCGACACATTATCTCCATGTTGATGCAGAACGAGGCGGGTGCATTGGCACGTGTTGTCTCACTCTTTTCAAGTCGTGGTTACAATATCGAATCCCTGAATGTGGCACCCACTGATGATGCAGAAGTTTCACGCTTAACGCTGGTCACCCGGGGGTCAGATGATGTTATTGAGCAGATCAATAACCAGTTATTGAAACTGGTGGATGTGGTCAACACCGCAGATATGACCAGGGATGACCATATCGAGCGGGAACTCCTGTTGATGAAACTGAAGATCAGACCAGCCGCAGAACACAGCCTGTCCGAATTGATAGAGACAAGCCGTGCCCGCGTACTGGATAATAGCCCGGAAACCTACACGCTGGAACTCACTGGTACGAACACCAGTATGGATGACTTCATAGCACGTGTCGGTGACTGTGCGGAGATACTAGCCGTTGTACGCAGTGGTGCAATGGCGATTGCGCACGGACAGAAAGTACTCAACTTCGAAATCTGAGAGCTTTTCGCAGAAACTTTCAGCCAAAGTCCCTGCCGTTATGCTCATGGTGGGTGGCAGTGAGTCGGCGCATCATCGGCAGCGCCGCGAGCGCGATGGCCGTGGCGATAAGCGCTGCAAACCCCAGCCTGTTGAACAGGCTGGTGTAGATCGGCAAGGATTGCAACGGGTCAGTGATATTATCCGGTATGCTGGCAAAATTGGCGACCACACCACCGAGATATTGAGAGATACCCGATGCGACGAAGTAGGCGCCCATCATGAATCCGCCCATGCGTGCGGGGACATAACGTGCGATCATGGCCAGGCCCAGACCACTGACAAACAATTCACCGAGCGACTGGGCACCATAGCCAATGATCATGACCCAGGAAGAGGTCTTGCCATCGACGGCAAATTGACCGGCGACGCCATAGATGAAAAAACCCACGGCGACGACGAAAAAACCCAGCGCAAATTTTGCCGCGATCGACATGTCCTTGTCACGCTTCCCGGCCCAGGTATACCACCAGGCCAGGACCGGACTCATAAACATGATCCAGATAGGGTTCAGAGCCTGGAATTGTGCCGGTGCCCAGGTCCACAGGTGGGTGCCAAAAACCTGGAAGTCCCAATTGACGTTACGCAGGGCGAACAAGGCCAGGGAAGTTGACATCTGCTGATAGAAAATAAAGAACATGACCGACTGCACCGTCAGGATCAACGCGGCCATCAAGCCCGCTTTCTCACTTTTTTCCGAAGTTCGGATCAGGTAGACAAAAATAGCCAGCACCACGATGCCGGCGAGATACACAAATATACGGGCAAGACTCTGAAACTGGAGAATGATGGCCGATATCGCGACCGCGACCAGGCTGGCAGCAAGCACAGCCAGTAACTTATTGATATCCAGAGGCTGCTGATCGGGTTGTGAACCATAGCGTTGCAGCGTGACCTTCATGAACGCATACAGCCCGAGACCCACCAGCAGACCTGCGCTACAGAACGCAAACGCAGCGTGCCAGCCGAGTTCATGGCCATACTGGGCATTGACATAATCCTTGAGCCACGGGGTCAATAGCATGGAAAATGTGGAGCCAACGTTAACCGCCATGTAGTAGATGGTAAAGGCGCTGTCGATCTTGGAGTCATCACCTTCATAGATATTGCGCACCAGGTTGCCGGCATTGGGTTTGAAAAGACCATTACCGACCACGATGACACCGAGCGATGAGAACAGAAACCAGGTGTTCTCGGTCGGAACACCCATCAGGGCATAGCCCAGTGTGAGGATAATGGCGCCGAGGATCATGGTGCGCTTGGTGCCCAGGACCTTGTCCCCGACCCAGCCGCCGATGGCCGGAGCGACATATATCAGGGCGGCGGCCGCACTCCATACGAGGTTGGCCCGTTCGTCATTGAAGCCCAGGCGTTGCACCATGTAGTACACGATCAGGGCCTGCATGCCGTAGTAGCCGAAGCGCTCCCATAACTCGATCATCCAGACCGTGGTAAAGGAACGTGGTTGGCTGTATTGTTTGGATTGCGTGGTCATAAGGCACCCTTTGTTGTCGTTATTCAGGTTTTGAAGGCTGGGATTATAGGGCCTGGTTATCGATAGGCCAAGCATCTCCAGCCGTTCTGGGTATTCAGGTTCAGGGTTGCCGGCCCTGTAGAATCGACGCCATATGTGCGTTGTCAATATTACCACCCGAGATGACGCACACAACCGGGCCGTCGGCATCCAGGGATAAGGCACCGGCCAGTGCCGTGGCGCCGGCGCCTTCGGCAACCACCCGGTTGTATTCGAACAACATACGTACCGCGTCGGCGACTGCGGTCAGTGAGGAGACAACGGAACCATCCAGCAGTTGCTGGATCAGCGGCCACATTTCTGTCAGCACGGCGGTCGCACCAATCCCTGAAACAAAACTTGGTCTATGTTCAACATCCACCGGTCGGCCGGCGTTGAGCGCCGCGGTGATGGGCAGGGCCGTCTCGCATTCAGCAGCGATAATACGGGTGTCTGGTTTGAGCGTTTTGACGGCAGCAGCGATACCACAGGACAGACCACCACCACCAAATGGCACGACGATGGTGCTGATATCCGGCAGATCCTCGATAAGCTCCAGACCGATGGTGGCGTTCCCCGTCAGTGCGGCCGGGTCACAGACCGCATCAACAAACATGCCCTTCTCGGTGGCCAGACCATGGTTGCAGATGATTTCCCACCACTGTGGGTAAGGCACGACCTTGATCTTTGCGCCCAGACGCCGGATTAAACTGACTTTTCCCTCAGGTGCGCTATCTGGCACGTATACGGTGGCGGGGACGTGCATGTGCCGGGCCATCCAGGCAAGCCCATAACCGGCATTACCGGAACTGGCGGTATAGACACCGTGTTCCAGGTTTTCAGGCTTTGCGCTCAGCAGGATATTACCCATGCTGCGGACCTTGAACGCACCCACGGGTTGCAGGTTTTCAAGTTTGAGATAAATATCGGACCCGCCATCCGGCGGGTTAAAACGAACCAGCGGTGAGTGCAGGGCGAGTCCACGCAGACGCTCGGCCGCTGCCCTGATATCCTCAATGCCCGGTGCCTGTATCACCATATATGGCTTAACTCAGGCTTGAGTAAAATATCAGGGCAAATGCGACCGGGGCGACAAACCTGAGTATGAAACGCCAGTATTTGAAGTGTAAGCCATCGGGCATTCCCAGTTCATCCAGGGTGGAACGCCGCGCCATCATCCAGCCTGCGAACACCGCGATCAACAGGGCGTTGAGTGGCAGCATGATATTTGCGACCAGGAAGTCCATCAGGTCGAAGATGCTCTTGTCCTTGAAGAATGAAAACATGCCCAGCAGCCTGATATCGCCCCAGAGGTTAAAGGACAGGGCAATAGCCAAACCAACCAGCCACGCCAGGGCACCGGCCAACAGCGCCATCATGGGCCGTTTGAAGCCACGGTGTTCCTCGAGCCACGACACGACCGGTTCGAGCATACCTATAGAAGAGGTCAGCGCCGCAAAGGTCAGCAAAATAAAGAACAGGCCACCCACCAGCGCACCCCCGGGCATTTGCCCAAAGGCCACCGGCAGCGTGACGAAGATCAGCCCCGGCCCCTCACCGGGGTTTAGTCCATAGTGCAGAACCAGGGGGAATATGGCCAGACCGGCGAGCAGGGCAACCAGGGTATCTGAGGCACCGATAATGATGCCAACCCGGGGTAAAGAGACATTTTTTGGCAGGTAGGCGCCATAGGTGATCATTGCGCCCACACCGATGGCCATCGAAAACAAGGCCTGCCCCAGGGCCATCAGAACACCGGTAACAGTGAGTTTGGAAAAATCTGCGGCAAACAGAAAATCAACCCCTGCCTTGAAATTGCCGACAAACATTGCATAAAAAACCATGAACAACAGGATAATAAACAGGGCTGGCATCATGATTTTGACCGAGCGTTCCAGACCTTTCCTGACACCACGTGCGACTACAAAAACGGTCAGACCGATGTAAACCGTATGCCAGAAAATCATGCGCCACGGAGAGGCCAGCAATTCGTCAAACAAGGCGCCGGAGCTAGCACCGGTTACAGCGCTGAATTGGCCGGCGAAAGATTTGAAAACATAATCAACGGCCCAGCCGGCGACGATGCTGTAGTAAGTCAGACCGAGCAGTGGGACCAGGATACTGAGCCAGCCGATTAACTGCCATTTCTGACTGCGGCCTTCCGCCTTCGCCAATGCTGACATACCCACCACGGGGCTTTGGTGGCCACGCCGGCCCATGGCGAGTTCGGCGGTGATGATGGGTATGCCCAGTAACAGCACAAAACCAACGTAAACCAGCACGAATGCACCACCGCCATTGGTACCGGCCACGTATGGGAATCGCCAGATATTTCCCAATCCTACGGCAGCGCCGATGGCTGCAAGAACAAATGCAAACTGGGACGACCAGGTTTCATGGACATTTGTTTCTTGCATGGTGTGCTCCTGATGCTGGGGACAGCCTCTTATTAAACAAAAATAGATTCCGGGTCAAGCCCGGAACGACGGTAGTATCGTCACCCGGAACGACGGTCGTATCGCCACCCGGAACGACGGTAGTATCGTCACCCGGAACGACGGTAGTATCGTCACCCGGATCGACGGTAGTATCGTCACCCCGGAACGACGGTAGTATCGTCACCCGGAACGACGGTCGTATCGTCACCCGGAACGACGGTAGTATCGTCACCCGGAACGACGGTAGTATCGTCACCCCGGGCTTGACCCGGGGTCCATTTTGACTGTTTGTTGCCTGATAGCGCAGTGCCATCGGCAGTGTGCAGGCTACTAGAGTTAAACAGCCAGACTAATATCAGTCAAGTGGGCCACTCTGGCGCTTCACCATGACCCCGCAATTCATTCCTGTAATTCAGGCCAGTAAATCACGGTTTTTATGCAATGCACGAAACAGGTGTTCGATATCATCGAAGTTGTTATAAAAATGTGGTGAAATTCTAAGGTTGCCATCGCGACAGGAAACCACGATGTTGTCATCTGCAAGCGCTGCCACCAGGCGGTTGTCATCCAAGGCGCGCAGGGTGAGCATTGCCGCGTGTTGCGCGGGATCCATTGGCGAAGCCGTTGTATAGCCCGCAGCCCGGGCCGCATCCTTGACGGCGCCGGTGAGTTCACCGATGCGCGATTCGATGGCGGGCAGACCGATCTCGTGCAAAATGGCCAAGCCGGCTTCTGCCATGTAGGTATTGGGTACCGGTGGTGTACCCGCTTCGAAACGCCGCGCTGACAATGCCGGTGTGTAGCGGGTGATATCCATCGCCGTGATATCCTGCTGGGCAAACCAACCGGTGACGGAAGGCACCAGGGATTCAATCAGTTCCTCGCGTACATACATAAAGGCAATACCGGCAGTACCCAACAGGTATTTAAGATTGCCACCCACGAGGAAATCAACAGCGGCTTGTTTGGCATTAAATTGTAGGGTCCCGAGCGCCTGGTAGCCGTCCACCAGGGTCAGCGCACCTTTGCGTCTGGCGATTTCGGCAATGGCTGGTATGTCCTGTCGGGCGCCGTTTCTGAAACAGACCTGGGCGGTTGCGACGATGAGGGTTTGCTCATCGATTTCCTGTGTGAATTTCTCCAGTGGAATCCTGTCATCTTCAGCAGCAATTCTGACCACGCGGGCACCACGCGCCTCTTGCGCGTACCAGATCTGCGCATTGGTGGGAAACTCAAAATCGGTGATGATGACCTTGTTACGTGGACCGTCAAAGTTCAATGCACTGGCCACGGAGTCGATACCCGCCGACACAGAAGCCGTTACCGCGACCTCGTTGGGGCTAACACCCAGTAATTTGGCGACTGAGGCTCTGACCGCCTCGTTGCGTTCAACCCAGTAATCCCAGTCAGCACCCCTGTCACTGCGGGCCTGGAGGTAGGCTTGCAACGACGCTTCGACCTCATAGGCCAGGGCGCCATAGGAGCAGCTGTTCAGATAGGTTTTGTGCTGAAATACCGGGAACCGGTCGCGTATTTCCTGCCAGGATTGTCCATTTGCCGGGTTTATCATTAATTGTTCCCTTACTGGCAAATACGCCAGGAAAAATGTATGCTCAAGTTACATGAAAACGTATATAGTTTCAAACAGGAGCTATTTTTAACGTGAAACGATTCAAACGGGGTGATCACTGGCTGGGGAAATATGTCCCTTACCTGATCTACCGGATTACCAATCAGCTCAATCAACGATTGAGAAGAAGCCTGCGAAAATCCGGGATCAACCTGGCACGCTGGCGGGTGCTGGCCGTGCTCAAGGACCATGGCTGCATGAACATGGGTGAAATTGTGGCCGCAACCATCATTGAGCAACCCACGGTCAGTCGCATCGTTGATCAGTTGGAACGCGAAGGCCTGGCAGTGCGCAAAATCTCTGATAAGGATTCGCGCTTTGTCCAGGTGATGCTGACCGAGGCCGGTGAGGAGGCCTTTGCCAGGGTTTATCCATTGGCGACCCGGCACCAGGAAAAGGCCTTACGGGGGTTCAGTCAGGGTGACATCCAGACACTGATTGGTTTCCTGCGGAGAATCCAGAATAATATCGAAGAAGAGGAGTAGAAAATTGTCTTGTATAATCTGATTGCGACCATATATGATGTGTCATATAGTCTCCTCGCAAATTAATTCATAACCGTTAACTGGGGAATGTCATGAGAACGAAGTACACACATAGTTTAATTATTTTTACAGGACTGCTGGCTTTCAGTGCATCTGCATTAGCCGCTGAAAACGTGCTGGAGGAGGTCCTGGTTACTGCAACCAAGCGTGGTGATATGGACATCCAGTCCATCCCGGCGTCTGTCTACGCGGTCGGTGGCGCATCCCTGCAGGATAAAGCCGATTTTTCATTCCGCGACATTGCCAGCAGTGTACCCGGTCTGACCTTCCAGGACCTGGGGCCCGGTGACATGGAGTTTATTATCCGTGGCGTTAACGGCAATGGACCGGCAGTTGTCGGCAGTTATTTTGGTGAGTATGTGATCACCGCCAGTGACCAGCAGGACGGTGGTGGTAAAAATGCACCGATCAAGTTACTCGATATGGAACGTATCGAGGTATTAAATGGTCCACAGGGCACGCTTTACGGGGCCAACTCGATGGCGGGCAATATCCGTTATATCCCGCGCAAGGCCGATCCTTCTTCGTTTGAAGTGTTCGGTGATTTCGATTTTGCATCTATCCATAAGGGTGGTAATGGCTACAACATGTCTGGTGGCATCAATTTGCCTGTCTTCGACGACAAGCTGGCGATCCGGCTGCTGGCCTACCGGACCGATATGGACGGCTGGGTCGATCAGCCGCGCCGCCAGCAAAACTCAACGTCTTTTGACGCCAACGACAAGGACATCAACTCCGAGGATACCGATGGTGCTCGTGTCAGCGTGGTCTGGCAGCCAACGGATGAACTAAGTCTTGATTTTCTGTTTGTTGGTCAACGTACCGATATTGGCGGTACCTCGCGTTACACGGCCAAGGGCGTTACGGCCTGGCCCGATAACCGCTCCGATTACGCCCATTTATCGGGCCTGCCGTTGTTGACACCGGCCACCGACTATATCAATTCAGATATCACCAAATCCCCCCGGATAGACGACGTCGACCTGTTTGGCGCAACGCTGACCTATGACACCGGTGTCGGCAATGTCGTGCTGTCAGCGAGCAGCTATGACCACGACATCGATTTTACTTTCGACAGCACGCCGATCCTGCTGTTTTTCCAGGCGCCGGTCGTTGGCATAACCAATCAGCCGCAGTCCTACAACATCAAGATGGCGGAAGGCCGCTTCGCCTCCAGTTTCAGTGGTCCGTTCAATTTTGTCTCGGGTGTTTACTACCAGAAGGAAAAACAGGAGTTTGCAGTCCACGTGACCAGTACCGATGGCAATGGTGGCAATGTACCCTGGGATGCATCCAATTCGAATGATGCGTTCCTGGCCGGCGGTACCGCAATTTTTGGCCGTTTCCGCAACGATGAAATCGAGCAGAAAGCCATTTACGGTGAGGCCACTTACGATTTTTCAGAACGCTGGCAACTGAAGGGTGGTCTGCGTTACTTCAAAGTTGACCTGACCTCAGATCAGGGTACGACCCATGGCTTTTTCACCAATGCGCCCATTCCATCAGGCGACATCGTTGGCGAAACGGACAATGGCAACAAGGTCGGTCGGCTCAAGGGTAACGAGGATCAGGTCACGCCGATGGTGGCGCTGTCCTACACCACGACGGACGACGTCATGGTGTATGGCCTGTACTCGGAAGGTTTCCGTACAGGTGGTGTCAATAATTCCAACCAGCCGTTTGCACAGGGAATTCCACCGATCTACGACTCGGATAAATTAAAAAACTACGAACTGGGGATCAAGTCGCAGTTGCTTGAAAAACACCTGCAGTTGAACGCGACGCTATTTCATATCGACTGGAGTGATATCCAGGTGGAACCGCGTGATCCGGCCGGTAACATTCCATTCACGACCAATGGCGGCAAGGCCGAGATCAATGGTATCGAGTGGGGTGTGAAGGTGTTGCTGTCCGACAATCTGCAGGCGTCCTTCACCGGCACCGGGTTCTTCAAGCACGAGTTAACCACCGATCAGCCGGTGTTGCCTGGTGCCTCGCCTTTCGTCATCGTCGGTCAGAAAGGGGACAAGATTCCGAACGTGGCTGCCACCCAGTACAGCCTGTCGCTGAAATATGATCACCCGGTCGGGGACGGCATGTCTGTGCAGGTCATTGGTGATGCCACCTATCGCGGTGACACCAACACCGAGTTCAGACCGGACAGCCCGTTCAATATCGAACTGGACTCTTACACACAATTTGATTTGGTTGTGAACCTGGCGGTCAACGAGCATTTCACGATCGGTGCCTATGTGAAGAACCTGAGCAACGAAGTCGGTGTGATCGATGGTATTGGCACGTTCCAGGATCCGCAGTCCATCGTGGCCATACGTCCGCGTACAATCGGTGCCCGTCTGGTCTGGAGACAGTAACAGTTCAGACAGGCCAGGGCCGGGTTAGCAAGTACGTTGCTCAGGCAGTAGATTTGCCCCCGCTGGTTGACATTGTCCAAAACTGAACCAACAACACCCATGGAATTCCATGGGTGTTGCATTTTGGAAGAATTAGAGTGTTTCCGGCACGATAATATGCGGCACCTGGGCCGTATTTAGCAGACTGTTCAGGTCGTGTAAATTACCAACCAGTATTTCCTGCATGCCAACTTTTATCCTGGCAAGCTGGTACCGGCCGGTTCAATGAACACGGACATCAAAACACATTAACGAGGAACAATTATGAAATGGCCTGCGAACAGAATTACCCAGAGTTCACCCAAGAGCTTTGGCATGTACGAAAAAGCCATGCCACTCATGGCCGAGGGCAGGGACGTCATTCATCTTGAGGTCGGCAGACCGAGTTTCGATACACCATTGCATATCAAGCAGGCTGCCAAGCAGGCGCTCGATGATGGCATCGTACATTACGGGGACTTTGCCGGCGATCCGTTGCTTCGCCAGGCCATTGCAGACAAACTCAAATCGTTCAATGATCTCGTGGTTGCGCCTGACGAGGTGCTGGTCACCAATGGTCTTACACACGCTGCTTACGCGGTCTTTATGGCCGCACTGGATGAAGGTGATGAGGTCATTTTGCTGGAACCCTATTATCCACAGCATGTCAACAAGATAGAACTGGCAGGTGGCAAGGTCGTGCTGGCGCCACTGGATGGGAAGAATGGCTTTTCGATAAACCGGGACGCCATTGAGACGCGCATCACCGATAAGACACGTATGCTTTGCATCGTTAACCCGGCCAATCCGACCGGCAGGGTTTACCGCCGTGACGAACTGCAGATCATTGCTGACCTGGCCATAAAATATGACTTGCTGGTGGCAAGTGACGAGGTCTATGAGCAGATTACCTATGATGGACAGCAACACATCAGCATCGCCTCACTACCCGGCATGTGGGAACGCACGTTCACCATGGTTGCCTATACGAAAGCCTTTGCCATGGATGGTTGGCGTCTGGGTTACGTGGCCTGCAGACAGGAATTCATGCCGGCCTTGCTGAAGATCACAGTCAATGATGTTGCTCACGTCAACGTGTTTATCCAGTACGGCGCCCTTGCTGCGTTGACCGGTCCGCAGGACTGCCTTGCAGAAATGCACGCGGAGGACGAGCGTCGCAGGGAAATGGTATGTCGGCGTTTGAATGAAATAGAGGGGATCGTTTGCCCGCTGCCGCAGGGCACCATTTACGCGTTTCCCGATGTCAGTGCCTTTGGTAAACCATCCCAGCAGTTAGCAGATGAAATACTCGCCGAAACCTATGTTGTGACCGAGAGTGGTACTTTTTACGGGCCTGCGGGTGAAGGCCACCTGCGTATCTGTTTCGGCGCCGAGCCTTATGAGGTCATAGAAGAGGCCATGGACCGGTTGCAAGAGTATTTTAGCAAGACGTTCTGATTAACC
>CAZYVH010000015.1:31406-48533 GCA_964650905.1 uncultured Wenzhouxiangellaceae bacterium | reverse complement strand
ACGTCATACCGGACTTGATCCGGTATCCATTTTATTATTTGGTTTTTGCATCCATTCAAGAGCAAGATGGATCCCGGATAACGCTATTCGCATTTCCGGGGCGACTTTGTTATTGAAAACACTTATCAGTGATCGCGATTTACGCTGTATTCGGTGAGGTTTTCAAGCGCGGTGCGCCACCGTGATGCGGGTAGTATCTGCAATGCCTGGCGCGCCTCAGCAGCCTGTGTTTTGGCGCAGGCCATGGCTGCGTCCAGTGCACCGGTTTTTTTGATAATGGCCAGCACCGGCGTCAGGTCTTCCAGTCCACCATTGCGGATGGCTGCATCCAGCAGGTCGCGCTGGGTATCCGAGCATTTTCCGCGCGCAAGAATCAGCGGTAACGTCGGTTTGCCCTCGGCCAGGTCATCGCCGGTATTTTTTCCCATCGTGCCGGCATCGCCACTGTAATCGAGGACATCATCGGAAATCTGGAATGCGCTCCCCAACCGGTTACCATACAAAGCCATGGCTTCCTCGCTTGCAACTGGTTGGGCACTGATGATGGCAGCCAACCTGCAGGCGGCTTCAAACAGCTTGGCAGTCTTGTTTTCGATGACCTTGAGGTAACGTTGCTGGTCTACTTCCGGGTCACCCATATTCAGTAACTGCTGCACTTCGCCTTCGGCGATAGTATTGGTCGTATCAGCCAGCACCTGCATGACACGCATGGAGTCGAGACCGACCATCATCTGAAAACTGCGTGAATAGAGAAAATCGCCCACCAATACACTGGCGGCGTTTCCCCACACGGCATGAGCGCTCTGCTGACCACGGCGTAAATCAGATTCATCCACCACATCATCATGCAACAGCGTGGCGGTGTGGATAAATTCAATGATGGCTGCAAGCGATATGTGCTGTTCACCCTTGTATCCACAGGCGTGTGCGGTAAGGGTCAGCAGCATCGGTCGCAGACGCTTACCGCCACTGGAGACAATGTAATTGGCAATCTGGTTGACTAAAACAACTTCAGATTGCAGACTTTTCTGAATACAAATATCCACCTTCTCCATATCCGGTGCACTCAACGCGGTGATCTGTTCCAGCGGGGATCGTTGGCTTGCAACGGTGAGTTTGGGGCTGATGGTCATGGGGTTGCTCTGGCGTTTTGGGAATTATAAATGATTGTGTTACGCGCTGGCATCCTTTACTGTGCTGCCAGTTCCAGTGCCTTGTAAAGGATTCAGCACGTGTTTGATCAACTAAGTTCAAGTGAATTGCGTACCGGCGCTACGCTCGCAGGTGTCGTTGCATTTCGTATGCTTGGTCTGTTTATGATTCTGCCGGTGTTCATGTTACTGGCTGCAGACATGCCAGACTTCACCCCGGCCAGGGCCGGTATGGCGATAGGCATTTACGGTCTGACCCAGGCGTTGTTGCAGCAACCGTTCGGAAAATTATCCGACCGGTTTGGCCGCCGCCCCATCATGTTGGCCGGGCTTGCATTGTTCGCCAGCGGTGGTGTGGTCGCTGCGCTGGCGAATTCAATGGAAATGCTGATTGCAGGGCGGGCATTGCAAGGTTGTGGCGCGATCGCCGGTGTCGCCCTCGCGTTTGCCGCAGACCATACCCGTGCCAGCAACCGTAGCGTGATTATGGCGGTCATCGGCATGGGGATCGGTTTTTCGTTTTTGCTGTCCATGATGATCGCTGTACCCCTGTCCACACTGTTGGGTTTGAACGGTCTGTTCTGGCTCACCGCCGTGTTCGGTGTGGTGGGTATGGTCTTGGTCTTGAGTCTGCCTTCTGTACGTCCAGAAAGCGAAGAAAACCTACGTGTAGACGGGCAGCCTGGCAGTGTTATACCGTTCGCGCTTTCTGTATTCTTATTACACGCGGTCATGACCTTGTTATTTGTGGTTTTGCCGGGAATGCTGGTCAAACAGTTTGGTTTTGAGTTGGAACACCATTGGCGTATCTATGTGCCGTCAATGCTGGGTTCCGCCTTGTTGGTTTTTCCATTGCTAAGACGCATCTCGGTGCGTCAAAAGGAGCACGGCGTTATGCCACTGGCATTTTTGACACTTGGCCTGTCTCTGGGCTTGCTGTCACTGAGTGGCACGGTTATCGGGATAGCGGTGGTTGCCCTGGTATTTTTCCTGGCTTTCAACCTGCTTGAAGCGACCATGCCTTCACTGGTCAGTCGGTTGACTGGATCCACCGGCCGAGGGCGCAAAATGGGGCTTTATACCAGTTTTCAGTTCCTTGGTGCATTTGCCGGCGGAGCGTTTGGCGGCTGGTTGCTGGGTCATAGCGGTGCAGTGGTGACGCTGAGTGTTGCAGGGCTATTTTGTGCCGTATGGGCAGTGGTCTTGAAGTTTTCGCTCAGCTCCGGTGAAATAGAACAGCGGGCCTGATGGTGTGTGCTAAACTTCAGGGTCTGAATTTGAACGGCGGGGCCGGGCCCCGCATTGTGGGAGATAGTTCATGGCAAGAGGTGTAAACAAGGTAATTCTGGTGGGTAATCTGGGCAGAGACCCGGAAATAAAATACAGCGCCAGCGGTACGGCAATTGCAAATGTGACGGTGGCGACCTCCGAGAGTTGGAACGACAAGCAGACCGGTGAGAAACAGGAAAAAACCGAATGGCACCGGGTGGTTTTTTTCAGACGTCTGGCTGAAATCGTCGGTGAATATCTGCACAAGGGCTCTCAGGTTTATATTGAAGGAAAATTGCAGACCCGTAAATGGCAGGATCAGAATGGCCAGGACCGGTATTCCACCGAGATCGTGGCCAATGAAATGCAAATGTTGGGTCGCCGCGGTGAGGCGGGCGACCGGCCGCCAAGCGCCGGGTTCCGCAACCAACAGCCTGCCCAGCCAGTTGCAACGCAGGCACAAAATGAGGATGGTTTTGCGGACGATGATATCCCGTTCTGAGCGGTAGATAAAGTTCCGTATAATGGTCCATGCGGCTTCCCATCATGCACGAGCGATCATCCAATCAAGGGTTCTGCTCCATGATTGAAACTGGGTGACAGAAATTCTGAATATGACGCTTAACAGGAAAGGTATCATCCTGGCAGGTGGGAGCGGAACACGTCTGTACCCGCTCACGCGGGTCATCAGTAAACAATTGTTACCGGTGTATGACAAGCCAATGATATATTACCCGCTGACCACGCTGATGCAGGCTGGTATACGGGATATACTGGTTATCACGACTCCGCACGAACAGGCACTTTTCCAGCGATTGCTGGACGATGGCAGTCAATGGGGTATACACATTTCTTTCGCGGTCCAGCCCAGCCCGGATGGTCTCGCCCAGGCCTTCATCATTGGCGAGGAATTCCTTGCCGGTGGCCCTTCCTGCCTGATTCTCGGTGACAATATTTTTCATGGTGGCGGGCTTAAAAAATTGCTTGCCAGGAGTATGGAAAGACTCGTTGGCAGCACGGTTTTTGGTTACTGGGTTCGTGACCCGGAACGTTATGGTGTGGTCGAGTTTGACGAACAGATGCGAGTACTGAGCCTGGAAGAAAAACCCGGCAACCCGCGCTCGAACTACGCGGTGACGGGCCTCTATTTCTACGATGAACGGGCCAGCCGTTTTGCCCGAGAGCTACGACCGTCGTCTCGTGGTGAGCTTGAGATTACCGACCTGAACCGGCGCTACCTTGAAGATGGCTGTCTGCGTCTGGAACGCCTGGGTCGTGGCTATGCCTGGCTGGACACCGGCACACACGAATCCCTGCAGCAGGCTTCCAGCTTTATAGAGACCGTCGAGGCACGTCAGGGACTGAAGGTTGCCTGTCCTGAGGAGATTGCTTATTTGCGTGGTTGGATTGATCAGGCGCAGGTTCTGGAATTGGCCAAACCGCTGTGCAGCAACGGCTATGGAGCGTATCTGGTTGAGATGATCGAGCGGGGGCCGGACGGTTGAGGGTGCTTGAAACCGGTCTGGATGGCGTTGTTATCATAGAGCCCGTGGTGCATGGTGATGACAGGGGGTTTTTTCTGGAGAACTGGAAGGCCAGCAGCAATCGTGCCCATGGTCTGCCGGCAGCTTTTTCCCAGTCCAATGTTTCACGTTCGGCCAGGGGTGTATTGCGTGGTTTGCATTTTCAGTTCCGAAAGTGCCAGGGCAAGCTTGTTTCTGTTTTTGAGGGTTGCATTTTTGACGTTGCGGTAGATGTGCGCCGTGGTTCAACCAGCTTTGGTCAATGGGTGGGTACGCAACTGAGCGCAGACAATCATCGTCAGCTTTACATACCGGCCGGGTTTGCCCATGGTTTCCTGGTGCTTAGCGAGGGCGCGTTGTTTCATTACCTTTGCACCACTGAATATGCCCCGGAGTATGATGCTGCAGTTGCCTGGGACGACCCCGCTATTGGTGTCAAATGGCCACATACGCCGACAGCCCTTTCTGCAAGGGATCGCAACGCCCCATTATTAAAGGATATTCCATCTGAACGACTACCCTACGCAGAAATATGAACATTCTGCTCACCGGTGCCGCAGGTCAGCTTGGCAGTGAACTACACCCCCTGCTGTCCAGACGTGGAAATGTGACAGCCACGGACCGTGTGACAGCGCCCGGATCAGGCGTTGGCGGGCTGGAACTGGATATCACTGACGCCGATAAATTGGAAGTCATGCTGAACCACGCCAAGCCAGCGTTGATTGTCAACACGGCGGCCTATACGGCGGTTGACCAGGCTGAAACTGACCGGCAAACGGCTTTTGAAGTCAATGCAACCCTGCCCGGGCGCCTGGCTGGCTGGGCAAAGCGTAACGATGCACGTGTGTTACATTACTCAACTGACTATGTGTTTGACGGTAAGGCCAGCAAACCGTACTGTGAGTCGGATGTGCCTTCGCCGCAAAATGTTTATGGCGAAAGCAAGCTCGCAGGTGAAATTGCACTCCAGTCAAGCCAGTGTAAATACGCTATTTTGCGTACATCCTGGGTCTATTCTTCCCATGGAAATAACTTTGTATTGAGTATGCTGGATCTCGCCAGGCGGGGGCTGAGCCTGAACATAGTGGATGATCAGCGGGGTTGTCCGACCTGGGCTCGAAACCTGGCGATCGCCAGCGATGCTGTCATCGAGTCCTGGCAAACACCGGGGTCTGCAAGAAATGAAGGTGTGTTCCATTATTGTGATGATGAGACCCTCAGCTGGTATGATTTTGCACGTGCCATATTTGCACTGGCGGCGACTGCCGGGTTGCTGGGAAAAGAGCCGGAATTGACACCGGTACCGAGTTCCGGTTTTCCACAGCCCGCCAGACGACCGCAATGGTCAGTGCTCAATACGCAAAAAATTGCAGCAGAATTTTCGATTCACCCCGCGCCGTTCAGGCAGTCACTGGAAAAAGTGATTGACGAGATAGTGGCCAGGGAACCGTCTGCTTAACGATGCATAATGTAAACCGCCGCCCGAAGGACACAACATGAGCGTAACCGACCCAATCCAGGCATTGATACCCGTCATCCTTTCCGGCGGTGCCGGGACCCGTTTGTGGCCGGTATCGCGGCGCGCCCACCCCAAGCCTTTCATGCAACTGGTCGATGGTCAGACACTGGCAGAAAAAACGCTGTTACGTGCCAAAGCGGTGGCCGGTAATGCACCCGTTATCACGGTCACAAGCCGTGATTATTACTTTTATACCCGTGATCTTTACACTGGACTTGAGGCTGGTGGTGGCGATGAACACTTCCTGCTCGAACCCATGGGTCGTAATACAGCACCTGCGATAGCCCTTGCCGCGATGTGTGTTACAGAATTTATCGGTGCGGACTCCGTGTTGCTGGTCATGCCGGCAGACCACCTGATCAATGACATGTCAAACTTTGAAGCGGCTGTTGAGGAAGCAACTCAACTGGCGCATATGGATCAACTTGTGACCTTTGGAATTCACCCGACGCATGCAGAAACCGGCTACGGATATATTCGCCAGGGCGAGTCTTTGACAAAGGGTCATAGCTTCCAGGTCGCCGAATTTGTTGAAAAGCCGGATGCAGTAACGGCCATTGAGTATTTCCAGTCGGGTAAATACCACTGGAATTCAGGCATGTTTTGTTTCAAGGCCGGTGTCTTTCTGAAGTCCCTGCAGCGGCATGCACGAGACGTGTATGCCGCTGCCGTGCGGGTCTGGGAGGCCACGGACAGATCGCAATGGCCGATAGAGTTTCCAGCGGAATTATTCAGCGAACTACCCGCCATTTCTATCGATTACGCCGTCATGGAACAGGCCGACAATACAGCTGTTGTAGTGAGTGATTTTGGCTGGAGTGATATTGGTTCCTGGAAGGCAATCAGTGATTTGTATACATCTGATGAAAGTGGTAACCGTCTAAGCGGGAAGACTGTCATGGTGGAATCAAGCGATTGCTTTGTACAGGGGAAAGACCGTGTGGTTGCAGTCGTTGGTGTTAATGACCTGGTCGTTGTTGATACGGGAGATGCGGTGTTGGTGGCCGACCGTGAACATGCACAGGACGTCAAGCAGGTGGTGGCACAATTATCGGAGTTGCAGGACACCGCCGTTGAATTCCATACCACCGTACATCGCCCCTGGGGTAGTTATTCAATCCTGGAAGATGCAGATGACTGCAAAGTTAAACGGTTGGTGGTCAAACCCGGTCAGGTCCTGTCATTGCAGTTGCATCACCGGCGGGCCGAGCACTGGACCGTTGTACAGGGCACTGCAAAAGTGCGTCTGGGTGACGATGAATTTCTGCTGGAAGCCAATCAGTCGACTTATATCCCCACCCAAACCCTGCACCGGTTGGAAAACCCGGGCAGTGAAGATGTCCACCTGATTGAAGTACAAACCGGCGACTACTTCGGCGAAGACGATATTGAGCGCTTGGAAGATATTTACGGAAGGGTGAAATGAAAAAGGAATTCAAATTGTTGTGGAAGCGAGTAGCTGATGCGCCGGATATGGGTTTGAAGTCTTGCCTGATGGCTATGGCAATGGGGGCCACACTTGTGGCCGCATCATCGCTGACACCGGCAAGGGCGGGCCAGCAGACGTTCGTAGATACTGCGGCCTCGGCGTATGTTCAGTCGATCGAGACGTGGCGCGCCAAACGCATGGAGAGTCTGGCGCGAAGTGACGGCTGGTTAACCGTGGTCGCCATGGAGTGGTTAAAAGAAGGTGAAAATCAAATCGGCAGCGCTGCCGGTAACGATATCCAGTTAAGCTCAGGCCCGGCGCGTTGGGGTACTCTGGTACTGCGTGATGACGGGCTGAATTTTATCAATCTGGGGGGCGATCTGATTACCATTAACGGTGTGTCACTAACGCAATCCCGCCTGGCAGCAGATACCCAGGGCAAGGCAACGGTTGTAGCCAGTGGTGCGCTGAGCTTTTATGTCATTTTTAGAGGTTCATATGCCCTGCGTGTTAAAGATGCACAGGCACCTGCGCGTCTGCAATTCAAAGGTGTTGATCATTACCCGGTCGATCCGTCATGGCGGGTCGATGGCCGCTTTGAACCGGCACCTCAAGGGACGACTATCGAAATTGCCAATGTACTTGGGCAGGTCAGTGAAACAAAGGTTTTAGGCACCGTCGAGTTTGAGCGGCAGGGTAAGACCCGAAGCTTACTCGCCATTGAGGAAGGTGTGGCTGACATGTGGATCATTTTTACCGATCTTAGCAATGGTCATGGAACTTATGGAGCGGGACGGTTTTTGCACAGTGAGGGTATGCCGGTCAACGGGCACTTGACGATCGATTTTAACAAGGCCTATAACCCGCCCTGTGCGTTTACGGATTTTGCCACCTGCCCGCTACCACCACAGCGCAACCGCATGGATATGGAAGTGACGGCCGGGGAATTGGACTTTCATAACAGGGTCTATCAGAAATAAGCTGGCCGATATTCTCAGTGGTCGACCTCAGCCTGAGCGGACCGACGGTCGATGAAATAGCTGTAGAGCAGGTCAAACAATGCCAACCAGCTTGATGCAAATAAAGGTGCGGTTTGAGCCAGTTCCCCGCTGTTGTTGGTTTTGATTTGATTCATGTTGTGTAATCCTTTTATCCTGATACTTACAAAGACCGTTCACTGGTACTAAAGTTGACGCGTTGAATGGTCGTTTCGTTACAGTCTGACGCCTTTATATCTCGTTTAACCGCATTCATTGATGTGTTCCGCCGGATCCGTTTGGATTACGACCCAATTCACGGTCCATGGAAAACTCACGTGAAGTTACAAAAGCCTCCATTTTTTGCAGTCGTTGATCCAGTTCCCTGAAGCGATGGCTGAGGTTGCTGAATACATCCGATGGCGCCATGCTCACGCCACGCCAAAATTTTTCCTGGCTGTCGTCCTTATACAGATCCTGTGGTTTCACCGGCAGGATGATGGTGAGAATGACATAGGCTGGCACCATGAATGGAAAAAAGAAAAATGTGCAAAAAACCATAATCAATCTCAAACCTCTGCGGTTGAGACCAAAATAGTCAGCCAGCCCGGCACACACGCCCGTCAATATGGCATTGTCCTTGTCACGGTAAAGCCGGTGTGGATTTCTACGTTCATAAAGATCACTCATGACGTTGTCTCCAACTGGGTGATTCTATGTCCAGGATGCGTTCCAGGGTCTGGATGCGGTCTTCCATTTTCTTGGTGGATTCCCACACATCTGTCAACATTTTCTCATCCTCAGGTGTCAAACCCTTGGCGGTTTTCATCTTTGTTATGTAATGAAAGATAATCCACAGCGGGGCACACACTGTAAGCAATAGAATTGGAATGACTTCTGACATTCTATTTCTCCCCTGAAGGTTTGTTGCCTGTATCGGTATCCGGCTTTTCGTCCACCGGCGTCTTAACTTTTGCTTTTAGCGCGTTGAGTGCATCTTCAACGCGGTCATCATCCTCGAGTCCGGCAATTTCCTCAGCCAGGCCTTTGCGGCGGCCGATGTCCAGGGATTCGCCCTGTGCTTCGACCCGGTCGATGCGGCGTTCGGCATTTTCAAACCTGAACAGCATTTCATCAATTTTGTCATCATGGATATGTTTACGGGCCGCCAGTTGTGAGGAAGCGGTCTTATGGCGTATAACGATACTGCGCTGGCGGGTTTTTGCATCGGTCAGCTTGCTTTGCAACTGGGTGATGTCTGAATTGAATTTCTCCAGTTGTCCATTAAGCATATTTAATTCATGCTGGACCTGTTCTGCTTCATCACAGAGCACCTGTTTTTCTGCCAGTGCCGCCCTGGCCAGGTCTTCACGACCCTGACGAACGGCCAGCTCGGCGCGGCTGGCCCATTCCTTCTGTTGGCGCTGTAGGAATTCGTGGTAACGGTTTTGTTCCTTGCGGTCGGCGATACACTTGGCGGCGGCTGAACGAATCTCCACCAGCGTGTCTTCCATTTCCTGGATCATCAGACGGATAATTTTTTCCGGATCCTCAGCTTTTTCCAGCAGCGCGTTGATATTTGCATTGATAATATCGGTGAATCTGGAAAATATACTCATTGGGTTTTGCTCCTGCGTTCAATTCTGTCATGGATATAAATGCATCCTTCGTGCCAACGTGAAATAAACATATAACGCTATGATTTATAGGAATATAAACTCATTTCAATGATTAGTACGCCGGGACAGCACCATGGATTTGGTGAAATACACCAACAGGTGGTTGAAATTAATTATTGCCCGACCGCCCTTGTGGTGGCAATTGGATAAAGACAAGCTGTTGAGTAAAATTGAACCCGGAGGTCATTTTTCAGTCTATCGGACGGGCCCTGAAGTACATCGGGGCATTACATATCGTTGGCTGCTCCTGTAGAATAGCCTCCTTTTATTTATTGGCCCGGCGTTGAGTCGGCGAACATTAACCTCTGGAGGAACAAACAATGCGATCCAGTTTCGCGTTAATACTATTAGTCATGCTGGCCTCGGGTTCTGCCCTGGCTCAGGATGTGACATCTGATAAGGGCAAACTCAGCTATGCAGTTGGTTGGGATATTGGTGCGGACATCAAACGTCGCAGCACAGAGTTTGACGTCGAATCACTGATTGCGGCCGTCCGTGACATCGTGGCTGAGAAAGAACCGCAGGTTGCGCCAGATGAAATGAAAAAGCTGTTGACCGCGTTGCAGGAAAAAGTGAGGGCCGAACAAGTTGCTCAGTTCAAGAAGCTGTCTGAAGACAATCAGGTCAAGAGCGAGGCATTTCTTGAGAGCAACAAAGCCAAAACAGGAATTGTTGCACTCCCCAGTGGTGTCCAGTACCGTATTATTGAGGAAGGCGATGGCCCACGTCCTTCAATGGACAGCAAGGTCCGTGTTCACTACCGTGGTTCAAAAATGGACGGACACGAGTTTGACAGTTCATTCGCGCGTGGTACTCCGGAGGAATTTGCGGTCAATTCTGTCCTGAAGGGCTGGCAGGAGGTGTTGCCGTTGATGAAGCAGGGCTCAACCTGGCAGATCTTTGTTCCACCTGAGTTAGCGTTTGGTGCACGTGGCAACCCGCCGGTGGGGCCGAACGAGGCATTAACTTTTGACCTGAAGCTGGTCGAGATCGTCGAGTAAGATTACGTAAGCCGGATGGTTTTGACTGTCCGGCTTTTTTTATGGTAACCGATCTACACACTTCATTACTAAGGGCTGTTTCACCCTTTGACGCGGGTGTTGCAGGACTGAGGATCAGGGTCTGGCGAGGACCCGACAGTCACAACGCCAGGCCTAACCGAACGGCAGCGGTACTTGTTCCCGTTCTCGATAAACCAAAACCTGATATCGTTTTGACCGTGCGTTCCAGTTTATTAAAACAACATCCTGGACAAGTCAGTTTCCCCGGAGGCCAGATGGAGCAGACGGATCGTTCCGCCGTTTTCACCGCGTTGCGTGAAGCGGAAGAAGAAATTGGCCTGCATGCATCCGAAGTATCCCCACTGGGTTTTCTTGACCGTTTGGATACGATTTCCGATTATCGTGTTTTGCCGGTTGTGGGGCTGGTCAAGTCGTCATTCACGTGGAATCTTGATTCAAGAGAGGTCGCGGAAGTGTTTACCGTGCCCCTTGAGGTGGCCGTTGACCGCGAACGCTATAGCCACGAAAAGGTTCTGCGTGGTAAACAGCACGTTGTCATTTCAAGCCTCGAGTGGCAGGATCACAGGATTTGGGGTGTGACGGCGGCTATTTTGCTCAATCTGGGCAATCGCATGCAAGCTTCGACCGACAACATTGAGACGGCGGCACGCCGCTGAAGATTAATTTTTATCATTTATCGCCATGTCACAGAATTTATTGATTTCCGCTGAGGAACTTAACACACGTTTAAAGCAACACGATTGCGTGGTTTTTGATTGCCGTTTCAGTCTTATGCAACCCGATGAAGGCCTTAAGGCCTATCTTGATGAGCACATTCCGACCTCGATCTACGCCGACCTCGACCATGACCTGGCTGGTTCCGTGTGTGCCGGAAGTGGCCGCCACCCGTTACCGGAACCGGACAGGTTTGCCACATTTTTGGCCCGCTCCGGTTGGCGCCCGGGTAAAATGCTGGTGGCGTATGATGATGCCGGTGGGGCCATCGCCGCACGTTTGTGGTGGTTGATGCGGTATTTTGGCCATGAAAATGCTGCATTGCTCGACGGTGGGATCAATGCCTGGCTGCTAGCCGGGCTGGCAATGGAACATGGCCCGGTGCAACCACAACCACAGGCTTTCACAAACCTTAGGGCCCAAAAAGAAATGGTATTGAGTACCGCGGAGGTTGTCGAGGGGTTGAGTGAAAAACGAATTACACTGATTGATGCCCGCGCTGCCAGGCGCTTTGCAGGCGGGATCGAGCCCATTGATGCCGTGGCCGGTCATATCCCGGGTGCGGTCAATTATCCGTTTGACAATAATCTTGAAAAAGACGGTTCGTTCAAAAGCCCGTCGGTTATCCGTGCCGGCATGGCTTCATTACACACAGGCCAGGGCGCAGAAGCGGTGGTGCATATGTGTGGATCCGGGGTGACGGCCTGCCACAACCTGCTGGCGGCCGAAATGGCTGGCTTTACCGGTGCGAGCTTGTATGTGGGTTCATGGAGTGAGTGGATACAGGACCGTTCACGACCGGTTCTTTAATTGCGCCACCAAGGCTTGTAATACCTTTTGCGTTTCATCTGAGAACCACGTGTCTACAAAAGCCCGGACGCCATCAGTGGTATAAGCAGCAAATTCCTTTTTAAAGTTTGCACGGGCGCACGCACGATTTCCGAGCATGGAATGCCGCGGTAGAGACAACAGGTTCTCGCACCATTTTATGGCATGTTCGATGGTTGCTGCATGCCCCGTTTCCAATGCATCCACCAAGCCAACCCTGAAGGCTTCTTCTGAATCCACCAGCGCACCAGCCACCAGCATATGCTCTGCTACCCTGGGACCGGTCAATCGTGCCATAGTGTTATGCAGCACCGGCGGTATGATCAGGCCGACACGGGTTTCATTCAAACCGATACGGTAATCCCCACGGTTCATGACCCGGTAATCACACATCAGGCAGATTACCGCACCGCCCGCCGGGGAGTGGCCGGTGATGGCAGCGGCCACGGGCACCGGTGAACACGCTGTGGTGCGTAGTAATTCAAAAAATGCCGTCCAGAAGCCTGTCATGCCGTTGCGGTCATATTGCATCAATTCAACCACGTCCAAACCGGCTGAAAACAAGCCATCCCTACCGGATAATACGACGGCATCGCACTCTGACTGTGCTTGCTTAATTGAGCGGGTCAACAGCTCCACCAATTTGGAGTTAAGGGCGTTGACAGGTGGACGGGCAAGACATATTTCGCGAATTCTGTCGTGGTCTGTGATATTGAGCATGCGTTCTCCTGTTCAGCGCTAATTCAGCGCGGTTGTTGCAAACTGTAAACCTGAAAATGAAATGGAGCCAACAACATGACCCGTACGCGCAAAATTTTATTCCCCGCCCTGATCCTGATAAGCATGGTTCTGCTCGTCAATACACCCGCATTGGCAAATGGCTACGGCCATCATAACGGGGGCCACCAGGATCACTACAGTAGAAATCATTACAGCAGCCGTCACGGTGGTGGTCATCATAAACAACATGGTCACCATCATCAATCATATGGCTACCAATGGTATGGTTATCGCAGCTACCCCAGACATCACTATCGTGACGGTCGCTACGCACGCGGTTTTTACGGTCTGTACCCACAGCCCAATTACCCACGTTATCGATACCCTGCCTACGCGTCAGTCATTGTGTACCCGCGGTCTGTATACCGGGTTCGCCCCTACATTTACCCCTATGGCTATGACTATTGAAAAAATGGCCTGGGAGCCTGTCGGGTACCCCCCGGGTACACTAGGCTGATTTTTTGTGGCTTGCTCTGCGCTGTTCGAACAGCTTGCTGAGAAATTGGCCCGTATAGGAATGTTGCATCCCGGCCAATTGTTCAGGTGTGCCGGTGGCGATGATCTCTCCACCGCGGTCGCCGCCCTCCGGTCCAAGGTCAATGACCCAGTCCGCGGTCTTGATAACATCCAGGTTATGTTCAATGACCACCACAGTATTACCATGGTCACGCAGACGGTGCAGCACCTGAAGTAATTGCCGGATGTCGTGAAAGTGCAAACCGGTAGTTGGTTCATCGAGTATGTAGAGTGTCTTACCGGTATCGCGCTTGGATAACTCCTTGGCCAGTTTGATACGCTGTGCTTCCCCACCGGACAAAGTTGTCGCGCTCTGACCCAGCGTGATGTAAGAAAGACCAACATCCATCAATGTTTGCAATTTGCGTGCGACTACCGGCACCGCTGCGAAAAATTCCAGTGCGTCCTCCACGGTCATACCGAGTACTTCGTGGATATTCCTGCCCTTGTAGCGAGTGCTCAGTGTCTCTCTGTTGTAACGTTTTCCGTGGCACACATCACAGGGTACAAAAATGTCCGGCAGGAAGTGCATTTCAACGCGAATCAGGCCATCGCCCCGGCAGGCCTCACAGCGGCCACCCTTGACGTTAAAACTGAAACGGCCCGGTTTGTAGCCGCGTGAGCGGGCTTCCTGTGTACCAGCAAACAAATCACGAATGGGCGTAAACAGGCCGGTATAGGTTGCCGGGTTGGAACGGGGAGTGCGACCTATGGGGGCCTGGTCTATGTCAACGACCTTATCAAACATATCAAGGTTTTCAAACGCTTCAAAAGGTGCGGGCTGGGCAGACGAGTCATACAACTGCTGGGCCACCAAACGGTGCAGGGTGTCATTGATTAACGTCGATTTGCCCGAACCGGATACACCCGTGACACACACCAACAAACCGACCGGGATTTCCAGCTTCACGTGTTTGAGGTTATTACCGCTGGCGCCGATCAGTCTGAATACAGCGTGCGGGTTCACCGGGTTGCGCTGTGTGGGGACCTCGATGGCCAGTTTTCCGGACAGGTATTGACCGGTTAGTGTGGCATTGTTGTTGACCAGGTCTTGTGGCCGGCCGGTGAATACAACTTCACCACCATGTATGCCGGCCCCTGGTCCCAGGTCCACGACGTGGTCTGCCTTGCGGATGGCTTCTTCATCGTGTTCCACGACAATGACGGTATTTCCAAGGTCTCGCAAGCGTGTCAGTGTGGCCAGCAGACGGGCGTTATCACGCTGATGCAGGCCAATGGATGGTTCGTCCAGTATGTACATCACACCGACCAGACCGGCGCCGATTTGACTGGCCAGGCGGATACGTTGAGCCTCGCCACCGGAAAGGGTATCTGCCTTGCGATCCAGTGTCAGGTAGTCCAGACCGACATTGACCAGGAACTCAAGGCGCTGATGGACTTCCCGGATAATTTTTGCGGCAATATCGCCTTTGTGCCCGATTAAATTCAGGCTATCAAAAAATGACAGACATTGCTGGATCGGCCAGCCGGTAATGGTTGGCAGACTGGTTCCGGCAATGAAAACATGACGGGCCTGGCGATTCAGACGCAGGCCATGGCATTCCGGACAAGGCTTTTGTGAGATGTACTTGGATAATTCTTCGCGCACGATACGCGCATCGGTCTCACGGTAACGGCGTTCGAGGTTGGGAATGACCCCGGCGAAGGCGTGCCGGCGTTTCTGTGTGCCGCGTTCACCGAAGTAGGTGAATTCGATGATTTCGTCGCCGCTGCCCTGCAGTATGATATTGCGATGTTTTTCCGACAGTTCCTCAAAAGGGGTATCAATGTCAAACTTGTAATGATCCGAAAGCGCCTTGATGATCTGGAAGTAGTAGGCATTGCGCCGGTCCCAGCCCCTGACCGCACCACCGGCCAGGCTCAGTTGTGGATTGGTGACCACGCGGTCCGGGTCAAAAAACTGGCTCAGGCCCAGGCCATCACATTCAGGGCAGGCTCCGTTGGGATTGTTGAAGGAGAACATACGTGGTTCGACTTCCTGCAGACTGTAGTCGCAATGCACGCAAGAATAACGCGAGCTGAAGAGTTTTTCCGGTTGGTCGCTGTCAGTATCCAGCGGCGTTAACAGCGCCAATCCGTCGCTGAGTACCAGCGCGGTTTCCAATGATTCGGCCAGTCGCTGTTTCAGTTCCGGTCTCACTTTGAAACGATCGATAACGACCTCAATGGTGTGTTTACGGCGCAATTC
Source organism: uncultured Wenzhouxiangellaceae bacterium (assembly GCA_964650905.1). Taxonomy (GTDB): domain Bacteria; phylum Pseudomonadota; class Gammaproteobacteria; order Xanthomonadales; family SZUA-36; genus SZUA-36. The sequence continues at coordinate 32,917 of CAZYVH010000015.1, read as the reverse complement.
GAGGTCTGGCACATCTTCCAGTGGATAAATCCTGCCATCCACACGTACACGCACATAACCCTGGGTCCGCAACTCATCAAATAACTGTGCGTGTTCACCCTTGCGATCACGCACAACCGGGGCCAACAGCATCATTTTGATACCTTCGGGTAATACCATGATCTGGTCTACCATTTGGCTAATGGTCTGGGCCTCCAGCGGTTGTCCATGGTCGGGGCACTGCGGCGTGCCGACACGTGCGAACATCAGACGCAGATAATCATAAATTTCGGTGATCGTTCCGACCGTGGAGCGAGGATTGTGCGAGGTCGATTTTTGTTCGATCGAAATAGCGGGTGACAGGCCTTCGATATGATCGATGTCTGGCTTTTCCATCATCGACAGGAATTGGCGCGCATAGGCTGACAAGGATTCCACATAACGTCGCTGGCCTTCAGCATAAATGGTGTCAAATGCCAAAGAAGACTTGCCGGAACCGGACAGGCCGGTAAACACGATCAATTTATCGCGTGGTAAATCGAGATCAATATTGGCCAGGTTGTGGGTGCGGGCACCGCGAATTCTGATGGTCTTCATCAAATCTGCCGAAACGGTTTCAAACCATTCACTATACCCTGATTGTTATGTAAGGGCACACTTCGGTGTGGATTTTTTTAAATATGGGTCGGGTCATGCATATGTTGCCACGCACGTTGGTCTCAAGCGGCTATTTTTATCCATAATGATCCTTATGAAAATGGCTTATGGATCAGCGCCTATTTTGTCGGGGGTGGTTGACCGGGACGCATAAACCCGCTAATATCCTCGCCCTTTTGTAGGGCTCTTCCAACAGGGAGCATCATCGCATGTACGCAGTATTCGCAACCGGTGGCAAGCAGTATCGTGCCGTCACTGGTGATATATTGAAAATTGAAAAACTGGACGCTGAAAAAGGCGCCACGGTTGAACTTGACCAGGTGTTGATGGTGGGCGAAGGTGCGGACGTCAAAGTAGGCACCCCTTACCTGAAAGGTGGCAAGGTAACGGCCACGGTTGTTGAACACGGACGCGGTAAAAAGATACGCATCATTAAATTCCAACGTCGCAAACACCATCGCAAGCAGATGGGTCATCGGCAGGATTTTACCCGTATCGAGATCACCGGGATTACCGCTGCAAGACCCAAAAAGAAGGTCTCCAAGGCCAAGGCTGCCAAGCCTGAATCTATAGCGGTTGAAGCAGCCAGCGATACCTGAAAACCGAGGAACTGAATCATGGCACATAAAAAAGCAGGCGGCAGTACACGCAACGGTCGCGATTCCAATCCTAAGTACCTTGGGGTAAAGCGCTATGGCGGTGAGCCTGTCAGTGCAGGCAATATCCTGGTGCGTCAGCGTGGCACACGATTCCACGCCGGTGAAAACGTTGGTATCGGTCGTGATCATACCTTGTTTGCCTTGAGGGATGGGAAAGTAAAATTTCAGCAACGTGGTTTGCCAAAGCGCAAATTTGTCAGTGTGGAAACAGACTAA
>CAZYVH010000015.1:0-31306 GCA_964650905.1 uncultured Wenzhouxiangellaceae bacterium | reverse complement strand
GGTAAAGGTGGTGACGGTTCAGCCTCATTTCGCCGCGAAAAATACGTGGAATACGGTGGTCCCGATGGGGGTGACGGTGGTCGTGGTGGCAGTATCTACCTTCAGGGTGACTCCGGGCTCAACACACTCGTTGATTTTCGACACCTGCGTATCTACAGGGCCCGCAACGGGGTTTCCGGCAGTGGTCGCGAAAAATACGGCAAAAAGGGCGAGGATATAAATATCCGTGTACCCCTGGGTACCGTGGTCATTGACGAGGCCAGTGGTGTTATCGTGGGTGATGTGACCGGGCATGGTGAACGGTTGCTCGTGGCCAGGGGTGGTAAGGGCGGTCTCGGGAATGTGCATTTCAAAAGTTCGACCAACCGTACACCACGTCAGACCACACAGGGTGAAGCGGGTGAAGAATTCCAGTTGCATCTCGAATTAAAAGTGTTGGCGGACGTTGGTCTGCTGGGGTTTCCCAATGCCGGAAAATCCACACTGATCCAAGCAGTTTCAGCCGCGCGACCCAAGGTGGCGGATTATCCATTTACGACCCTGTACCCGAATCTGGGTGTGGTGCGTGTGGGTATCGACAGCAGCTTTGTGATCGCCGATATCCCCGGTTTGATCGAAGGTGCCGCTGAGGGTGCCGGTCTCGGTGTACAGTTCCTCAAACACCTGCAGCGGACACACCTGTTACTCCACCTGGTGGATATCGCACCACTGGATGCTGTCGCACCGGCGGATGCCGTGCGCAAATTGACACAGGAACTGACCAGTTATGACAGCAGCCTGGCCGAAAAACCCCGTTGGCTTGTGTTTACCAAGACCGATTTGCTGGATGATGTTGCCGCCGCAGAAACAGCCGGGCAGGTTGTTGAAGAACTGGCCTGGGAGGGGCCGTGGTTCATGATTTCATCGGTGACTGGCCAGGGTACTGCCAAGCTGATGCAAAACGTGATGCAGGCTCTGAAGGACAGTGCGGAGTAGCAGACTACCAGGATATCAAAAAGTGCCCTGTTACATCTTGCGGATGTGGTTGTTCAGACGTGACTTGTGCCGGGCAGCTTTATTGCGGTGCATCAGGCCCTTGGCCGCGAGACGGTCAATGGCAGGAACGGCGGCCTTGTAGGCTGTTTCCGCTGCGCTTTTGTCACCCGATTCGATGGCGGCGAGCACTTTTTTGATCGCCGTGCGCATGTGTGAACGCTGACTGGCGTTGTGCAAACGATGCTTTTCAGACTGACGTGCACGCTTGCGTGCTGATAAACTGTTAGCCAAGGTAAATCTCCAAATAAAACAGGTTCTGGAACGAGCCGCGTAGTATCTTAGGTTTTCCTCGCCGGGTCAATCATTTAACAGGTAAAAGCAAATGTTTTTTTACACTGGCGCATCATGAAACTGCTGAAATCCACCGCAACTGTCGGGAGTGCAACCATTCTGTCCCGCGTGCTGGGTTTTGTCCGTGACGTGGTGCTTGCCAAAATGTTTGGTGCCAGTGGGGAAACCGATGCTTTTTTCCTGGCTTTCCGGATTCCGAATTTTATGCGCCGCCTGTTCGCCGAGGGCTCTTTCTCACTGGCGTTTGTACCGGTTCTGTCCGAGTACAAAGCCCGCGGTGATCGCCAGGCGTTACGGGATTTGATCGACCACGTCAGTGGCACCCTGATGGCCGTATTGCTGCTCATCACAGCCGTTGGTGTGTTTGCAGCGCCCGTGGTGTTATCGATATTTGCACCCGGCTGGCTGGCGGATGATCGACCGGAATTTTACCTGTCTGCAGACATGCTGCGGATCACGTTTCCTTATATCCTGCTGATCTCGCTGACCGCGCTGGCGGGTGGCATCCTCAACACATTTGAACGTTTCCTGGTGCCCGCATTGACACCGGTGCTACTCAACCTGTCCCTGATCACGGCGGCCCTGTTGCTGTCAGGTGAAATGGAGGTGCCGGTAAAAGCACTTGCCTGGGGTGTCTTGGCTGCCGGTTTTGCACAACTACTGCTGCAGCTACCGGCGCTGATGCGTCTTGGTGTAGTGCCACGACCACGCTGGGGTTGGCGTCACAGCGGTGTTCGCCGTATTCTGAAGCTGATGATTCCAACCCTGGTTGGGTCTTCGGTGGCACAGGTCAATTTACTGGTAGACAGCATCATCGCCACATTTCTGCTGGCCGGTAGCGTTTCGTGGTTGTACTACTCCGACCGCTTACTCGAATTCCCACTGGGCGTATTCGGTATTGCGCTGGCCACCGTGATTCTTCCCAACCTGTCGCAAAAGCACGCAAAAGAAAACAGGCTGGCTTTTTCAGAAACACTGGACTGGGCTTTGCGGGTTGCGATCATCGTGACGGTTCCTGCCGCCGTCGGGCTTGCCGTGCTGGCCGAACCTATTTTGATCACCCTGTTTCAGTATGATGCCTTTCAACCGGATGATGTACACATGTCGGCGCTCAGCCTGACCGCTTATGCGGCCGGTCTGCCCGCATTTATCGCGGTCAAGGTGCTGGCGCCGGGTTATTACGCCCGTCAGGATACCCGCACACCGGTGAAAATTGCGGTTACAGCGATGCTGACCAATATGGTCCTCAACCTGGTATTTGTCGGTTTTATGTTAAAACGTGGTTTTGACGGTCCGCACACCGGTCTGGCGCTGGCGAGTTCCGTTGCGGCGTACCTCAATGCCCTACTGCTCTACCGGGGTTTGCGCAAGCGTAACGTTTACCGGCCCGGCAAGGGCTGGATCAGGCTTTGGGTCGCCATCACACTGGCATGTACAGCGATGGGCGCACTCTTGTTGTTCATGACCCGCGATACCAACAGTTGGTTGCAGGCCGGTGTTGCCACAAGGATCAGGAATCTCGCATTGACAATCACTTTTGGCGGGCTCGTATACCTCTTCGCCGGGATGATCGCCGGTTTAAAAAAACACGATCTTTTACGTGGTGCAAAATAGCACGCCGGGGCTGGTATAATTCGCTCCTTTTGGGTAGCGTGACAGAAGCCAGAAGCGATGCAATTGATCAGGGACAATCCGGGCCGGCAAATACTGCAATCCTCTGTCGTTTGCATCGGAAACTTTGACGGTATGCATCTGGGTCACCAGGCGTTGATCAAATATTGCAGGTCATTGGCGGCCGGGCGGCACCCGGTGGCGATGATAAGCTTTGAACCGCTGCCACAAGCCTGGTTTCGGCCACAAGCGGCGCCGGCACGTCTGATGCCGGTACGGCAAAAACTTGAATGTCTTGGCCGGGCCGGTGTGGACCTTGTGTGGCTGATGCGCTTTAACCAGTCTCTGGCCGGTATGGAGGCCGAAACGTTCACACGCACCGTGCTTGTGGATACGCTGGCAGCTAAAAACGTCGTCGTAGGTGAAGATTTTCGTTATGGTAAGGGCCGTCAAGGTAATCTTCACTCATTGCGCGAGGCTGGTCTGAAGTTTGGTTTCAAACTGGATACGTTTGATACCCACGAGATTGCAGGCCGGCGGGTTTCCAGCAGTGCGGTGCGGCAACACCTGGCTGCCGGTGATTTGGGGCAGGCCGCCAAATTGCTGGGCCGGCCCTTCCGAATGCAGGGCAGGGTGATAAGAGGACATAAACTCGGACGTCAATTGGGATACCCGACCGCAAATATTAAGCTGGCAGCATCCCCGAGCCCGCTGGCGGGTGTTTTTGCGGTCAGGGCGCGTCTTACTGACGGCAACTGGCGCGATGGGGTCGCCAACCTGGGTACACGCCCGGCCGTGGGCGGTGGGGATTTCCTCCTCGAGGTGCACCTGTTTGATTTTGATGCTGATCTGTATGGGCAGAGGATGCAGGTGGAATTTGTTGCAAAACTTCGCGCGGAAGAGCACTTTGCGGAAATTGATGACCTCGTCGAGCAAATGCGGGAAGATGAACACCAGGCACGCCAGTGCCTGGCAAAACACGATTAACGGCGCCAGTGGGGCACCAGCAAACAAGCGCACAAAGCATGGATTATAAAGACACGATCAACCTGCCGGCCACGGCCTTTCCGATGAAAGCCAACCTGGCCAACCGTGAACCCCGGATGCTCAGGCAATGGGAAGAAAGCGGTCTGTATGCCCGTATCCAGGAACACACGGCCGACCGGCCGTTATTTATCCTGCATGACGGCCCACCCTACGCCAATGGTGATATCCACATTGGCCATGCGGTCAACAAGATACTCAAGGACATGGTGGTCAAGTCGCGTCTGCTGGCCGGTTTCCATTCACCCTATGTACCGGGTTGGGACTGTCATGGATTGCCGATCGAGCTACAGGTTGAAAAAAAGGTCGGCAAGGTCGGGCGCAAGGTGGACGCCCGGACCTTCCGGCAAAAATGCCGTGAATATGCCGACCGGCATATTGACCTGCAACGCACCGGTTTCAAACGCCTGGGCGTGCTGGGTGATTGGGACAATCCATATGCGAGCCGCAATTTCTCCTATGAGGCCAATATGGTGCGGGCCCTGGCAGACATCGTCAGGGGCGGTCACCTCGAGCAGGGTGTCAAGCCGGTCAACTGGTGTTTTGATTGTGGTTCCGCGCTGGCCGAAGCTGAAATTGAGTACCAGGACAAAACTTCACCGACGATCGATGTGTTTTTCCGTGCCGTCGACCCAGGGGCCTTGTACGCGGCATTTGACGTTGACAACGTGGAGGGTGATGCCGGCGTCCCAATCTGGACTACCACGCCGTGGACCTTGCCGGCCAACCAGGCGGTGGCGCTGAATGCGGACGTTGATTATGTCCTGGTCAGGGGCCGGTGGCAGGCCCGTGAACTTATCCTGGTACTGGCGGATGGCTTAAAAGATGATGTCGCCGCACGCATCGGTATGCAGGACCTTGAAGTGCTGGCAAGCTGCAAGGGGTCAGCGCTTGAGTATCTTTCGCTGGAACACCCATTTTATGATCGCCAGGTCCCCGTCATTCTCGGTGATCATGTCACCACCGAAGCGGGTACCGGCGCGGTGCATACCGCCCCCGGTCATGGCGATGACGATTTCCGGGTTGGCCAGCGCTATGACTTACCGATTTCAAACCCGGTTGGTGGCAATGGGCTGTATCTGCCCGAGACCGAACTGTTTGCCGGTCTGTTTGTATGGAATGCCAACGACGATATTTTGAAATTATTGAACGAGAAAGGCGTGCTGCTGCATACGGAGCCATTCCTGCACAGTTACCCCCATTGCTGGCGGCACAAGACACCGACCGCTTTCCGGGTCACACCGCAATGGTTTATCAGTATGGACCAGGCGGGTTTGAGGGCGCGTGCGCTGGAAGCCATCAAAACCATCCGTTGGGTACCCGGCTGGGGCGAGGAACGCATCAGCGGAATGGTGGAAGGGCGTCCGGACTGGTGCATTTCCAGGCAGCGCACCTGGGGTGTTCCCATTACGCTCTTTGTACACCGCCGCAACGGCGAATTGCATCCTGACACGCCTGAGTTGATGGAAAAGGCTGCCGACCTGATCGCCGAGGACGGTATCGATTGCTGGTATGAAGAAGACATCTTTCAGCGCCTCGGCGTCGATGAAAGCCAATACGAACAGGTCAGGGACATTCTTGATGTATGGTTTGATTCCGGTGTTTCTCATCGTTGCGTTCTGGATGAACGACCGCAATTGCGGCGTCCGGCTGATATGTACCTGGAAGGTTCAGACCAGCACCGCGGCTGGTTCCAGTCCTCCCTGCTGACCTCGGTTGCGATGCATGGCGAGGCTCCCTACCGTCAGGTGCTGACACACGGGTTTGTGGTTGATGCCGATGGCCGCAAGATGTCAAAATCGATCGGTAACGTGATCGCGCCGCAGAAAGTGATGAACGCACTCGGTGCGGACGTACTCAGGTTGTGGGTGGCCGCGGCGGATTACCGCCAGGAAATGACGGTCTCAGATGAAATCCTCAAACGGGTCTCAGATGCTTATCGCCGCATCCGCAACACGGCGCGGTTCCTGCTCGGAAACCTCGCCGGGTTTGACCGGGAGCAGTGTCTTGGAGCCGATGAGTTATTGCCACTCGACCGCTGGGCTGTTGATAGTGCAGCCTTGCTTCAGGAACGCTGTAAACAAGCCTATGACGACTACCAGTTTCTGAAGATTTACCAGGATGTGCACCGTTTCTGCAGTGGTGAAATGGGTGCTTTTTACCTGGACATCATCAAGGACCGTCTGTACACCACGCAGGCCAAAAGCAAGGCTCGGCGTTCAGCACAGACGGCCATGTTTCATATTCTCGAAGCCCTGGTGCGCTGGATCGCTCCGGTGTTGAGCTATACCGCCGAAGAAATCTGGCAGCACATGAGCGGTGAACGCGAGGACAGCGTATTCATGGCCACGTATTATGAAGGCCTTTACATGCTGGAGCCTGCGCAGCAGGAGCGCGATCGCTGGCGTCACATCATTGCGGTGCGTGATGAGGTCAGCCGGGCGGTTGAAAGACTCAGGGCCAGTGGCGCCGCCGGGTCGTCCCTGGCCGTTGAAGCGAACCTGTGGGCTGATGGTGCGTTGGCCGAGGCATTGCAGTGGGTGGGTGACGAACTGCGCTTTGTATTGATTACTTCCGAGGCGTCTTTTGCTGAACTTGAAAACGCGCCGGCCGATGTTGAAAGGATCACTTTGCCAGGTGGCCAGCTTACGGTCGTGGTTACACCATCGAAACATATAAAATGCGTACGTTGTTGGCATCACCGCGAGGACGTTGGCCAATCCGTGGAGCATCCCCAGTTGTGTGGACGCTGTATTAAAAATGTAACGGGCAGCGGCGAGACACGCAGGATTGCCTGATATGGATACGGTACCACCCGCGAGGGTGAATTCGCACCATCGAAGAACCTTCGCCTGGCTGGCGTTGGCGGCCCTGATCGTGCTGGCGGATGTATGGACCAAGGGTATCGCGAGTGCTTCGTTGACGCTTTACAAGCCACTTGAACTGACACCCTGGCTAAATCTGACCCTGGCACACAATTATGGCGCCGCCTTCAGCTTTTTGAGCGACGCAGGTGGTTGGCAACGCTGGTTTTTCACGCTGCTGGCCTCACTGGTCACACTGGTGCTGATAGTTTGGTTGTTCCGTTTACCGGCAAAAGACAGTTTGACCGCTGCGGCATTGAGCCTGGTCATCGGTGGCGCCATTGGCAACCTCGTGGATCGTGTCAACCAAGGCTACGTGGTGGATTTTATCGATGTGTTTTATCGTGATTATCACTGGCCGGCGTTCAACCTCGCAGATTCCGCCATCACCTGTGGTGTCATCCTGCTCTTGATCGACGGATTTTTCCTGTCAAAATCCGCGCACCGGGACAAGCCGGGCTAATGCAGGTCCGCCTCGCAAATCCACGTGGTTTTTGTGCGGGGGTGGATCGCGCCATTGATATTGTTGAGCGCGCACTCGAGCTGTTTGGGGCACCGATTTACGTGCGTCATGAAGTTGTACATAACCGTTTTGTCGTCGATCGACTGGCACGACTCGGCGCCATTTTTGTCGAGGAACTTGATGATGTGCCGGATGATGCCACGGTCATTTTCAGTGCCCATGGTGTCTCCCAGGCGGTTCGGGAGGCAGGTACTTTGCGTGGTTTAAGGGTCTTCGACGCCACCTGTCCGCTGGTGACCAAGGTGCATATGGAGGTTGCACGGCATTGCAAGGCAGGGCATGACGTTGTACTGATTGGGCACGCAGGTCATCCCGAGGTCGAGGGCACGCTTGGACAATGGCGCCAGGAGACACCCCGGAATAACAGGATTTACCTGGTCGAATCACCCACGGACGTCACCGCCCTGCAGGTGGATTATCCACAATCATTGGCCTACGTTACCCAGACGACCCTGTCTGTGGATGATACCCGGGCGGTGATCTCTGCCTTGCAAAGGAAATTCCCCACCATCATCGGTCCCAGGCACGACGACATCTGTTACGCCACGCAGAATCGTCAGGATGCGGTCAAGACACTGGCGCAGCAGGTCGATCTGGTGCTGGTGGTTGGTTCGGTCAACAGTTCCAACTCAAATCGTTTATGCGAATTGGCAGCCAAGCAGGGGGTCAAGGCCTACCTGGTTGACGATGCCCAGGATATTCAGCCCACATGGCTCAAGGGTGTATCACAAGTTGGGGTGACCGCCGGTGCCTCTGCGCCGGAGAGCCTGGTCGCGGGCGTGATCAAAAAGCTTCGGCAGATCGGCTGTGATAATGTGCAGGAGATGGAAGGTGTTCCTGAAGGCATGGAGTTTGCCCTGCCCAAGGCATTACGTGTCAGAACGCTTGCCTGAGATCAGCGTCCGCTCCAGCAATTCATACTATTGATGCCCTCGACGGAGTTGCCGCGTGCACCACTTTGGTCCATCCAAAGGCTACCGCATGGATCATCTGCCTGTGCACCCAGCGGTGTCGCCATGACCTGGTAGTGATGGTTGTCTGACTGGCTGTATGCTATCCGGTAGTGGTCATCGCCGGACACGGGTTGGCACTGGCCACTGTCGTAATTTCCCTTACTGGCGTGGATACGTTCCTGGCACATCGAGGCTTGCAACAGTAAGCGTATGGCTTCGGTGCGGTGTACGCGCCGCATGTAATGACGGTAAGCCGGCACCGCCGTGGCCAGTAATATTCCAATGATACCCATCACGATCACCAGTTCCACCAGGGTCATACCGGCGGTTGACACGTCATGGGGCCGTAAATCGATGGCTGCCATTAGCGCAATACCTGCCAGGCGACACGACCGCAGGGCATGGGTGATCCATGCAAGCTACAGTTGTTCAACGTCACATCACCGGCAAGCGCGGTGTCGCTGTTGCTTGGTGTGTTACCGGCCAATGGCCAGACACGTACCAGCGTGCTCTCAATGACAGAAACTGAGGTGTCGTTGCGTCCGGTGCCACGCACCAGTATGCGATACCAGGTATTGACGCCCGTATCGCTCGCATTGATTTGCTCATGGACAAGTTCGATGAGCCAATACGCCTGTCCGACACCAGCAGCGGGTGGCAAAGCAAGACGCAGACCCCTCAACGGGTCAACACCCGCTGCGTGGCCATTGGCTACCCACCAGCTTTTGTTTTTGCGTTCCAGGTGGGGCGGCAGGCTCCCGCCAGCATGCAGATATAAGCCGTCACAGCGTGTGTCACAGGTGTTCGGTGCAGCACCTTCAAGACCCAGCAACCAGTGTTCAACCCACGCCAGCGCCACCCGGGCAGATTGCTTTGCGCGTTCTGAATCCTGCAGGCTGGCAGAAAGCTGACTTTGCAAAACGGTATCGGCGGTTGCACAAAGACCGACCAGCGTCAGTGCGGTGAGCAGCAGCAGGCACAGCAATAACACCATACCCGTCTCACAGTTCTGCCGACCATCACCACACTCCCGCATGATTGCGTTCATCGCAGTCTGCCGCGGATCGCGGTGGTCAGGGCACTGACCCTGCGAAAGCGCCCGTCTGCAGGTCTTTGCACAGACTCATCCAGCAGCGTGAAAGGTCCGCTGGCTGGCTGACCCACCGGTTGTTCTGTTGCCATCAACAGGGCAACCCGGACAGCCCTGACGCGGCTCTCGTGCAGCCACTGTCCGGCCTTGACCCAATTGTCGGCGATGCCATCATCATCGCGGTCCTGTGCGTATAGCAGTTGCATGCTCTCAACGCCTTCAACCAGGCCAAAATTATTGATCTGGGTTTTCAGTTGGGACAGCTCAGGGCCATAACGGCAGGTGAGCGCGAGATTGCCCGCAGCAGTGACACGGAAACGGGCCTGCAGCAGGTAAAATGCCGCCAGGCCCCGGCTGTCGGTTACCGGGTTTTCATTGCCATAACAGTTCTTACGGGTCCAGCGTTGCAAACCCAACTGGTCACCGGGCAGTGGATTACCTTCGGTTGTCTCATCAGTGAGCGCCGGCAATTCAGCGTGCCAGGGTTCTGGTACATAGCCCGCTTGGGCGATATGTTCAATCAACACATCACGTGCGAAATGACTGGATTCCAACAGTTGACTGCGGTTCAATTGAACACGATAGGCTGAAACACTCGCCATCAGTAATTGCACGATGCCGGTTATCAGCAGACTGGAAAGCGCCACGCTGAGTAAAACTTCCATTAGCGTAAAGCCGCTGTCGCCGTATCTTCTTTGCAACGGATACATGTCAACTGACTGTCAGTACAAAACGGTGCTGTCCTGGAAGTTGCGAGCCATTCCTGATGTGCCCCGAGCCTTGCCAGAAAATCTTGATCACCAGGGAACCGGTACCGTCACAATGCTCATTTCCCTCGATACCATCCTCTGGCGTCGCATCGTGACAGACCAGCGCCCTGGCGCCTGGAACCCCGTTGGCAAGTTCCAGTTGCCATAAGCGGAAATCATAGTCAGCCTGTTGGGCCGGTGTACACGTATTTCTGCCGGTGCAGATTTGTGTAATCTGATCAGGCGGGTCCAGGTAGCGATCCAGTGCCACCGGGTTCAGACGTAGTTGTTCAGCGAGGCTGGCGGCAGCGCTGGCCGCGTTGCTTTCGCGTTCCGCGTCGGCGGCACCAGCGAAGCTCAACAGCAACATGGCGGACAACCCGGCCAACCCCAGCGAAAATACCGTGCTTGCCACCAGCACTTCCAGCAGGCTGAAGCCGGATTGTTCTGTTGGTGTTGCAGACACGTTGTGTCCTCCCTTGAAAACCTGTGCTTATTTTCAGGAGAGCACCTTTGAACTTCCAGTGGTGATGATCGTCGCGATTTGTCAGCCAATGTTGAAATGTCTATAGGCAGATGTGGGCTATTGTCGTTGCGAGCCGATTTGCATATACTTGCCGCCCTTCAGTGCCGGCATAGCTCAGTTGGTAGAGCGGCGCATTCGTAATGCGTAGGTCCGAGGTTCGAATCCCCGTGCCGGCACCAATTAATTGGGGGTGTATTCCGGTCACATAGGTGACAGTTTATTCCGAGGACATGGGTAACCGCGTATAGCGAGGCATTGATCGCAGAGGCGGTGGCAAGCAAGGCTGTGGCTGCCATGATCTTGAAGCCCCATAGGCCAAATGCAGGTTGTGCAGCTCCTGCCAGTGCAAACAGTATATTGACGAAATCAGGCGCCGTGGGCGCAGGCAACCACTGCAGTGTTACTGGGTGATCATTGCCAATGAGCTATTTAACATAATCACGTTTCCGCGGAAACGCGCGCGGATCAAACGCGGGCCACCTGGAAAGTCACACTTCCAGGGTGGGCGTGTGCCAGCGCCGTCAGAAGCCCTTCAAGACTGATTGAGCAACTCCAGCGTACGCGCATCGCGCTGTCCATCCAGGCACAGATCAAGCGCCTGTTCGAACACCGAATCCGGTCCGGCCACGGCCGCGAACAGTGTCATGCAGGATTTGAATTTCAGGTTATCGGGAAAGCCAAAAATCTCCGGAATTGATCGATCCCGGTTGGTGAGAACCGCCTGCGTACATTCTTGCAGGCGCGCGCCCAGTACAGGATGTTCAAGGAAGGCCTGCGCCTCCTCTCGGCTCTTGATGGCATAAAATTTCGCCGTCGAGCTGTGTCCCAGCCCGTCGAGCTGCGGGAAGATAAACCACATCCAGTGGCTGCGCTTGCGGCCGTTTTGCAGCTCGGCCAGGGCGCGGGGGTAGGTCTTTTGCTGGGTTTTGGTGAAGCGGCTTAGGTTATAAGGGTCGGCTGTCATACTTGGTTTGACCTTTGTCACTCCCACAGAGCGGCAATCGGCACGGCATAAAGCCGCTCTGCAAATCGCACGGCGCTCTCACCGTCGTACAGCACAACACCCACACTGAACCGATCACCCACCGCTGCCCGCAGCGCGCGCAAGGCCCGAAAATCGCGACTTGTCACGGTGGCCGCCGCCTTTACTTCTATCCCTGCAATTTCCCGGCCCTCACGTTCAAGGACCATATCCACCTCTCGGCCGTCCTTGTCGCGCATGTGATGAAACCGGATTCCGGTTTCGTTCCAACTGGCTTGCCGGCACAGCTCCTGGTAAACGAAAGTTTCCAGGAACTGACCCAGCAGTTTACGATCCTTGTTAAGTGTTGCAGTGCCAACGCCCAGCAGACTGGCTGCAAGGCCGGTGTCGCCCAGGTGCAGTTTGGGGGTTTTGATCAGGCGGCTGAGTCGATTGCTGTGCCACGGTGGCAATTGCTCCAGCAGGAAAATGCGTTCCAACAGGGTGACGTAGTCGCGAATCGTCGGCCGGCTCAACTGAAAGGGGCTGGCTAATTCGCTAACGTTAAACAGACGCGAAGTCTGCCCAGCCGCAAGCTCCAGCAGGCGCGGCATGACATCCAATCGACTGATGCGGGCCAACTCCCGCACGTCTCTTTGTACCAGCGTTTCGATGTAGGCCTTGTACCACTCCCGTCTGCGCCGACCATTGCTGCGAGCGAGAGCGGCCGGATAGCCGCCGGCAACGATATGTTCTGCCAGGGCCCCGCCAAGCCTCTGGTACGAACCGGTCCGGATTACCCCAGTAGAGAAGACATCAAGCAAATCCCCGGCACTGCCCACCACTTCGCAACGGGCCAGGGGATGCAGGCGCAGAATCTCCATCCGTCCTGCCAGTGAATCAGAGAGTTGGGGTGCCAGCAGAACATTCGCCGAACCAGTGAGCACAAAGCGGCCCGGTTGACGATCCCGGTCTACCGCTGCCTTCAAGGTAATGAATAGCTCCGGTACGCGCTGTACTTCATCCAGGATAGCGCGGTGCGGCAATTCAGCGACAAAACCTACCGGATCGGCGCGCGCTGCCGCCAACTGTACCTCGTCGTCAAAGGTGATGTAGCGGTAACCCTCGAGGGTCTGCGCCAGTGTCGTCTTGCCGCATTGCCGTGGCCCGTGAATCAGCACCACCGGGGTGTCGGCCAGTGCTTCAATTAGCCGGGGGCGCAGATAGCGGGGGTAAATTGGTAGCACAGCCATACGGCTGATTGTAACCTTTAATATCGGCTAATTGAAAGGTTTTGTTTCGGCTATATGAAAGGTTATAGTGCGTCTGATTGAAAAGTTTTGGTACTACCCACCTTTCCTCCTGACCCAAATCCAACCCTCTTTCTCAACCGTGTCCATTTTGTCAGCTGGCGGGCTGTAGGTTTTATCGGCCAGGAAATCGGATGCAGCCAAAAGACACAATACGCTATCGAGATTTAAAAGCGTGTGCATACCAACCCTTCAAGGTTAGTTGAAATAGCTCATGAAGAAGTGAATATGCTTGTTCGTAAATCGGGCAAGACTTCCCCTCTCTTGGTCCCGCTACATTGAGCACCTGAACACGCTGGCTGTTTAACCAATATAGAAGGCCCATCGCTTTGCTGTCCGGGTCATCCACCCAAGAGCCTCCCCCACCCTGGAGTTGACAGACCAGATAGGGTTTAGCCAGTTGCTGGCAGTGTTTAATTGTCAATGCTGTGCCACCTGTTGGTTCATCTGTGCACACTATCAGCGAGGAATCAGAATCACGCACATTCCACTTGGTGCGAGTTTGATAGGACCTTTCACGTGTTTCTTTTAGCGGGTATTTTGCAGGAATAACACCATCAAGTGCACGACGCCCTTTGGGGCACCAGCCCCCTACTGTTATGCCCAAAGTCATCGCAGCATCTAACGCGGCACGATCTACGCCTGTTTGGCCACCGGAAATAATTTTTTCAAGCATGAGATTTAACCTGGCTCATTCGGGGGACTTTTACTCAACTCCCATCTTTTAGATCCGTACTTCCCGGAAAATTAGGCCTGCGCTAATATTCATTTATTAAACGGTCCCCTGAAACCCTAGCGATGTCTTTTGTTTTGGGTTTCTTTCAAGGCTTTCTTCCATATACGGTTTTCACTTCTCCTGCGCAGATAGATTCCGAGCAAGAATAATACGGCGACAAATGGCAGTGCCAGCAGACTCAAAACCCGTGGGTTCAGATCGCGGAGAGATCGCATAAACTCATTGAAACTGACCGATTGGTTGCTGAAGATTACACCCAGTCCAGCGACGAAGATTACGAAAAAGATTCCCAATACCACGAACTTGTTCATGAGTGTATTTTATAGTGGCATCAAACTCGGCGTATAGCCGCTTGCTGGCAGAAAGTGGCTGGACAAGCCCGAATCAGCTTCTGATGGAATGGTTGATCCGCTTGCCTGGGGGCCTTTTTTACGGATTTTTTGACCACTTCTTTTAAAACCGGAATGTCGTACTGTATTTGAAGGTGATGTCGTCGGCGATGAGGTCAAAAGAGTGGCTTTTCATCGGGTCGAAATACTCGCGCTTGATTTCAAATATCATCTCACGACCGGAGTAGGGTACCCAGTGCAAAATGCTGTTCAAACCCATGCTGTTCGAGACGTTGTCGTATTGAAGTATGTTCTCCCAATACCAGGCATTGGTGAATGCGATATCGGCGCCTAAAGAGATAAGCCGGGTGACAAATGCCCCGTGCGGCAGTTCAATGTCGTTGACATCGTACTGGGCAGAGATTTTGAGATGCGGGTTCGGCCGCCATACGAGCGATGTCCCTGCCACCGACTGGTCACCGTCAAAAAACTCCCCACCGCAGTAGTAAACAACACCGGAGAGGTGACGATATTCCCCGGCTGTGGCGTTTATGCAATACTGGTCGAACGAGTACGCACCGACCGGGATGGTGACCCCATCGGATACCTCAAACGGTGTTACCAGGTTTTCATCGACGATGTGGTAATTAAAAGTGATCCCGTCTCCGTAATCATTCTCCAGTTCCAACGGGCGCAGGGTTATGATCTGTGACTCAAGCTCACCCTGTAATGTTTCGATTCTTTGGTAGTCGACACCACTGTAGACCTGCCGGATCAGTTCCGATTGCGACAGCCAGGTGTAGCCGAGTTCAGTGGTGAAATCCGCAACGTTGACCCGATTGACAAAACCCAGGGCCGGAAAGAAATTCCGCTGTAATTCCTTGTAGCTGACCCCGCCGCGCCAGCCCACCGCGCCTGGAATTTGCAGGCTAAAGCCATAGGCGGCACTGTGCCCGTCCAGGTTGTCTGTTTCAGACTGTTGATACCAGAGCGCGGCTTCGAGGCTGGCGCCATTTTTGAGCCGTGTATTCAGATAACGAAAGTCGACCCCGGCCAGGGAATTGTTGACATTCGAACCCGGGTCGCCATGCGTCAGGATCACACCAACACTGGATTCGGTCAGCACATTTGAAACCACCCGGGCGACGAAGAGATCACTGGCGTCGAGATCCCCGAAATCGTCCTGTTGGACACCCAGCACGCCGATATTCCAGCGTCCGCTCCTGCCGGTCAGTTTTCCGCCGACGTTGATGTCTATCGCTTCACCGGTTGCGCTCAGACCAACCCGACGTGAAAAGAAGGGTCTGCCACTTTCCTGTTCAACCCTTGACAGCGTTGTGCGGGAACGGTAATCCCGTCCGCCGATAAGCCCGAATTCAAAGATGTCGGTATCCTGCAAAAAGAAGCCCCGCCGTTCCGGAAAGAACAGGCCAAAGCGTGTCAGGTTAATCTGCCTGGCGTCGACACCGGTGCCTGCAAAATCAGTATTGATAGTCAATGCAGCCGTCATCGCCGGCGTCAGCTTGTAGAAAACATCGATAGCCGGGACGAGGTTGGTCGTTGAATCACCGGACACATGGTCCCTGGTCAGTTTTGTCCGGATTGACGGGACGACATCCAGACCGATTCCCTGTTCAGGGTTGCTGATGCCGGCCATTTTTCCGGAAACGGCAGGGTTTTGCGCACGGTTTGCCGAGACCCAACCGATGTACTCCGACTTTCTTCCGATATAGCGGGCAAAATTCAATCCCCAGGTATCGCTGAGAGGATCGAAGGACAGGGTCTTAAACGGGATTTTGATTTCTGCGACCCAGCCCTGATCGTGCCGGCGGGTTTTGCCGTACCAGATACCTTGCCATTGCCAGTTTTCTGTTGTCACGTTTTCATAGACCGCCTGGCTACGCACACCGTTTGCACTCAGGTCAAAGGCATAGCCACTTCTCGACGAGTTGAACGGGTCGATCATGACGGTGAACGTATCGTCGCCAAACGAGAAATCTCCCTGGCGCAGAACCATCGCCGCGATCTTGTCCGGCTCGCTGTCCCAGAACTGGCCGGCGATATAGAGTGCGTCTTTTGTGTATACAACCCGGACACTTGACTTTTCAGATGGCGGGTCAAATTCCACTGGCTCAACCTGGTGAAAATCCTCAATCACCGTGCCCATCTGCCAGGCCTCATCATCCAGGACGCCGTCAATCACCGGCGCCTTGTCAACCCTTGTAACGTGGATGATTTTCTCCGCAATGGCGGGTGCTTCGGACCCGGAAGCGGGAAGGGTCAACCATGTAACAAACAGGATGAGACAGCAGGAAAGCAGGGGGCGTGATAACAACGCCGTGTCACTCGTCCGGTGCAATGGTCAGTTTCAGGCCGTCGTGGCTGCTTTGCAGATGCAACTGGCAACTGAGCCGGGAATTTTCCCGGCGGCAGTCCAATACGTCCAGCAGGTCTGCTTCATCCGGGTCCATTTCTGAAAACTTGTCGAGCCACGCCTCATCCAGGTAGACATGACAGGTGCCACAGGCACACAGACCGCCACAGATGGCCGCCACGCCCCATTCGTATTCCCGCAGCACTTCCATCAGGGTCGTGCCGGTGCCGGTCTTGATATCGTGATCCTGGCCGTTCAGGTCCGTCGCTGTGATTTTGATCAAAATACTTCCTTAAATCATATTGTCTGGCAGATGCGGTGGCCCTGTCCATGCCCAACAGGAGCTTACAGCTGATTCCAGAAAACATTTTACACGTGCCTGCCGGTATGTCTAAGATACCGGCTTAAGACAGGCGAAATATAGAGATAAACGTCAATGTCAACAAGGCAACACGCATGACATCTTCAGCCAACAATGGTGCCGCTCTGGTTGCATCTGCGATAAACACCTATGCCCATGAGTCCGGCGGCTTACTACCCCTGTTGCACGCGGTGCAGAAAGGACTGGGCTACATTCCGGCGGAGCAGGTGGGCGTGATTGCCAGGGGCATGGGGTTGTCGCGCGCAGAAGTGCATGGCGTCATCAGCTTCTATCATGATTTCCACGGTGAGCCGCACGGGCGTACGGTCATCCATTTGTGTCGCGCCGAGGCCTGCCAGGCCATGGGTTCGAGGAAGCTTGAAGCGCATGTCAAAGAGCGTCTCGGCATAGGCTTTGGTGAAACGACCGCCGATGGCCGCTACTCGCTGGAAGCGGTGTATTGCCTGGGTAATTGTGCCTGCTCACCTTCGCTTCGTATGGGCGATAAAATTTATGCGCGGGTGGATGCCGGGCGCTTTGATGAACTACTGGAAAAGTGTTGAGTTCGCTTGCATGAAAACAAGAATTTTTATTCCTGCAGACACCACCGCTTGCGCGCTCGGGGCGGACGCGGTGGCGGCAGAGGTGGCGCAGCGGTCACAGGCTTCGGGTCTGGATGTTGATATTATCCGCAATGGCTCACGTGGCGCCTTCTGGCTGGAACCGCTCATCGAGGTCGAAACGGATGCCGGCCGGCTGGCCTTCGGCCCGGTCACCGGCGCAGATATTGAGAGTTTGTTTGCAGCAGGTTTTCCGGCAGCCTGTGAACATCGTTTAAGTCTTGGCGAGGTGACGGACATCGACTGGCTGGCGCGCCAGGAGCGTCTGACGTTTGCCCGGGCCGGTGTTAATGACCCGCTCAGCCTGGATGCTTATCGTGCTTTGGACGGCTATAGAGGCCTGGAAAAGGCACTGGCACTGACACCGGCCGACATCGTGGAAATGGTGACGGATTCCGGTTTGCGGGGGCGTGGCGGCGCCGCTTTTCCGACCGGTATCAAGTGGCGCACCGTGCTGGATACAACGGCCGATCAGAAATATGTCGTCTGCAATGCCGATGAAGGGGATTCGGGCACCTTTGCCGATCGCTTGTTGATGGAGGCTGATCCGTTCCAGTTGCTCGAAGGCATGACCATTTGCGCTCTGGCCGTGGGTGCCACCGAAGGTTTTATCTATCTGCGATCCGAGTATCCGCGGGTGCTCGGGGTACTCAGCCGCGCCATCGAAACAGCCACCGAGGCTGGTTTGCTTGGTGACGATATTGGCGGCAGTGGCCGTGCTTTCAGCTTGCAGGTCCGGGTCGGGGCGGGGGCCTATATCTGCGGCGAGGAAACGTCCCTTCTCGACAGCCTCGAAGGCAAACGGGGACAGGTGCGGTCCAAACCGCCGCTACCGGCCATTGCGGGCCTGTTTGGCAAACCGACGGTGGTCAATAACGTTTTGACGCTGGCGGCGGTGAGCACGGTGCTGGCAAAGGGCGCGGCGTACTACCGGGACTTTGGCAGCGGCAAATCCAGGGGTACGCTGACCGTGCAACTTGCCGGTAATGTCAGACGCGGTGGCCTGGTGGAGATACCCTTCGGTGTGAGTCTCAGGGCGGTGATCGAGGACTTTGGTGGTGGAACGGCCAGCGGCAGACCGGTGCGGGCCATCCAGGTTGGTGGGCCGCTGGGTGCCTACCTGCCGGAATCCCAGTGGGACACGGCATTGGACTATGAATCTTTTGCTACCGTGGGGGCCATGCTGGGCCATGGGGGCATCGTCGTTTTTGACGACAGCGTGGACATGCTCGAACAGGCACGGTTTGCCATGGAGTTTTGCGCCCTGGAGTCCTGTGGCAAGTGCACACCCTGCCGGATCGGCTCCGTACGCGGGGTGGAGCTACTGGAAAAAATTCGCGCAGATGAGCGGTCCGGTGTCAACCTGGCCTTGCTCGAGGACTTGTGTGAGACAATGGAAAAGGGCTCGTTGTGCGCGATGGGTGGTTTGACACCGATGCCGGTACGCAGCGCCATCAGCCATTTTCCGGACGACTTTCAAGCGGGGGCCGTGATATGACACAGCAGTTTGTGCCTTTGCCGGACCTGGGTACACCAGCATCGCTGGATCTTGGCGCCAGGGTGAGCCTGGAAATCGATGGTCGGCGCCTTGATGTGCCACCGGGAACGTCCCTGATGCGGGCGGCCGCCCTGGCCGGCATCAAGATACCCAAATTGTGCGCGAGCGACAGCCTCGAGGCCTTTGGTTCCTGCCGGTTGTGCCTGGTTGAGATTGAAGGGCGCACGGGTACACCGGCTGCCTGCACCACCCCGGCCCAGGCCGGTATGGTCGTGCACACGCAGACCGATCAACTCGAAAATCTTCGTAAGAATATATTGGGACTGTATGTTTCAGACCATCCGCTCGATTGTACGAGTTGCCCCAGCAATGGAGATTGTGAATTGCAGGACCTGGCGATTGACATGGGTGTGGAACACAGCCGTTACGGATTGGGGGGTCAAAACCACCAGCAGGCCACAAAAGATGAATCCAACCCTTATTTTACCTTTGACCCGTCCATGTGCATCGTCTGCTCCCGTTGCGTGCGGGCCTGTGACGATATCCAGGGCAGTTTTGCGTTGACGGTCGACGACCGTGGCTTTAATTCAAAAATCTCGGCCGGCCAGTTGGAATCATTCATGACATCCGAATGCGTATCCTGCGGAGCCTGTGTTAACGCGTGCCCAACCGCCGCGCTGACTGAAAATTCTGTTATCAAGCTGGGTCTGCCCGATTCCAGCACCGTGACAACCTGCGCCTACTGTGGTGTGGGCTGTTCATTCAATGTCGAGACCCGGGGCGATGAGGTGGTGCGTATGACACCCGCCAAAGAGGGCAAGGCCAATGCCGGCCATGCCTGTGTCAAGGGTCGTTTTGCTTTCGCTTATGCCAGTCACCGGGACCGCATCACCCGGCCGATGATCCGGGATGCGATCGATGACCCCTGGCGGGAAGTGGCCTGGCAAGAGGCCATCAGCTATGCGGCCGACCGCCTGCGCGCAATCCAGGCGCGGTATGGCGTCGACAGCGTGGGCGGGATCACGTCTTCACGTTGCACCAATGAAGAAACTTTCCTGGTGCAAAAACTGGTGCGTGCGGGTTTTGGCAACAACAATGTCGACAACTGCGCGCGCGTGTGCCACTCACCGACCGGCTATGGTCTGAAAACCACCCTCGGCGAATCGGCCGGTACCCAGGCATTTGATTCGGTTGCAGAAGCCGACGTGGTGATGTTGATCGGCGCCAATCCGAGTGCCGCGCACCCGGTATTCGCATCGCGTCTCAAACAACGTCTGCGTCAGGGCGCACAATTGATCGTGGTGGATCCACGCACCACGGAACTGGTGGACAGCGCGCACATCCGCGCCGCCCATCATCTGAAGTTATTACCGGGCAGCAATGTCGCCTTTATCAACGCCATGGCCCACGTCATTGTTGCCGAAGGCCTGGAAGACGACGACTATATACGTGCGCGTTGCGAAATCCCGGCGTATGAAACCTGGCGTAAATTTATCCTCGGCGAAGAAAACTCACCTGAGCATCTGCAACGTGCGACGGGTATCGCACCAGATGACTTGCGCGCGGCGGCACGCTTGTATGCCGGCGCGCCTAACGCGGCCATTTATTATGGTCTGGGGGTGACCGAACACAGCCAGGGTTCGACCATGGTCATGGGTATCGCCAATCTGGCGATGGCGACCGGCAACCTGGGTCGTGAGGGCGTCGGGGTCAACCCGTTGCGGGGTCAGAACAACGTGCAGGGCTCCTGTGACATGGGTTGCTTCCCGCACGAATTGCCGGGGTACCGGCACGTATCTGATCCACAAGTCCGTGGCTTGTTTGAGGCCGAATGGCAGGTAAAACTACAATCGGAACCCGGTCTGCGAATTCCCAATATGTTTGACGCCGCCTTGAGCGGTGCTTTCAAGGGTCTTTACTGTCAGGGTGAGGATATCGCCCAGTCCGACCCGAACACCCACCATGTCGAAGCCGCGCTCAAATCCATGGAGTGTATCGTGGTGCAGGACATTTTCCTGAATGAAACGGCAAAATATGCACACGTGTTCCTGCCGGGGTCCACGTTTCTTGAGAAAAACGGCACCTTTACCAATGCGGAACGGCGTATCTCGATGGTGCGCAAGGTCATGCCGTCAAAAAGCGGCAAGGAAGACTGGGAGATCACTGTCGATTTGGCCAATGCGCTCGGGTATACCATGACGTATTCGCACCCGCGTGAAATCATGGATGAAATTGCCCGTCTGACACCGACATTCAGCGCCGTGAGTTACGACAAGCTGGAGGCCATGGGCAGCATTCAGTGGCCCTGCAACGAGGCTGCGCCGGCGGGCACGCCGACCATGCACGTGGACGAATTTGTACGCGGTAAAGGTTACTTTGCCGTGACCGGCTTTGTACCGACCTCGGAACATTCAAGCGTCGAGTTTCCGTTGCTGCTGACCACCGGGAGAATCCTCAGCCAGTACAATGTGGGCGCACAAACCCGGCGTACTGAGAACACCCGCTGGGCCGACCAGGACCTGTTGGAAATTCATCCGGTGGATGCACAGGACCGTGGCATCAGCAGCGGTGACTGGGTTGGAATCCGCAGCCGGGCGGGTGATACGGTACTGCGGGCGGTGGTCACCGCGAGGGTGCAACCCGGCGTACTTTACACGACGTTTCATTTTCCGTTGAGCGGCGCCAATGTCGTGACAACTGAAAACTCGGACTGGGCTACAAACTGTCCTGAGTACAAGGTCACCGCGGTGCAGGCCACGCGGGTCACACAGCCCTCTGAATGGCAGCAACAACAAAAGGCGTTCGATGATCGGCAACAGGCATTGTTGGAAAAAGCACGTCAGACAGAGGCCTGATTGCAGGGATAAAAGATAATGACAGCTAGTGACACCCTACATGACGATGTAACGGACCAGGAAACCGCTCACCTGGTTTCCATGGCCAATGACATCGCCGCCAACCTCAGTTTTCAACCAGACGCCGCCACGCGTATTGCACAGCACATCAGGCGGTCCTGGGCACCACGTATGCGCACATTGCTCATTGAATACGCGCACACCGACGGTTCCGGGTTGAATGCCGGCGTACGCGCGGCACTGGAAAAGCTATAGTTTTACCAGGCAGTCTGTCGGACCTGGCCTGAGTTACGGGAAGGCCGATTTGAGTCAGATTTATTTGTGGCCATTGCAAGCGTATTTTGCGAGTGAAAACATTTGCCGTGTCTGCCGGTCTGTATCAGCGTCAGTTAGCCTGCTCCGGATGATAAAATTGAAAGTCATTGGACCGTACAAAATGTACATTAGAAATCTCCTGTTGACGGTATGTCTGTTGGTGGCCCAAACCGGTCTTGCCGCTGGCGTTGGTGAGCCTGCACCGGCGTTTGAATTGCAAACGATCGATGGTGAGACCGTACATCTATCTGATTACAAGGGAAAGAAAGCCGTATTTCTGACCTTTTGGAATACCTGGTGTGAATACTGCATCAAAAAAACACCGCGCTACAAAAAACTGGAACAGGCATTCGGCGACCGTGTCGAAATTCTGGCCGTCAACACCACCTGGAGCGACACACTGGAAGAAACGCGTCGCTACCAGGAGGACTATGAAACCAACTATCCATTGGCTTTCGATACGGGTGAAGTCATAACAAAACGCTATGATGTACACGTCGTGCCAACAGAATTCATCATCGGGGTCGATGGCATTATTCGTTACCGCAATGGTGTTCCCGAATATATCGCGGCCCACGTGCCTGACTGGTTCGAACCCTATACACCGGATATGAACCCCGATCTGAGTTGCAGCAATCCGGATGCATCCTGATGGTTAAAAAAGTTTCGCCAAACGATGAACTGACCCGCCTACATGCCACGCTTCGCGAAGATGCGACACAGGTCAGTCGCCGCTCTTTTTTGCTGAGCAGTGGTGTTGCCCTGACGGCGGGCCGTGTTGTTGCAAATCTGCCGTTGGCGCTGGCAGATGAAACAGCAGAGGACACCGCGCAGGAGCATTTCACTGCCCGGCAAACCAAAACCCTGACGGCCGTGTGCGAGCACCTGTTTCCAAAAGGACCCGATTCACCGGGTGCGACGGATATCCATGCGCTGGCCTACATCGAATTCACCATTTTCCGGCCGGGGATGAACGCCGCCAGCCGAAATTTTCTGCTCAAGCGTATCGCCACCGTGCATGAGGCGAGCCAGGAAAGGTTTGGCAAGGCTTTCAATGCGCTGGATTTCTCACAACGGGAATCACTGTTGCAATATTTTGCGCAGAAAACGCACTGGGGGGAAAACTGGCTGGCACTGGTCCTGGGTTACATCCTCGAAGCGCTGCTGTCAGACCCGGTCTACGGGGGCAACCCTGATGGTATCGGTTGGCGATGGCTTGAGCACCAGCCGGGATTCCCGAGACCACCGAAAGACAAGATTTACACCCGGTTGAAATCAATGGCTTGAATAATGGGCGGCGATCATGATTTTGATGTTTGTGTCATAGGCAGCGGCGCGGGCGGTGGACCGGTGGCGTTGTCGCTGGCCGGGGCCGGCTATCATGTGGTGGTGCTTGAGAAAGGCCCATGGTTCAGCGAGGCGGATTTTTTCAAGGATGAACTGGCCTGTTGCCGTCGCAGCGTTTACACACCCAGCCTGCGAGACGAGTTTCACGTCATCGAGGACCGCGATGACGATGGCGACTGGCTTGCAACACCGACGTATGAATCTGGCAGGGACTTCTGGAACGGTAATTGCGTGGGTGGTTCATCGAATTTCATGAGCGGTTTTTTCCACCGCTTAAAGCCAAAGGATTTTCGATTATTATCCGAATTCGGGCCCATTGACGGCGCCAATATTGTGGATTGGCCGATCTCGTACCAGGATCTGGAACCCTACTACGCAAAAACTGAGCGCGAAGTGGGTGTTTCCGGCCGGGTGATCGAGCACCCCAACCAGGAACCCAGGTCGAGTGCCGATTTCCCGTATCCACCGACCGCTGAGCACCCGGTTTCGGGCTGGATCGATGAGACGTTTCAACATATGGGCTTGCACCCCATGCCGGTGCCACGCGCCATCCTGTCACAGCCCGCAATGGGCCGGCAATCCTGCCAGTATTCGGGTTATTGTGGCAGCTACGGTTGTTCCAGCGGCGCCAAGGGCAGTTCCAGGGCAGCGCTGTTAAACCGGGCCCGCGGTTCCGGTCGTTGTGAAATCCGTGCCGATGCAAAGGTTTATCACCTTGAAAGTGACCGCAATGGCAGGGTGGTCGCAGCCAGGTATTACGACCGGGCGGGTGCGCCAATAGCCGTTCGTGCACGTATCTTCGTGGTGGCCTGCCACGCGATAGAAACATCCCGCCTGTTACTCCTGTCGAGCGGTCAGCGCCACCCACACGGTCTGGCCAACAATACCGGTCAGGTGGGGAAAAACCTCATTTTCTCAGCCGGCGGCGCCGGCACGGGCCACTTTCATTACACCGAAATAGAACAGAAAAAAGTTGATGAACTGAACGTATTTGGTCCCTTTTTAAACCGCGCCCTGCAGGACTGGTACTTCATCGATGATGACAAACTGGGCAAGGTCAAAGGCGGCACCATCGAGTTTTTGATGCGTCACCCGAACCCCATCAACCACGCCAACCGCGTCAAGTATGGGTCCGACGGCCTGCTTTGGGGTGAAGCGCTCAAAAACCGGCTCAAGTCAGATTTTACCGGTGTTCGCTATCTGCGTTTCGAGACCTTTTGTGACTGGCTGCCCAACGACAACTGTTTTGTTTCTCTCGACCCGAAGCTGACCGACCGCTGGCAGACCCCGGTGGCCAGGGTCAGGGTGGCTTACCACGAGCACGATTTGAAAATTGGCCGGTTTCTGACCAACAAGGGCCGCAGCCTGCTCAAAAACCTGGGTGCGGACAAGGTCACCTGGGGTCTGAGTGGTGCGCCACCGCCCAACCTCGTGGCCGGTGGTTGTCGCTTTGGCAATGATCCGAAAACCTCGGTCCTCAATGCCGACTGCCGGGCCCATGATGTGGACAACCTGTATATCACCGATGGCAGTTTCATGCCTACGGGCGGGAGCGTGCCATATACCTGGACAATTTACGCCAACGCATTTCGCGTCGCCGACAGGATCATCGCAAAACTCGGTGGTGTGCGTATCACTGAACCCGTATAAAAATTATGACTGCGTCAACTGCATCGAGCGGTTAAAATCCCAATCGGGACCGTAAATGTGAACAAGGTGATGTTGAAAAGGCAGGTGCTTTGATGGCTACAGGAAAACCGGCAGGTGTCATTCTCGCAGGTGGTCGCGCCAGTCGTATGGGTGGTGCCAACAAGGCGCTTGTACCGTTGTGTGATGAACCCCTCGTGGCGCATGTCATCAGACGTTTTCAGCCCCAGGTGGAGACGTTATTGATCAGCGATGACGGTAGCGACAGCGGTCTTGCATCATTTGGCCTGTCATTGGTGCCCGATCTCCTGCCACGCTACCGGGGACCGTTGTCGGGTCTCTATTCCGCCTTGCAATACCTGGTGACAAAGGAGATGGATAACTCGCTGGCGCTGTGTCCCTGTGACGCGCCGTTTGTGCCGCTGGACCTGGTTGACAGGCTGCTGGCTGCGGACGGCGGCCCGCAATACCCGGTGGTGGTCGTCTCCTGGCGGGGGGTATTGCAGCCAACCTTTTCGCTCTGGCACAGTTCGCACCTCGGCGTTGTCCGGGATGTCGCGCTCAGCGGGGGTTCGAGTGGTCTGAAACACGTATTGCGTTTGTTGCCACATGTGGTGGTGGAATGGGAGACGTGCGAGCCACCACCGTTTTACAATGTCAACACACCCGAGGAACTCAAGGCCGCCACCGGCTGGCTTTCCTTGAAGTAGTACCAATTGACCCAGTCGTAACAATCAACCAAGGAGACCACCTTGCACCAGGAAGCTGATTTTGTCCCACTCAATATTGCCATACTGACGCTGTCGGACAGCCGCACGCGGGCCACCGATACGTCCGGACAGGCGCTTGAAGACCTGCTGGCATCGGCCGGCCATCACCTGGTGGCGCGTCAACTGTGCAAAGATGACATCTACACCAGCCGCGCCATCGTTTCGGCCTGGATTGTCGATGATACAATCGATGTCATTATCACAACCGGTGGCACCGGTCTGACCAATCGGGACTCAACACCCGAGGCGCTTCGACCGCTGTTTGACACCCTGATCGAAGGCTTTGGTGAATTATTCCGGCAAGTGTCCTTTGAGGAAATTGGTTCCTCAACGGTCCAGTCGCGGGCCCTCGCGGGTCTCGCCAACCAGACCCTGCTGTTTTGTCTGCCCGGTTCAACTGGCGCCTGCCGTACCGGCTGGACGCGCATCCTTGAAGAGCAACTCGACAGCCGTCACCGGCCGTGTAATTTCGTGGCGCAAACGAGATCGGGTGCGCACTTATTATGAGTATGCTCAGCCTGCCTGATGCGATCCGGAAACTGCTCGATTCCAGCGAGGTACTGGTCGATATCGAATCGGTTGAACTCCGGACCTGCCTTGGGCGTGTTCTCGCCCATGATGTTGTCGCCGGCATCGATGTGCCACCGGCGGACAACAGCGCCATGGACGGTTATGCTTTGCGTCGACAGGACTGGCTGGGTCCGGATCAGCCGTTAGTGATCAGCCAGCGCATTATTGCCGGCACGCCGCCACAGGCGTTGGCAGAGGGTACGGCCGCACGAATTTTCACCGGTGCTGAAATCCCCGCAGGTGCCGATGTCGTCGTAATGCAGGAGAACTGCAGGGAAGATGGCACCAGCGTGTGGCTGCAGGATGTACGGCCGGTGGGCGCCAATATCCGGCCACGCGGCCAGGACATAGGTCGTGGCGCCACGGTATTGAGTGCCGGTCACCGTCTGCGCCCGCAGGACCTGGGGTTGATTGCCTCGTTGGGTATCGCCCGTATCGATGTCTACAAACGTCTTAAGGTAGCCATCCTGTCGACCGGATCCGAACTGGTTGAACCGGGGGGTACGGCCGGACCTGGCCAGATATTCAATTCCAACCGCTACATGTTGACCGGTCTGCTGCAACGCTGGGGCTTCGAGGTCAACGATTTTGGTATCACCGAGGATGACCCCGGGCTTATCGCCGATGTCATGACCGAGGCCGGTCGCAAGTCGGATGTGATCATTACCTCCGGCGGTGTATCGGTAGGTGAGGAAGACCATGTAAAGCCGGTGGTCGAGTCACTTGGCCGGCTCGACCTGTGGCGGGTAGCCATCAAGCCAGGTAAACCCTTTGCCTTTGGTTATGTCGCGACAACGCCATTCCTGGGTTTGCCCGGTAACCCGGTATCGGCCCTGGTCACCTTGTTGGTGCTCGCACGGCCCTATCTTTTCGCCTGTCAGGGCAGTGCTGAGGGCAGCATCGTCCCGACGCGGCAAATTGCCCTGTTTGATCACAGGGGCAGTAGCCGGCAGGAGTACCTGCGTGCCCGTTCGACACCTGCAGGCGTGGAGGTTTTCAGCCGCCAAAGCAGCGGTGTCCTGTATTCAGCCAGCTGGGGCGACGGCCTGGTCGTACAAGCCCCCGATCAGGATATTGCCCGGGGTGACAGCGTTGATGTGATTCCCTATGCATTTTTTTATTAGGTTGAGTATTCTGCTTTGAGCAATCGCTTGTCTTCATATCCGCTCTTGCTGGACGGTAGCATGGGGCAGGAATTGATCAACCGAAAAGCCGCCAGCCAGGGCGCACTGTGGTCTGCCAGGGCTCTTTTCGAACATCCGGACACGGTGGTGGCGATCCACGAGGACTACATACGAGCCGGGGCAGATGTCATTACCACCAATTCCTATGCCTGCGTTCGCAATAATTTTGCCCCGGAGGGTTTACTCGATAGCCTGGGAAAAATGAACCGGCTGGCAGCGGAACTGGCACAAAAAGCACGTGATAACTGCACAAAAGAGGTGCTCATTGCCGGCTCCATGGGGCCCCAGTATGGTAGCTATCGTCCGGACCTTGTCGGTGATTTTGCCCATACCGAGGCGTTATACCGTGAACAGGCCGGTTACCTGGCGCCATACGTTGATATGTTTATCTGCGAAACGCTGTCCTGCCGGCTGGAATCCAGGGCCGCGATTGCAGCAGCACTGGCGACCGGGTTGCCGGTGTGGTTGTCCTGGTCAATCGAGGACAGTGGATCAACCCGGTTGCGCAGCGGTGAACCCATCGCCGCTGCCTGGCGGGATGTCGCCGAATCGGGAATCGATGCGGTACTGCTCAATTGCTCGCCGCCGGAAGCCATCAGCCGGGCACTGCCGGAATTGCTTGCCGTCAGTACGTTACCAGTGGGTGCCTATGCGAATGCTTTTACCCCCATACCGCACAAATGGGATTTTCAGGGTGACGAATCCATACCGCCTGCGCGCACCGATGTGACACCTCGGATGTACGCACGTCATGCCGCTGACTGGCTGGCCAGTGGTGCGCAAATTATTGGTGGTTGTTGTGAGGTCGGACCAGCCCACATCGCAAACTTGCGACGTCTGATTGACAAACTTGCTATTGCCAGCCATGGGGGTTGATGCGGTATAATGCCCGGCTCGTTTTTTGTGCTGTCCCTGGTCGCGGGGATGGGAGATCCGCCATTAAAGTGGCAATAACGCTCTTAAAACAGTCTGTTTATACCGTTTTGGTGTCGTTAAATTATTTTGAGGAATATCATGACCGATTCAATTGTGATCAATGCGGAAATCCGTGAGGATGTAGGGAAAGGTGCGAGCCGCCGCCTGCGTCGTCAGGGGAGAATTCCGGCCGTTCTTTATGGGGGTCAGAAAGATCCCGCCACCTTGTCCATCGAGCATGACCCGCTGGTACATGCTGCGGAACAGGAGTCCTTTTTCTCCAGCATCCTTGAGATCAGGGTGGCAGACGGACGTAGTCAGAAAGTTATTGTGCGTGATGTACACCATCACCCATTCAAACAACAGATCATGCATCTGGATTTTATGCGGGTTTCTGCCACAGAAGTGCTGCGTATGTCCGTACCCATTCATTTTGATAATGAAGAAGAATCACCCGCGGGTAAGACCTCGGGTGTGGTGATACAGCACCTGGTGACCGAGGTCGAAATTGCTGCATTACCGGAAAACCTGCCTGAATTCCTGAGGGCTGATCTTTCTGCTCTGGATGCGGGTGATGCCGTCATGTTATCTGAAATTGTTCTGCCTGAAGGCGTCGACGTACTCGCACTGGCGGGTGAAGACGTCTCTGATGTGGTTATCGCCAACGCGGTTCATATCAAGGAAACCCAGGGCACGGGGGTTGCCGCTGCTGAAGAGGCTGCTGCCGCTGCCGCCGAACTTGAGGCGACTGGTGAAGTTGAAGTTACTGAGGCGGAAGGCGAAATTGAAGCCGCTGCCGCTGATGAAGCCGGGTCGGGCGATGATGCGACCGATGACGACACCGATAAGGACTAGCCTACCGCTGCCAGGATGCCTGCATTGTTCCTGATTGCAGGTCTGGGTAACGCGGAGCAGAAATACAGCCAAACCCGGCATAATGCCGGGTTTTGGTTTTTGGATGAACTGCTAAAAGAAGCCGGCACGCGCCTGCGTCTGCAGACCCGGCTGTCTGCCCGGGTTTGTCGTACCCGTCTTTTTGGTGTGGATTGCATCCTGGTCAAACCGGCCACCTTCATGAACCACAGTGGTCAGGCCGTCAGGGCAGTTATGGATTACTACCAGCTTGAACCACACAGACTGCTGGTGGCTTATGATGAGCTTGATTTGCCACCGGGTACGGCCCGTCTGAAGCAGGGGGGTGGCCATGGCGGTCACAATGGTTTGCGGGACATTTTCAATCACCTTGATACGACGGACTTTCAGCGCTTGCGTATTGGGATTGGTCATCCCGGGCACAAGGACGCCGTGACCGGGTATGTGTTGAGTCGCCCGACGGCTGATCAGCAATTGGCGATTATGCAGTCCATCACAGCAGCCATGAGCGTTTTACCGGACCTGCTGACAGATCACTGGTCAAGGGCTGTCAAGACCTTGCATACCGAAGACTGACACCATTTTTCTGGACATATGATATGGGTTTTAATTGTGGAATCGTGGGCTTGCCGAATGTCGGAAAGTCGACCTTGTTCAATGCACTTACAGAGGCTGGCATTGCTGCGGAAAATTACCCATTCTGCACGATAGATCCCAATGTGGGTGTGGTACCAGTGCCGGACCCGCGTTTGTATCAACTGGCCACCATTGTTAAACCGGCAAAAGTATTGCCGACCACCATGGAGTTTGTTGATATTGCCGGTCTGGTTGCCGGCGCATCCAAAGGTGAAGGGCTGGGCAACAAGTTTCTGGCGCACGTCAGGGAAACCGATGCAATTGCGCATGTTGTGCGTTGTTTTGAAAATGACGACGTCGTGCACGTAGCGGGTGCCATCGACCCGGTTGCCGATATTGAGATCATCAATACCGAGTTAGCACTGGCCGATCTGGAAAGCGTGGAACGGGCGTTGCTAAAGGCTGAAAAACAGACACGTAGCGGTGACCGCGACATGGTTGCCCGTGCGACCTTACTGGCAAGGGTCAGGGACAGTCTCGATAGCAGCGGCAGCGCGCGCCGGCTTGGGCTGGATGGTGAAGAGAAAAGGCTTGTGAGAGACCTGCACCTTTTGACCATGAAACCGGTCATGTATATTGCCAATGTGGCCGAGGACGGGTTTGAAAAGAATCCTCTGCTGGACCAGGTACGGGAATTTGCCGGCGGCAACAACGCCGTTGTCGTGCCGGTGTGTGCATCGATAGAAGCGGAGGTCGCACAACTGGATCGGCAGGACCGTGAAGAATTTCTCGCGGCTCTCGGTTTACACGAGTCAGGTCTGACCGGTGTGGTGCGTGCCGGTTACAGCCTGCTGGATCTGCTGACCTTCTTTACGGCCGGACCCAAGGAGGTCAAGGCGTGGACAGTGACCCGGGGGGCAACAGCACCGCAGGCCGCCGGTCGGATACACACAGATTTTGAACGTGGCTTTATCCGTGCAGAAGTCACCGCATTTGATGATTATATTGTCTGCAACGGCGAACAGGGCGCAAAGGAGGCAGGCAAGCTGCGTCTGGAGGGCAAGGAGTATGTCGTTCAGGAAGGTGATGTGATGCATTTTCGTTTTAATGTCTGAATGTGAAGAATTTATCGGACATGTTATTGACAGACGTAGACTGCTAAGAGAGAATAGGCGGCTTGCTTGAGGGAGGGGTACCCAAGCGGTCAACGGGGGCAGACTGTAAATCTGCTGGCTATGCCTTCGGAGGTTCGAATCCTCCCCCCTCCACCATTCATTAAAGGTTGGTGTAGTAATGAGAGACATGGGGTGAGAGGCTGGTTTCGGGCGGGTGTAGTTCAATGGTAGAACCTCAGCCTTCCAAGCTGATGATGTGGGTTC